>NZ_KB290957.1:6620-6915 GCF_000318175.2 Selenomonas sp. oral taxon 138 str. F0429 | reverse complement strand
CTGTTCGTCGGCAAATACACCATACGCTTCTGAGAGGCAAGGATCTTCACTCGCTTGCTGAGTGCAGGACACATACGCACCATATCTGCTGCGACCTCGAATACGATGCTTGCTTGCTGACGATCAGCAGCACAGCCATACACCTCGGCTCGCTCCTCACCGTCGCCGCAGCAAAGAAGAAGTGCAACGGCGGCGGCAAGTTCTGATTTTCCTTGCTTCTTGGGCAGCTCAACATACGCCGTATTGAACTGCCGATACCCGTTCGGCTTCAAAATTCCGAAAATGTCTCGGATAA
>NZ_KB290957.1:6315-6600 GCF_000318175.2 Selenomonas sp. oral taxon 138 str. F0429 | reverse complement strand
CCTCGGCTCGCTCCTCACCGTCGCCGCAGCAAAGGAGGAGTGCCACAGCGGCTGCGAGTTCGCTCTTCCCGTTCTTCTTCCCTATCTCGATATACGCTGTGTTGAACTGACGATAGTCATTCGGCTTCAAAATTCCGAAAATGTCTCGGATAATGCGCTCCTGCCAGTCGATGAGTTCGAAGGGCTTTCCTGCCCACGTCCCCTTCGTATGGCACAGGCACTCGATAAAGCCCATAGCATAGTCCGCAGCAGCTTTGTCATAGTGCGCGTCCTCTGCCATGAACT
>NZ_KB290957.1:6062-6295 GCF_000318175.2 Selenomonas sp. oral taxon 138 str. F0429 | reverse complement strand
CGCAAGCAATCACCCCCATCAAAAAAGAGCCGCTCTCAGCGACTCACAATATCTGAAACGAGAAGCAGCCCCGAAGGGCTGTTTTTTATTTGGCACGGCTTAGATGCGCTTCATGCACCAAGCCATCGCGTGCCCGCCGTCCTCGAAAAGCTCCTTGGCGGCTTCGACAAGGTTCAGGCGGCATTCGATGTCCGCGAAACCCGTCTCCTCCGGCGTTTCGACCATCTCGTAGA
>NZ_KB290957.1:5212-5905 GCF_000318175.2 Selenomonas sp. oral taxon 138 str. F0429 | reverse complement strand
TCGTGGTGGTCTTCGGCCATCTTGCTTCTGCGTTCTTCATTTTGTGTTCCTCGCTTTCTGTGTGTAGGTTGTTCCCTTTTCCATGTGTATATATCACTCTAAACGAGGAATATAGCAAGTCATATTTCGGATAAACTACACTTATTTTTCGAGAGAAACACAGCCCCGAAAGGCTGTGCTGAATCGCCGAACCTATCGGCTATTTTTCACCCGTGAGGATAAAGCGTACATACGCCGCACGGTCTTCCTCGATGAAACAGACCAGTTCGTAGAATCCCATCTTAAACGCCATGCGCTGAACACCGGGAACATCAAACATATTCACCCGCCCCGAATCGCGGATGTCCCTGATCTGGGAAACAATCTTCTCGTTCATGATCTGCCGCCTTTCTGCACGATGCGGAAGGAGTCCACACCGGGGATGAGGCTCAGCGACGATCCTGTCTCCCATCGGACGAGAAGCTGTCCCGCATCGTCAACGCCCATGACCTCGCCCATCGTTCCCGTCGGCGGGGCTTGTGAATCATCCATGCCGAGGTGTTCCACCTTCGTTCCGCGTGGGTACCGCTCTCGAAGCGCGGCGATCTGCTCCCTACTCGGAAAATGCATGACGCTCATCCCCTTTCCGATGTCCGCTTTTAAATGCACTGCTGCCCATAAGGTTCTGCAGGAGAATCTTGCGCGACTCTTTGT
>NZ_KB290957.1:4626-5192 GCF_000318175.2 Selenomonas sp. oral taxon 138 str. F0429 | reverse complement strand
GAAAGCAGCGGAATGCGTATTTCTCGTTGTCCACAATCTTCTCCTTCGCCGTGACGCGCTTTTGCGTCCGCGCCATCAGGCAGAGCTTGCTGATAAACTCGGCGTATGCCTTTGCCGTCTCGTCGGTGATTGTGCCGTGCAGCCACGCAAAGGTGATTCGGTCATCGGTCAGCGTGTAGATCGCCTCGCGAATGTCAAAGGCGTGACGAATGAGCCGTCCCTTGCTCAGGAGAAGCGCGTCCAGATTGTTCAGTGCGGTCTCCGTGAAGAGGCTGCGCGGGAGGCTGATGGAAAGGCTGTCCTCGTCGGGTTCTGCCATCGCTTCCTCTGTCGGAGCAGGTTCTTCCGACGTTTCTGTTGGTGTCAGCTTATCCTCTGCCGCATCAACTGCGGTAGGCTCTTCCACCGTCGATTCCGTCAGGATCGGATCATCTTCCCCTATGTCCGCGCAGGAAGCCTCGGACATAAAGCCCTCCTCGCGCAGTGCCGCGCGCACACGCGCAAGTGTCGCTTTGTCGGTGGCATCGTCGAGGCAAAGGCTGCCGTCCTTCGTGATCTCGAATGCG
>NZ_KB290957.1:3730-4606 GCF_000318175.2 Selenomonas sp. oral taxon 138 str. F0429 | reverse complement strand
AGGAAAATGTCGGTGCGCCGCAGTAGGCAGGCTTGATGCCCAGCACCTTGCTGATGACCCCGACCATCGCCTTGCGCTCTTCCTTTTGGATGTTGTAATTGACCTTCATGGTGGTTTCCTCCTTTATGAACTTTGGTCATTACATTCATCACTCACATGGGAAGAATTAGCAAGCAAATTGTGTTGTATACACCGAATGCCCGAAATGTGCAATTCCTGTAAGGACATAAAATACACAAGGAAGTGCGACACCGTTGCCCCACATCTTATACTCTGCCGCATCCGAGTGCGGATTCTTCAGCCATCTGCGAATCTGCGTATCGGTCTTGGGCTTCTTGCCGCCTGTGATTTTTCGGTGTGTCTCAAAGACCGCGCGCCAGAACACCATTTCTTCCTCCGTGGGATTATCCGTTTCAAGCCCCGCGCACCATCCATCGGGAAAGCCCTGCAAACGTCCGCACTCGGTCGGTGTCAATCTCCGCACGGCATAGACGGGCTGATTGACAACCATCGGGTCTTTGAAATCCCGCGCCATGAGCGTCGGGCATTTCTCCTTTACAAAATGAGAGTGACAGCCCGTGGTCATGGCATAGACCGCATGACGGTCAGCGGTATTGAGCGTAAAACTCACATTCTCTGCGATACCACTTCCCTGCGGGCCGTTCTTCACGGAGCGTCCGATCATCGAGCCTTGGATGGAAACAACGGCAACGCCACCCTGACAACATGAGGGATTCCCGCCGCTCTGATCAATCGTCCGAGCCGTCTCGGTTTCATATATCCCGGAGTGCGGATTGCTTGATTTCATGGCATTGGACTGGAACGAGGAGATGCCGTATGCTTGTACGTCCTTCAATACAAGCGGCTGATTATTCC
>NZ_KB290957.1:3490-3710 GCF_000318175.2 Selenomonas sp. oral taxon 138 str. F0429 | reverse complement strand
GGCTCTGTGCGGAATGCTCGGTACAGAAACCTGCACTTATCCGCCCGCTTGGCGTTCCAGCGCCATCCGCAAACTTTCGGGCAGTGCCTTGCCACGAAGCGAAGCACGGCGCAAGATCCCCGCGCACGCTTTCGGTGTCAAATAGTATTTGTCCGGCACACGATCCTCCAAAATCTGCGACAAGGAAGATTCTGCGCCGACGCTGTGGAACTCCCCAGCC
>NZ_KB290957.1:0-3315 GCF_000318175.2 Selenomonas sp. oral taxon 138 str. F0429 | reverse complement strand
GCACCTCGGGTGCTTCCGGCTCTTTGATGCGGACAATCTCCGTAAGGACAGATTGGAAGTCCCGCCCCCCGGAACTCGAGAATGCTCCCGCGACGTTTTCCCACACGATGAATCTCGGATATTTCCCATCCGTCCCCCTCCTCATTTCCCGAACGATACGAATAGCCTCGAAGAACAGTATGGACTCCTGCCCATGCAGACCTTCCCGCCGTCCTGCGATGCTGAGATTCGTACAGGGCGAACCGAACGTGATAATGTCCACAGGCTCTATTTTGTCTCCTCGGATGTTATGAATGTCTCCAAGATGTTTGACGGAGGGAAGCCGCTTCGTGGTGACGCGAATCGGGAACGGCTCAACCTCCGATGCCCACTTTGGTGTAATCCCCGCAAGAACAGCACCGAGTGTGAATCCTCCACTCCCGTCAAACAAACTCCCGAGCGTCATCATTTCACAGAATGAGGGGAAGTCATGCGCTCAAGCATCTTGCCCGTCATCCAGATTGCCCCGTCGATGACAAGCGGCAAGAAGATGCGGTCGCGGAATCTGCACCATCCCGTTTCCTTCTCGGCACTCTCGCGAAGTGCCGCCGTATACGCCGCCGATACTTCACACGCCGCCGGGAGTCCTTTCTCGTGCAGCCAAAGAACGGTCGCTTCCTTTGCCTCCGTCCGCACGAAATCCCCCACATGATTCTTCAACTCATTTTGAATGTGTTCCAGTTTCATCTTCAGCACTCTCCTTCATAGTCCGTTACTCCGCGTGCAATCGCACGCGCGAATTCATCCTGCCGACTGCGGAGCAACTGTGCATCACCCGCATGGTCGATAAACGCAAGCTCCACAAGTATGGCGACCGCATCGGTGTTGCTCAGAACGTACAGACCGTTAACACCGGGCTTTGCACCCTTCACGCCGCGATCCACAGTTCCGATCGCATCCACGATCTGATTCTGGATGCACTGTGCCAGCTTCTCCCCTTCGCCGCTTCCGTAGAAGTGCCATACCTCCGTTCCGTTCGCACTGCCATTACAGGCGTTGCAGTGGATGGAGATGAATACGGCCGCATCGCTGCGGTTGGAAGAGTCAACGACTTCCTCCAAGCTGTCCGACTGCAAACATCCCACAACTTCTACACCTGCAGCAGTAAGATAGCCCGCCACAAGGTCAGCGACATTCTTTGCAACATCGCATTCCCGCAGCCCATACCCGCACGCACCAGGGTCGGGATTGCCATCCGGAGCGTGACCCGGATTCAAAAACACACGCATCAAGATTCCTCCTTTGGCATTACGCCGCACTCTTCACAAAATCAATAAACGATTCGCAGATTGATAAATCCACGAACCGTTTACATCGGTTGATGACATCTTCTTCTATCCACGGAGGAATTTCTTCCACCTCGTCATACCGTCCGTAATCCCCGAACATACAGGCCATTCCCACATTCCGCGCCTGAACAGCTTCTTCAAATGTTTGATAATAACCAAGGTGTATATCATGCTGACAAATCTTGATTCTCGCACGATATTTCCCGCGAGGTTTGTAGAAGCTGACACCCGTCACCCCAGAGGTGTTGTTTCTCTGCCGTGGTTGGTTGCACTGATTCTGCTGATGCGTACAAATTCTGAGATTGCATAGGCGATTGTCCAACGTGTCCAGATTGATATGATCGACTTCATAGCCTTTGGGGACATCCACCAGATGACGATGCAGCTGTTTTCTGTATCTGTCCATCACGTAAAGGATTTTTCCCGTCAAATCACGGTAATTGCGATAAAAGCTGATTCCGGCGATCTTATCCAAAGATGAAGTGTCCACCATAAAAACGATACCGTCAGGAAGATGCCCGTAGGCAATGCTCCCGTCCTCGGAAAACGTATATTTCACATTGCACACGTCCTCATCCTCCTTTCTTCCGCCCTTTTTGAATGTCATTTATCGCACTATCCTTCATGCCAAGCTCTTCTGCTGAGGGGATATATACCTCGGAGCAGGGGAGCTTTTGCCCATCACGGATGATATACACGTCCTCCGTATTTCCACGATATGCCACAAAACGGCGCACAATCGCCGAGACATAAACAGGATCAAGTTCCATCAGATATGCCGTGCGATCCATTTGTTCCGCTGCCATCAGTGTCGAGCCGCTGCCACCGAACAAATCCAAGACGATGCTGTTGACCAGCGAGGAGTTTTTCATGGGGTATGCGATGAGCGGCAGCGGTTTCGTTGTCGGGTGCAGTTTCGACTTGCTCGGTCGGTCAAATTCCCAAACGGTGGTCTGCTTTCTGTCACCGTAGAATTTGTGCTTCACGGTGTCCTTGAATGCGTAAATGACAGGCTCATGGCGCATTTGATAATCAAAGCGTCCCAGAACAAGAGACTGTTTTACCCAGATACAGGTTGTTGAGTAGTGAAATCCGGCAGCAACAACGGCATTGTAGAAATTGACCTTTTCCGCATCCGAGTGAAAAATGTATATGGCAGCCCCATCCGCGAGATTCTCATAGGCGTTTTTGAATGCCGAAAGCAGGAACTGATAGAACTCCTCACCTTTCAGGTTGTCATTCATGATTTTCATGCCGGTGCCGCCTGTGTAGTTGCACGCATACGGCGGGTCGGTAATGCACACATTCGCCTTTTTGCCGTCCATGAGAAGTTTTACATCCTCGGGTTTTGTAGAGTCGGCACAAAGGAGACGATGCTTGCCCAAAAGCCACAACTCACCGGTTTTTACGAAAGCCTCTGCCTGCAGGGCGGCATCTTCGTCGAAATCATCTTCCTGCGCCTCGTTATCGTCTGCGGCAAACAGATCAGCGATTTCAGCTTCGTCGAAGCCCGTGAGCGAGATGTCAAAGTCCATATCCTGCAACGCTTCCATCTCGACGCGCAACATATCTTCATCCCATCCCGCATCGAGAGCGAAACGGTTGTCCGCAAGGATGTATGCTTTCTTCTGCGCTTCCGTGAGGTAATCCACAAATACACACGGAACCTGCTCGATATTCTCCTCCTTCGCGGCGAGGATTCTGCCATGTCCCGCTATGACGTTGAACTCCCGGTCGATGATGACGGGATTCACAAAGCCGAACTCACGCAAAGACGAGCGCAGCTTGGTGATCTGCTCCTTCGAGTGGGTACGGGCATTGTTTACATAAGGCACGAGCTTTCCGATGGGGACGAGCTGCATTTCGGATGTGGTTTTTCTCAAGATGTACACCTCCTGCAATAAAAAAAGCGACCTACGTCGCCATCTGTATGTTGTTGAGCTGCGTCTCAGCTAATCTTCCCGCTCATCTCATCCCCTCCTTGAAC
>NZ_KB290955.1:6648-8180 GCF_000318175.2 Selenomonas sp. oral taxon 138 str. F0429 | reverse complement strand
GGTCGCCGATGTTGTAGTAGGAGTAGTCACCGAATGCGATGACGGTCTTACCCGCCTCGACAGCAGGCATATACGCCGAGGAATACACGGGATAGCCGAGCAGACGGTCGGGTTCGCCCATCTGATACGACGGCTGCCAGAAATACGCCCCATTCGCATCCTTGAGCTTTCGGATGCTGGCAAGCGTCTGATCGTTGACGATGAACGCTGCATTCTTGCGGTAGGGACGCTTGAGGCTGTAGACGAGCGTCACGAGTTCGTCCGCCTTGAGGTCTGCCGCCGCCGTGGTGACAGATGTTTTTGCCGAGGTGAGAAGTCCCTTCGGCTTGTGCGTCCCATCGCCATTCAGGAATGCGTCCTCCTCTGCGTTGCCCAGTGCCTTGCCGAACTGCTCGATGAGATAGTTCTCAAGGTTGAAGGCGTTGTCGTAGAGAAGCTCTTCCGTTACCTTGACTGCGACGTGGAGCTTGTGCGCGTCGAGAACGATCTGGTCGAAGGTCGCGTCCCCGAAGGTAAGTGCTGCGCCCTCCTCAATCCACGCAGCCGCAGGTTTTGTGGCGGCGATGTTGATCTTGTGCTCCCCACTCGTGGTGATCGTCGTTGCAAGCGGACGCAGGACGTTCTCCTCATTCAGAACGTCAATGAGACGCTGATCGTATTCCTCCGGCACGAGATAGCCGCCGTTTGCATCCACGCCCTCCTGCAGGACGTTCTCCACCTGCCGAAAGTTCGTACGGAGTGCCTTCAGCATTGCTGCATGGTATGCCTCGCTTGCACGTCCCGTCTTTTCCGCGTTGAGCACAGCCCCCGGAATGTTGGTGATTGCCGCCGTCACGGGCTTTGCAAGCTGCGCATCGAGAATCGCCTGACGCTCCATGCGCTCGATGTCCTTGCCGAGCGCAAGCACCTCATTCTCCATTTGCTCGTATGCTTTGGCATCTTCGGCTGTGAGATGCCCGTCCTTTTCGTGAGAATCCAGAAACTGCTTTGCCTGTTCCCACATTTCCGCACGCTTCTCGCGCATTGCCATAATCTTATCCATGTCCTTGTCCCTCCATTAGTTTCTTAGTGTGAAATAGAAAAGAGCCGCTTTTTAAACGGCTCTGCATCGACATTGTGTGTTCCCTGCCCGAATTTCGAGAGCAGGGAGTTCGTGACAGCGGCACGGGAGAAGATCAGCCCGTCTGCCGCATCGGTAACAGGACGCTGTGCGTCCGTATAGAGAACAGAATCCGCAAATCCAAGCTCCACCGCCTTCTTTGCGTTCATCCACGTCTCGGCATCCATCAGCCGTGAAATCTTCGCACGGGAAAGCCCCGTCTTGATCTCATAAGCGTTGATGATGCTCTCCTTAATTTCGGCAAGGAACGTAATCGTCCGCTCCATCTCGTGTGTATCGCCGATGGAGACGGTCATGGGATTGTGAATCATCAACATCCCCAAGGGAGAAATCTCAACCGTTGATCCTGCCATCGCCACAACGGATGCGGCGGAAGCGGCAATCCCGTCAATCTTGACATTGACATTTCCCT
>NZ_KB290955.1:5592-6628 GCF_000318175.2 Selenomonas sp. oral taxon 138 str. F0429 | reverse complement strand
ACATCTGAGGTGTGACTTCATCGCCCCACCACGTCTCATCCGAAATCTCACCATCAAGGAGAAGGGTTCGCTTCTCTCCCTCGTTTCGCACCCAGTTCCAAAATTTACGTTTCATCACTTACTCCCTTCTGCCTAGCGGCAAACAGCCCTGCGTCCCTCAGTTTTGTCATGTTCCCGTTGATGAGGTACAGATCGCCGCCCTCGTCTGCTTCGATGGGATTCATGTCCTCAAGACTGCGGATGTCGTTCGCCGAGAGCCATCCGTTCTGTCGCCCGATGGCATATCCCTCCATGCGGCTCTTGTAGTCTCCGCGCAAAAGCCCGTCCACCTTGAAACGGATGAAATATTCCTTCCGCTCCCTATCCGTAAGCAGGGCTTTCTGCAGCGACTGCTCCCAGCGCACCACCCACGGATTCAGCGTGTACTTCACGAACTCCAACGACTGCTGCTCGATGTTGTTGAAGCTGGATTTCTCCAAATCCCCGACCATATGCGGCGGCACACGATAGAGACGTGCAATCTCGTCAATCTGGAACTTCCTTGTTTCAAGGAACTGCGCCTCCTCCGGCGGTATGGCAATCTGCTGATACTTTACGCCCTCCTCGAGGACGGCGATCCTGCCCGTGTTCATCGTACCGCCGTAGACTGCGTGCCAGCTCTCACGGAGCTTCGACGGGTCTTTCAGAACGCCCGGATGCTCAAGCACGCCGCCCGGACGCGCTCCGTTCTTGAAAAATGCCGCGCCATACTCTTCCGTTGCCAGAGCGATGCCGATGGCATTCTTTGCCATAGCAATAGGTGAATACCCAACAAGTCCGTCAAATCCGAGTCCCGGAATGTGAAGTACATCCTCACGTCGCAGACGAATCTGCCCCTTGTCCGCAAAATTCGGATTCTCCTCCGTGCTTCGCGTATAGGTGTAGTAAAGCTCACCCGTGCGACTGTCACGGCTGACTTCCATCTTGTCCGGAAGCAGCGGATAAAGTCCGAGAACACGTCCTCTGCCATCCCGCAAAATTTGTGCATAAGCATTCC
>NZ_KB290955.1:0-5572 GCF_000318175.2 Selenomonas sp. oral taxon 138 str. F0429 | reverse complement strand
TCCCGCAAAATTTGTGCATAAGCATTCCCCCACAGGAGGAGATGTGCCATGAGCGTCTCACGAAAGACGAAACTCGTCATCTCGGGATTCGGCGCATCGTGGAGCAGGAAGTATAACGGGTGCTCCGGCACGCGCTCCTTGCCCTGTTCTTTGTAGACGTAGACGTGAAGCGGCAGCCCTGCGATGGACTCCGCGAGAATACGGACACAAGCATAGACCGCCGTTGTCTGCATTGCCGTCCGTTCGTTGACCGCCTTGCCTGCCGCAGTCTGCCCAAACAAAAAGGACAAACCGCCGAGGTGATTCATGGGCTTGTCCCGCGAACGAAAGAGTTTTGTGAAGAAGTTCATGGAAACCTCCATTTCCAAAACGGTATGAAAAAGCCTTACCACAGAAGATGATGAGAGCAAGAGCACCGCCCTTTCGAGCGGCGCTCCCTCATTTCGGTTTTAGAAGTTTTCGATGCAGGAAAGCTCCATGCTGTTGATTGCGGCTGTGAATCTTGCCCCCCGCGCAATCTCGTCGGCGGCTTTCAAAAGTTCCTCCGGCGTTGGATCTCCGCCCATCTGGCAAATGCCGGCGTTGGCTTTGATTTCCCAGAAAACCTTGCGGGCTTCCCAATCCGTCTTGTCATAATCCCTCTCTTTGCGAACCTCGATGCGGATGTAGCTGTCTTGGTTGCTCTCGTTTGCCCAGCCCATCGTGTTTTCCTGCAGCTTGAGTCCATACTCGGCAGCCTTGCTCTCGATGACCTTGGCGATTTCCTGCTTGTTCATTTTCTTTTCCTCCGTTTCTTGGTTCTTCGGTTTTCCCCTTCGGTATGTGTATATTCCCGTACTATCACAGAAATAGCAAGGCCATATGTGCGTATACAATCGCCCTAAAATGCCCATATGCCGCGACTCTCATACACCGATTCCGACGTATCATTTCCACAGCGGATCGCACGGTCGAGTGCCATGATAAGAGCAATCACACCGTCGATCTTCTCGGTGGATTTCTCCTTGTCTGCCTTGATGTTCCCCGCAGGATCGGTGCGTATGAAGATGTTGTCTGCCATCCAGCGCATGACGGGATGCCCGCCGTGCGCTATTTTCTTTTCCAGCGTCAGCTTCATCAGCTCTTTGGTCGGCGGACTCATATCCTTGAAGCCCTGCCCGAACGGTACGACGGTGAATCCCATCCCCTCAAGATTCTGCACCATCTGTACCGCGCCCCATCGGTCAAAGGCAATCTCGCGGATGTTGTACTTCTCGCCCAGTTTCTCGATGAACGCCTCGATGAATCCGTAATGCACCACATTTCCCTCGGTGGTCATAAGAAAGCCCTGCTTCTCCCACACGTCATACGGCACATGGTCACGCCGCACACGAAGGTCGATGTTCTCCTCGGGAATCCAGAAATACGGAAGCACGGCAAACGGCTCATCCTCCTCCGTCGGAGGGAACACGAGGACAAACGCCGTAATGTCCATCGTAGAGGAAAGGTCAAGACCACCGTAGCAGACGCGCCCCGTGAGGGCTTCTACATCCACGGGTATGGCACACGCATCCCATTTGTCCATTGGCATCCACCGAACGGACTGCTTCACCCACTGATTCAGCCTCAACTGACGAAAACTGTTCTCCTCGGCAGGGTTCTGCCGTGCAGAGTCACACGCCGCCTGTACCTTGTCAATGCCGACCGTAATCCCGAGGGACGGATTCGACCGTTTCCAGACCTCCGGGTCTGTCCAATCCTCATCCTCCTTCGCTCCGTAGATCACAGGATAGAAGGTCGGGTCGATCTTTCGCCCCTCTAGAATATCCACTGCTTTCTGATGTGTCTCGTAGCAGATAGACTGCGTGTCCGTTCCTGCTGTGGTGATAAGGAAATAAAGAGGCTGCATCCGCGCATCGCCCGAGCCCTTCGTCATAACGTCAAAGAGCTTGCGGTTCGGCTGTGTATGCAGCTCATCGAACACCACGCCGTGAATGTTGAAGCCGTGCTTTGAATATGCCTCTGCCGAAAGCACCTGATAGAAACTGTTCGTTGGCAGATATACCATGCGCTTCTGGGAGGCAAGAATCTTTACTCGCTTGCTGAGTGCGGGACACATACGCACCATGTCTGCTGCGACCTCAAACACGATGCTCGCCTGTTGACGGTCAGCGGCGCAGCCGTAAACCTCGGCACGCTCCTCCCCATCGCCGCAGCAAAGAAGCAGTGCAACCGCGGCCGCGAGTTCGCTGTTGTGGGTTGGAACGAAGGATTCCCCTACCAGATAACAATGACTCGCGCTGTCCACCTGAATGCACTGCATGGGGACACACTCTTTGAGCGGCACGATGTCTGCCAGATAATGAAAACAGGAGCGAGTTTCCTTAACCCGCTCCCGTTTCCGGCAGATTTTCCGATGCAGTTTTGATGTCGGTTGATCGTCAAATGTGGTGAATCGTATGATGTATAATGTCTCCCCCGTCGGCTTTCCACATCGCGTAGACGGTGCTTCCGTCATGGCATTCTTGATGCCGAGACTCCACAAGAGTTCGCGTACTGATTCGGCAAGCTGCTCGATGGTGCTGACGTAAACGCTCTGCGCTTTCCGACTGCCGATACATCCGTCAGAATCCATCAACCCTTGCAGGAGTTCCCATCGCTGTCGCTCCGAGGCTCTAAGATATGCGACTGGGATCACCTTATCGCGGAATGTCGGTACGAGGATACTCTTTAGTTCCTCATAGTACACGCGCACACTTCCCGGCTGAGGGATGCTGTTGTATGGAACATACGGCACATTCTGTGTGACCGCCTGTACGTCCTTATCACAGATAGTAATTTCGGGCTTGGTGGCACACCCGTTGCCGAGCCAGTATCCGTAAATATACGGATCAACAGGAAGATCGCACACCCTGAGATTCAACGGCTTTGCCACAGGGATTCGGATGATGGAGCGACGTGCCTCCTTCTCGTTATCCCGATATTTTTCTCTGTGTTTCATCGCCCGATGGTAGATTTCACCCGTTGTCCAAAGGACGGATCGCGGCTCGCCGATGATGTAATCCACATTCCAGAGATGACGCTCTCCCGCGACGATGGAGGAACCGTCGCGGAAGGTCAGCCGATAGGCTTGCTCCGTATCATCCACATCGCTTTTGGCGACAACACGGCAGGGCTGTCCGTTTTCATCAAAAACGATATCTCCGACACGAATATCACCCATCGTGGTAAATCCACTCGGGGTAGGGATTTTCGTATCGAGAGCAAGCTGTTTTCCCTGTTTCTTGGGAATCTCGACGTATGCCGTATTGAACTGCCGATAACCGTTCGGCTTGAGGATGCCGAAGATGTCACGAATGATCCGCTCCTGCCAGTCGATGAGTTCGAAGGGCTTTCCTGCCCACGTCCCCTTCGTGTGACACAGACACTCGATGAAGCCCACGGCATAGTTCGCAGCGGCTTTGTCATAATGCGCGTTCTCTGCCATGAACCTCGTCGGCTTGTAGTCCGTCAGTTTCCGCATGAAGTCACCTCCTTCCAAGTGTATGCAAACGAGAAAACCGCCCGCAGGCGGTTCTTGGTAAATTGTGTATTTGTCTATTTGTTGCTATACTCGTATGCTGCAGCGAGGATTTCCTCGTCAAAGCCAAATTTCCGATAGGCTTCATCAAGGACGGTAAGATAATCGACGGTGGGCAGTCCAAGTTTGCGTTCCTCGTGCATGATGTACGCCATACCGTGTGTTCTACCACAGGGCTTTCCGTCCGCATCGGTTTTCACGGCTTGGACTGTCCGTTTGTAGTAGAACGTCGGGAATCCCTCGTAGCGGTCAAGCCGTTCCTCGTCCTTTTCTGAAATACGCCACAGCAGAATTGGAACTCTTTGTCCTTTCTCCTTCTCAATCGTCGCATACGCTCCCGTCTTGCTCCCCTTGAACATGAGCCGCCAGCCTTCGAGGAGTCCCGTCCCCAGAAGCTCCGCCTCCGGGCAGCGAAACGCCATCTGCCGCTCGTCCATGTTCGAGCCGTAAGCGATGTAAATCTTCGTTTTCATCTTCATCATCCTTTCCGCTTCCGAAGGAACATCTCTTCTACCGCCCCAAGCCCGCCAGAAGGCGGGCAGTGTCGGGTCTTTGGCATTTATGCCGAAGGGGTGCTCCTGCCGAAGCGGAAAGCGGCATCGCCTGCAAGGTTCCTCGTGAGGATGTCCCGCGCCGTGGCGAATTCCCCGCCGATGAAGCCGAGGCGCATCAGCCATGTCCGCATTGCGAATTTCGGGTTCTCCCGCTGTGGTTCTTTGGGGCTTGCCGTCCTTACTGTCTTTGCCATTTCGGAAAGGGCAAGGCAAAGCTGGATGTAGCTCTTGATTTCCCCTGCGTGGATGCCTCCCTTGCGCTCTGCCGTGGGATTGGCGAATTGGAAGAGGCGGAATTCGATGGTGCCTTTCGTAAAGGTAGCGTGGAGATTGAGGCAATGGTAGCGTGAGCCGTTGTAGTGATGTCCTCTGCCGTATGCGGCACAATTCCCTTCGTACCAGATGTCTGCGAGCTTTTCCATTGTCTGTGGCTTTTCTTTGTTGAGCCGGTCGAGGAAGATTCGATCCACTGTCCTGCAGTAGCGTCCGATGCGGCTTTGGTCGATGCGCATCGCGGCGATCAGGAGGGTTTCGTGGCTTGCCATCAAATTGGCGAGGTTGCGGAGGGTCTGCGCCGTGTGGTCGTCCTTGCCGATGTGGATGTGTACGCCGCACATATGGGCGGGGTTGCTCTTTGCTCCTGCATGGCGCAGTCTGCGCAGAAGTTCCTGCAGGAGTTCGATGTCCTCGTAGCGGAGGATGGGCGTGACAAGTTCGGTCTGCTCTGCGCTGCCGGCGGCGTCGATGCTGACATCGCGTTGGAATTTCCACTCGCGCCCTTGCGCGTCCCAGGCACTCCATGTGCAGTAGCCGTTGCGATATGCCGTATCCTCGAAGCGTCCCGTACCGAAGAATTCTGCCGCAATCCCGGCGGCGTCCCTGCGGGTAATGCCGTACATCTCGACTTCCACCCCGATGGTCTGCCTTTTCATGTCTGCAATCTGCCGTGCCGTTTCCGCTTTCATTTGGAAGCTCCCCTTTCTTCGCTGTCTTATGGGCTTTTCTCGTGTATATACATCACTCTAAAAGCCACATATAGCAAGCGAATATTGGGGTATACTTGACGCTTGGAAGAATCATACGGTGCAACGAGAAGCAGCCCCGAAGGGCTGTTTTGTTGTTTGGTGCGGCTTAGATGCGCTTCATGCACCAAGCCATCGCGTGCCCGCCGTCCTCGAAAAGCTCGGTGGCGGCTTCGACGAGGTTCAGGCGGCATTCGATGTCCGCGAATCCCGTCTCCTCCGGCGTTTCGACCATCTCGTAGACGGCTGCGTGGAAGCCCCAACACTCCATCCCGACGACAAGGATCTGCTCGCCGTAGCGAAGGATCGCGCCGCTCGTCCCGAACCGCATCTCATCGAGGTGCTCCATCGTGGTGGTCTTCGGCCATCTTGCTTCTGCGCTTTTCATTTTCGTTTCCTCCTTTGTGTAGGTTGTTCCCTTCGTCATGTGTATATAT
>NZ_KB290954.1:0-562 GCF_000318175.2 Selenomonas sp. oral taxon 138 str. F0429 | reverse complement strand
GATTTCCTTCGAAACGCCAACAATCATGTTTTTTTCCTCCTACTACAGATAGATAAAAATACAGAAGGTTTGAAACGGCTAGGGGGATTTCTAAAGGTATACCCTATTTGGGATTTTAGTATAATTCAGACACTTTTGTCAAGACGAAAATATAATTTTTCTGCATTTTTTTGATAACTATCGCGTAAATCACGAAGAAGAAAGTGCATTTATGCCATGTAGCTTTCCATGAGAAATCCTTCATGCTCCTCACGTCCAGATCCTCCCCTTCACTCGATGCCTTCCTCCCTTTTCAAAACTGGCGCACAGAAGGATTCATCGTATTTCCTTCAAAATAAAATACATCTCACAACGCGTGTTTCTTCTCATCTTTTACGTTTTTACAATTTTTAATAATTCATTTTACATGTCGCACTTGACAAAAGTGTCTGAATTATATTAAAATCCAAAACAGGATGTATCTTTCGAACTCATCCGAAGTCCCACAGATTTGCCGTTTTCGTTTTTCTATCTATCTGTAGTAGGAGGAAAAAACATGATTGTTGGCGTTTCGAAGGAAATC
>NZ_KB290953.1:0-1153 GCF_000318175.2 Selenomonas sp. oral taxon 138 str. F0429 | reverse complement strand
CCCCTCAGCAGTCAGAGTGGAGAATTACTTCAGGAACTCATCGATGGACTTGAACGGAATGTTCAGAGCCTTAGCGACCGCCTCGTTGGTGAGGTGACCGTCGATGGTGTTGAGACCATACTTGAGACCGGGAACCTGCTGGAGCGCAGCCTTGTAGCCCTTTGTTGCGATGTCAACAGCATAGGAAATCGTCGCGTTCGTGATGCCGAGCGTGGACGTGCGGGAAACAGCGCCCGGGATGTTTGCAACGGAGTAGTGAACAACGCCGTGCTTCTCGAACGTCGGGTTCTCATGCGTCGTGCAGTGATCGCAGGTCTCGATGGAGCCGCCCTGGTCGATTGCAACGTCGACAACGACGGAGCCCTTCTTCATGGTCTTGATCATTTCCTCGGTGACGAGGATCGGGGTACGAGCGCCCGGGATGAGAACGGAGCCGACGAGGAGGTCTGCCTCTTTGACCCACTTAGCGATGTTGTAGCTCGAGGAGTACTCGGTGACGATGCGGCCGCCGAAGATGTCATCGAGCTCACGGAGACGCTCGATCGAGAGATCGATAACCGTGACGCGTGCGCCGAGACCGACAGCAATCTTAGCAGCGTTCGTACCGACGTTGCCGCCGCCGATGATGACGACCTGGCCTGCAGAGACACCTGCGATACCGCCGAGGAGGACGCCGCTGCCGCCGTAACGGCTCTCAAGGAACTGTGCACCGATCTGGACGGACATACGGCCTGCGATTTCGCTCATGGGAGCGAGGAGGGGGAGACCGCGGCCATTCTTGCCGATAACCGTCTCATAGGCAATGCCGACAACCTTCTTCTTGAGGAGAGCCTGTGTAAGTTCGGGCTCAGCTGCGAGATGGAGGTAGGTGAAGAGGATCTGACCCTCATGGAAGAGGTCATACTCGGATTCGAGAGGCTCTTTTACCTTAACAATCATTTCAGAACGATCAAACAGAGCCTTCTTGTCCGAGATGATCTCAGCACCGACAGCCTTGTAATCGGCATCCGTGAAGCCGCTGCCAACGCCGGCACCCTCTTCGATCAGGACCGTGTGACCAGCACGGCGCATCGCCTCGACACCCGAAGGGGTCATACCGACGCGGAACTCATTGTTCTTGATTTCCTTCGAAACGCCAACAATCATGTTTTTT
>NZ_KB290952.1:182123-291187 GCF_000318175.2 Selenomonas sp. oral taxon 138 str. F0429 | reverse complement strand
CCTGAAGTAATTCTCCACTCTGACTGCTGAGGGGGCTGTTTCACTCCCATATGTTTCCATATGTGCCGTGAAACAGCCCCCTTTTTAAGTAAAGTAAAGCGTTTTGAGAAACTGAAAGGACTGGTTCACTTGGCTTCATGGAAACGCGTATGCATTCTTGCAGGCTCCTATCTGGGCTTCATGATTGGAACCGGCGTTGCAACGGGACAGGAAATTCTCCAGTACTATACGGCAAACGGCTGGATGATCTTCGGCACGGCTGTCGTCATTGCGATCATCTTCATTGTTGCTAACTACGGTTTTGCTCTTGCAGGACGCGATCACAACGCGACCTCCGGACAGCAGGCGTTCATCTTCTACAATGGCACGTTCCTTGGCAAGGCTTTTGACTGGTTTACGGTCTTTTTCTGTTATCTGTCATACTGCGTCATGGTCGCCGGTGGTGCCGCTACACTGCAGCAGCAATATGGACTTCCCGTCTACGTCGGCGCTGCAATTGTTGCCATTCTCGCAGGCGGGTCGGTGGCGCTTGGCCTCGGTAAGCTCGTTGACATCATCGGGCGCATCACGCCGGCGCTTCTCTTTGCAATCGTCGGTATGGTCTTTGTCCATCTCGTTCAGCACATTGACACGCTTGCAGCAAATGCAGACCTCATCTCCTCCGGTCAACTCGAGATGACGCGCGTCGGCAGCAACTGGTTCATGTCCGGCATGTCGAACGGCGGCTACAGCATCCTGATGCTTGCAAACTTCAGCGCCGTCCTTGGTGCGCGTGAAGATTTCAAGACGCTGTTCCGCGCCAACGTCCTCTCCACCGTTCTGCTCGTTGTGCTCAACACGATCATCGGTCTCTCGATCATGAGCCGCATCACGGATCTCTATCAGGTTCAGATTCCGAACCTCGTCATTGTGGCAAGCCTCTCACCGGGTCTCACGACCATCTTCGGCGTTCTGATCTTCGTCGCGGTCTATACGACGGCGTGCCCGCTGCTCTGGACGGCAGTCGCACGCACTGGAGAAGAGGGCTCGGCCAAGTATAAGATGTGGGCGCTCGGTCTTGCAGCCATTGGCTTCTTCTTCGGCATGTTCGTGCCCTATCACATGATGCTCAACTATGTGTATGGTCTGAACGGCTACATCGGCTTTATCGTCATGGCTCTCATGTCGATCAAACTCATCCGCATGAAGTTCTTCTCGAAGGGGAGTGAGTCCTGATGCCGAATCGTGCAGCATGGGCGGAGATCAATATGGGGGCACTTGCCCACAACTACCGTGAGATCCGCTCGCGTATTGCAAAGGGCGCAAAGCTCTGTGCCGTGGTCAAGGCGGATGCCTATGGTCACGGGGCGATTGCCGTTGCACGCGTGGCGCTCGAGGAAGGCGCAGACTATCTGGCTGTTGCAACCCTCTCCGAGGCGCTGAAGCTGCGTGCAGCGGGATTTACGACACCACTCCTCATTCTCGGACTCGTGGAGCCGGAGAGTGCGCGTGAGGTTGTGGACGGCGATATCACGCAGACGGTCTGCCGCATGGATCTCGTTGAGGCGCTCTCGAAGGAGGCTGTGCGTCAGGGCAAAACGGTAAAGGTTCACCTGACGATTGAGACCGGTATGGGGCGCATCGGCGTTCATCCGAAGGATGCCGCTGAGACGGCGAAGAAGATTGCCGCACTTCCAAATGTGGAGCTTGAGGGCGTCTTCTCCCATTTCGCTCTGGCGGATATTCCGGATAAGACCTTTACGAAAAATCAGGTCAAACTCTTCCAAGAGGCATGTAATGCAATCGAAGCGGCAGGAATTCACATTCCCATCAAACATATTGCCGAGTCGGCTGCAATTCTTGAGATCCCCGATGTGCACTTCGACATGGTGCGTGCGGGCATCATACAGTATGGGCTCTGGCCGTCGGATGAGGTTACGCGCCCCATCGACCTGCGTCAATGCATGAAGTTCTGTGCGCGCATCGTCTACGTCAAGACGATTCAGCCAGGCGAATCCGTTGGTTACGGACGGAAATTCATCGCAGAGCGTGAGACGCGTATCGCGACTCTGCCGGTCGGCTATGCGGACGGATACATCCGTGCTTATGCGGGCGGGAGTGTGGAGGTCTGCGGAAAGCGTGCCCCGATTGCGGGACGTGTCTGCATGGATCAGTTCATGATCGACATTACGGACATTCCAGAGGCGCAGATGGGCGATGTCTGCACGCTGTTCGGCTCGGAGACCCTTCCGACGGACGAGGTCGCAGGCTGGGCAAATACGATCAACTATGAGGTCGTCTTCCTCGTCTCTGAGCGCGTCCCTCGTGTCTATGTCAAGTAGCGTAATTTTCTGTGCGTGACGCTACCAAAGAGCGGGGCTGCTGCGGATATGTTTCTGTCCGCGGCGGCTCCGTTTATTTATCATTATGAAAGAAAGGAACAGATATGAATACCTTGGTCAGCCCTGAGAATACATGGGTATTGATGACTGTGATGCTGCTCGCGGTAGCGGTTTCGGTCTATCTGGAGCAGAAATATGCTTGGGCGTCCCGCATTTCGGGCGCTGTCATTGCCCTGATTATTGCACTGGTTTTGGTTAATACGAATATTATTCCGCCGCATGCGGAGCTTTACGATGATATCGTATGGGGCTATGTCGTGCCCATCGCTATCCCGCTCTTGCTCCTCCAGACCAATATCCTGAAGATTTGGAGGGAGACGGGCCGTCTGCTCGTAATCTTCCTGATCGGTGCGGCGGGAACCATTGCGGGCGCGCTCCTTGGCTGTGTCCTGCTGGGCTCTGCAATCGACGGTCTGCCAAAGGTCGCAGCGATGATGACGGGGTCGTACATCGGCGGTGGTGTCAACTTTACAGCGCTTGCCGATGCCTTCAAGGTCAGCGGTACGCTCGTCTCATCGACGATTGTCGCGGACAATCTCAATATGGCGATCTACTTTTTGATCCTCCTCGGAATTGCGGGGAATTCGTTCTTCCGCAGCATGTATACGCATCCTCTGATCGATGATGTGGAGAAGAACGGGGCATCCGATGAGGGGAAGACGCTTGCGGCGACCTACTGGGGACGCAAGGACATCTCGCTCAAGGATATTGCTATGTGTGTCACCTATGCGGTCGTCGTCGTCACTGTGTCGAAATTCATCGGTGCAACGCTCGGCGGACTGATCCCCGCAGACGCGAACTGGTTCACGAAGATGTGCAACACCTTCCTCGGCAGTCAGTACGTCTGGATCACGATGATCTCGATGATCTTTGCAACGTTCTTTGAGAAGCAGGCGAGCTCGATGAACGGCACGCAGGAAATCGGTACATTCTTCATCTATATGTTCTTCTTTGTCATCGGCGTGCCTGCCTCCATTATGGAGATTCTGACGAATGCACCGTTGCTCTTCGTCTTCTGCCTGATTATGGTGGTTGTCAATATGCTCTTCTGCCTGATCGGCGGGAAGCTGCTCAAATTTGACCTAGAGGACATTATCATCGCTTCCAATGCGAACATCGGCGGCCCGACCACGGCGGCAGGCATGGCGATCTCGCAGGGATGGAACAAGCTCGTAGGACCCGCAATGCTGGTCGGTACGCTCGGCTATGTCATAGGAACGTATCTTGGCATTATTGTCGGCAGTATCTTGGGCGCATAGATGCGGGAGAGCAATGAATGAATACAAAGATAAGCGTCTTTGATGCGCACTCAGATCTGTTTACCAATGTCACCCTGCGCAGACAGCAGGGCGAGCAGTCGGTTATCCGCCGCTGTCACAGCGCGCAGCTGCAGGAGGGCAATATCCAAGCGATGACCTGCTGTGTATGGATTGATCCGCCGTACACGGATACGCCGACGGAGCGTATGGTTGAGATCATGTCCTCTGCCTGTGCGGAGCTGAGGGAGGCTGCGGATGTCGCAGAGACTGCATACTGTGCAGCGGATATTGAGCGCATCTGCGCACAGGGAAAGCTGGCAATTCTCCTTGGCATGGAGGGGCTGAGCGGTCTGCGTGGGCAGGTCGACTTCCTGGATGTGCTCTATGCGTGGGGCGTTCGGCATGCAATGCTGACGTGGAACGAGGTCAACGAGTTTGCCAATGGCGCATGCAGTCCCCATGCAGATGCAGGGCTGACGCCGCTTGGCATCAGAGCTGTACAGCGCATGGAAGCGCTGGGGATGATCGTGGATGTATCCCATGCCAACGAGCAGACCTTCTGGGATATCTATGAGCACACGGAGAAGCCGTTCATCGCTTCGCACTCCAATGCCTACGCGCTGTGTGCGCACGCGCGCAATCTGAAGGACGATCAGATCAAGTCGCTCGCCGCGCGCGGCGGCGTGATCGGGATGAATGCGTGGCCGGAGTTCATCGCGGCGGAGCAGCCGAGTGCGGAGCGGCTGGCAGATCATGTCGATTACATTGCCGGGCTCGTCGGTGTGGATCACATTGCCTGCGGCTTTGATTTCTGCGATTATCTGCCGGGCGATACGCTCGCCTCGTTCGTCCATACAGAGGAGATGACTGCGGATCTCACGAGTGCGGCAGATGTACCGCACTTCCTTGATATTTTGAAAAAACGGGGCTACAGTGCGGGAGATCTGGAGAAAATTGCGCATGGGAATTTCATGCGCATCGTCTCCGAGATCGTCGGCTGAATACGCGCTTTGCCGCATACAAATAGGACTGCCAAACGAATGGCAGTCCTATTTGTATGCACAGGATTCAGTCCTCCGTCTCTCGCTGTGCGATGATGGCGCTGATCTCGCGCTGCTGCTGTGCCTCAATGCGCTTCTGGATGAAGATGTTCGGGATGGAGACACCGACGACGACGGCGAGGATGATGGTGACGCCGTTTACGCCGAAGCGCAGCGCCTCCAGCAGCTCCTCGACGGAGATGGTCTGGATGTGCAGGACGGCGAAGAGGAGGCGATAGAGGAGGACGCAGGGGATGAGGGGGATGACGGGCGGGATGATGAGCAGGGTATTCGGCGTGTGAACGATATGGATGATCTTCAGCGCGGCGATGCCGACGACGGCTGCTGCTGCGAAGGAGCCGATTGCCTGCGGCAGTCCGAACTCGAGCATCAGGACGTTGCGAATGAGCATGGTCACAATGCCCTCGATAGCGACGATGGCGAGCAGCTTCTTCGGTGTGTTGAACATGATGGAGAAGCCGCCTGCCGCGAGGATGGCGGCAATCGCCTGATTGAGATAGCTGTCGGTCGGCTGTATGTGCACGTCCGAAATATTGTGTACGCCCGCAACGAGGATGGCAAAGGCGATGCCGAAGGTCATGCCGCCGATGATGAGCATCGTGTCCATTGCGCGCGTCATGCCCGAGGTGGTGAAGCGGTTCAGCAGGTCGCTCGCGGCGTTGATCGATGGGAAGCCGGGCATGAGGAAGATGGTGCAGGCGACGAGCGCATACCACATCGTAGGAAGCCCGAGCGCAACGGGGATGATCCATGCGCCGAGCGTTGCGACGAAGCCCGTAATCATGGCACATGCATAGGGGTTGAAGGCGTATCGCGTGCTCGTGCGGTGGGCGAGGAAACCCATGAGCGCCGCGATGGTGGCGACAAGCGCCTCTGTCCAGCTGCCGCCAAAGAGCTTGCACGAGCCGCCCGAGCCGACGGCGGCGCCGAGCGCAATGATCCAGTCGGGATAGCAGAGCGGACGCTCGCGGATGCGGTTGATTGCGCGCTCGATTGGATCCAGCGGCGTATTGCCGCGCAGGATGCGCCATGTCAGCTTGCTGACAGCGGCGAGGACGGCGAGGTTGACACCGTGCTTCAGACATTTGCGGAACTGTGTAAAGGAGCGCTCACCGTCGCTGACGCAGAGCATGAGCGTCGTGTAGGTGACGTGCGACTGGATCTGCTCGGAGGGAATCCTGAGGTGCACTGCCGCGCGCCGCATATCGCGCACGATGCGCGAACAGTCCGCGCCGTTCTCCATGAGTGTCTGCCCGATGTCGAGCAGGATCTTCATCTTGTGGTTGAGCATTTTATTGCTGTCTTTGGAGGCATTTTGTATGAGTTCAGTGTTCATAGGAGCATCACGGTCTGCCTTTCTCACCTGCTTACAATATTTTTGTCATTATATCACAGAAGATTATCGGCGTGAAATAAGAAATCCGGTATACAGATGGACAAATACTCTATGATAGATAAAAGCGATAGAAAGAATAAGTTTCAGCTATAAAAATTTATAAATATGTGACATTACTCACATGCACGTAAAAGCCTATATAGTAAAATTATATCGTATCTATAAGCCTTTTCAATGAAAGCCAAAATAATGGAGGGGTGAAGGCGTGAGCAGTATCTTTCAAAAGTTTAAGTATCTGATTCCGACGTCGAAATCCGCAGACGGTCACAATGAGACACACGAGGGCGGGCGCGCATGGGAGAACATGTATCGCGACCGCTGGTCGTTCGACAAGACGGTCCGCACGACGCACGGGGTCAACTGCACGGGCTCGTGCAGCTGGAACGTCCACGTCAAGAACGGCATTGTGGCGTGGGAGAATCAGGCGACCGACTATCCGGAGACGGCGCCGGATATGCCGGACTTCGAGCCGCGCGGCTGCCCGCGCGGGACGACGTTCTCGTGGTATCTCTACAGTCCGCACCGCGTGAAGTACCCGTATATGCGCGGGGAACTCGCGGCTCTTTGGCGTGAGGCGCGTGCGGCGCATCCGAATGCGTACGAGGCATGGAAGAGCATCGCCTCCGATCCCGCAAAGAAGAAGCAGTACAAGCAGGCGCGCGGTATGGGCGGCTTTGTGCGCTCGAACTGGCAGGAGGTCAGCGAGCTGATCGCCGCCTCCGTGCTCTACACGGCGTACACCTACGGCTCCGACCGCATCTTCGGCTTCTCTGTCATCCCTGCAATGTCGATGCTGAGCTATGCGGCGGGCATCCGTTTCATGCAGCTCATGGGCGGCGTCGGACTCTCGTTCTACGACTGGTACGCCGATCTGCCTCCCGCGAGCCCGCAGATCTGGGGCGAGCAGACGGACGTGCCCGAGTCGAGCGACTGGTACAATGCGGGCTACCTCATCACGTGGGGCTCGAATGTACCGCTTACGCGCACGCCGGACGCACACTTTATGGCGGAGGTGCGCTACAAGGGGACAAAGGTCGTTTCCATCGCGCCCGACTATGCCGAGTCCTCGATGTTCGCGGATACGTGGATCCCACTCAAGGTCGGCAGCGACTCCGCAATGGCGATGGCGATGGGGCACGTCATTCTCAAGGAATACTACGTTGATAAAACCACGCCGTTCTTCCTCGAGTACACGCGGAAGTATACGGACTTCCCGTTCCTCGTGCGCATCGAGAAGAAAGAGGATGGCACGTACATCCCCGGGCGTATGCTCTCCTCGCGCGACATGGGACGCGACGAGAAGCACGCGGACTTCCGCTACTACGTCGTGGACGACAAGACGGGCGAGATCGTCATTCCGAACGGCACGCTCGGCGAGCGCTGGTCGACGCAGGAGAAGTGGAACATCCGCGAGGAGAACCGCGACACGGGCGCGGAGATCTGCCCGCGTCTCTCGGTCTGGGATGACAAGACGGGGACGGTTGAGGTGCAGCTGCCGTACTTCGGAAACGATCGCAGGGAGCGTACGCTGACGCGTGCTCTGCCTGTGCGCAGCGTCAAGACGGCGGACGGCGAGGTGCTCGTCACGACGGTCTATGACCTCACGCTTGCAAACTATGCGATTGATCGCGGCATCGGCGGCGAGAGCGCAGGCTCGTACGAGGACGACACCCCATATACGCCCGCGTGGCAGGAGAAGTACACGGGCATTTCGCCCGATCTCGTCATCAAGACTGCACGCGAGATCGCGGACAACGCCATCAAGACGAACGGCAGAACCATGATCATCATGGGCGGTGGCATTAACCACTGGTTCCATGCGGACGTCGTCTACCGTACGATCGTCAACCTCCTGCTCTTCACGGGCTGCGAGGGGCGCAACGGCGGCGGCTGGGCGCACTACGTCGGGCAGGAGAAGCTACGCCCGAACGAGGGCTGGGCGCGTATCATGACGGGCACGGACTGGCAGGCGCCGCCGAAGCTGCTCAACTCTACCTCGTTCTACTACTTCGCGACCGACCAGTGGCGCAGCGACGAGATTCAGACGGATGCACTGACGGCGGCGAACGAAAATGCACGCTACAATCACGCGGCGGACTATGCTGTGCTCGCGGCGCGTCTGGGGTGGGCACCCTCCTACCCGACGTTCAACCGTGGCTCGAACGACCTCGCTGCGGATGCAAAGGCGGCGGGCTTCGAGGGCGCGGACGGCATCAAGGAATACATCGTCAAGAGCTTGAAGGACAAGAGCCTGAAGTTCGCATGGGAAGACCCCGATGCACCGGAGAATTTCCCGCGCAACCTCTTTGTCTGGCGCTGCAACCTGCTCGGCTCGTCCGCGAAGGGCAACGACTACTTCCTCAAATACCTCCTTGGCACGGAGAACAGCATCTTCCAAGAGGAGGACTGTGCGACGCGTCCGCAGGAGGTCAAGTGGCGCGAGAAGGAGGAGCTCATGCAGCCGGGCGGCGCGCTCGAGGGCAAGCTCGACCTCCTCGTTTCGCTCGATTTCCGCATGGCGGGCAACGCGCTCTACTCCGACATTGTGCTGCCAACGGCGACGTGGTACGAGAAAACCGACCTCTCCTCGACGGATATGCACCCGTTTGTCCATCCCTTCCAGCCTGCGGTCGACCCGCTCTGGGAGTCGCGGACGGACTGGGACATCTACCGCACACTGGCACAGGCGGTGTCTGAGGTGGCAAAGGACGCAAAGCTCACGCCGTACACGAACATCGCTGCGACCCCGCTCGGGCACGACAGCGAGGCAGAACTCGCGCAGCCGGACGGCATCGTGCGCGACTGGAGCAAGGGCGAGTGTGAGCCGATCCCCGGCAAGACCATGCCCAACATCGCCTCGAACACGATTGACTACACGAAGCTCTATGAGAAGTGGATCGCGCTCGGACCCAATGCGGGCGGCAAGACGGCGAGCCACGGCAATACGTGGGACTCTGCGGAGGACTACGAGGAGATTCGTCAGCGCAACGGCATCATTCAGAACAAGGACTATGTGTCCTACGGCTGTCCCTCCATCTACGAGGCGCGGCAGGCGATTGACGCCGTGCTCGGTATGTCCCCGACGACCTGCGGCAGGACGGCCGTCCGCGCATGGGAGGCGGTGGAGAAGCGCACGGGGCTGAATGACCTCGTGAAGCTCGCAAAGGATCGCGAGGAGGATCGCTTCACCTATGATGCGGTCATCGCACAGCCGCGCGAGACGATCACCGCGCCGACGTTTACGGGCAGCAATCAGAACCGCCGCTATACGCCCTTTACGAACAATGTGGAGGAGCTGATCCCGTTCCGTACACTCACGGGGCGCCAGCATTTCTACATGGATCACGAGGTCATGCGTGAGTTCGGCGAGGCACAGGCGGTCTACCGCCCGATCCTCGACTTCCGTCCGATGAACAAGTCGCTGAACGGCACGCAGAAGGAAATCACGCTGAAGTACCTCACGCCCCACAACAAGTGGAGCACGCACAGCATGTACTTCGATGCGCAGCAGATGCTCACGATGTTCCGCGGCGGACAGAGTGTCTGGATGAGCGAGAAGGATGCGGCGGAGATCGGCGTGAAGGACAACGACTGGATCGAACTCTACAACCGCAACGGCGTCGTCGCTTCGCGCGTCGTCGTCTCGCCGCGTATCCCGCACGGTGCGGTCTTTATGCACCACGCGCAGGATCGCCACATCAACGTACCGGGCTCGAAGATCTCGGGCACGCGCGCGGGCACGCACAACACACCGACGCACATCCACATCAAGCCCACCCACCTCATCGGCGGCTATGGGCAGCTCAGCTACGGTTTCAACTACTATGGCCCGACGGGCAATCAGCGCGACTCGTACGTTGTCGTGCGGCGCATGGAGGAGGTAGATTGGCTTGAAGATTAAAGCACAGATTGCGATGGTCATGAATCTCGACAAGTGCATCGGCTGTCATACGTGCTCCATCCTCTGCAAGAACGTCTGGACAAACCGGCGCGGCGCGGAGTATATGTATTTCAACAACGTCGAGACCAAGCCCGGCATCGGCTATCCGAAGCAGTGGGAGAATCAAGAGAAATGGAAGGGCGGCTGGGAGCTGCGCGATGGAAAACTCGGCCTCAAGACCGGCGGCATGACAACGCGACTTGCAAAGCTGTTCTACCATCCGCAGCAGCCCGAGATGGACGACTACTACGAGCCGTGGACGTACGACTACGAAACGCTGATTCACGGGAAGCGGCGCAACCATCAGCCCGTGGCCCGCCCGCGCTCGCTCATCACGCAGAAGCGCATGGAGATCAAGTGGGGGCCGAACTGGGAGGACGACCTCGCCGACGGCGCGTCCGCACGCAAGGACTACAACCTCGCGAAGATCGGACAGGAGATCACGCTCGAGTTCCACGACATCTTCATGAAGCATCTGCCGCGCCTGTGCAACCACTGTCTCAACCCCGCGTGCGTGGCGGCGTGCCCCTCGGGCGCGATCTACAAGCGCGACGAGGACGGCGTGGTGCTCATCTCGCAGGACGGCTGCCGTGGCTGGCGTCACTGCGTTCCGTCGTGTCCCTATAAAAAAATCTACTACAACTGGGAGACGAACAAGGCGGAGAAGTGCACGTTCTGCTTCCCGCGTCTGGAGAACGGTCTGCCGACCGTGTGCAGCGATGGCTGCGTCGGGCGTATGCGCTATATCGGTGTCCTGCTCTACGATGCGGACAAGGTCAAGTCGGCGGCATCCACCCCCGATCCGAAGGATATCTACAAGGCATACCTTGGTGCGCTCTGCGACCCGAACGACCCTGCGGTGGTCAAGGCGGCAAAGGAGGCGGGGATCCCCGACCGCTGGATGCGTGCGGCACAGAACTCGCCCGCACACAAGCTGATCGCCGAGTGGCAGCTCGCGTTCCCCCTCCATCCGGAGTACCGCACGCTGCCGAATGTCTGGTACGTCCCGCCCCTCAGCCCGATTGCACGGCGCGTCGAGGAGAAGGTCTTCTTCCCGGGCGCGGCGGAGATGCGCATCCCTGTCGCCTACCTCGCACAGCTCCTCACGGCGGGCGACGAGGCGGCGATCGAGCGCGTGCTGCATGTCCTCCTCGAACTGCGTGCCGTCATGCGTGCAAAGCAGACGGGCGATGCTCTGCCTGCGAATCTGACGCACGATGTGGAAACCTACGAGGCGATGTACCGTCTCCTCGGGCTTGCGAAACGCCGCGAGCGTTTCAACATCCCTGCGGGGCTTCAGGATGTCACGCATGAGAAACTGCGCGAGCTGCAGGGCTCGGTCGGCTATGCCTGTCCCGGAGGGTGCTGCTGATGGATACGAACCGCATTCAGACACCGCTCCTCCTCACCTCCTACCTGTTCGAGTACCCCTCGGCAGAGTGGTGGGAGGGCGTTCCCACCCATGCAGCGGCAGTTGCGGATGTCGAGCGTCCGCAGTCGCGCGAGGTGTTCGAGGAGTTCTTTGGCTACATCGGCGAGAGCGACAGACAGGAGTTCGAGGATGCCTACGTACGTGCCTTTGACTTCTCGCAGAATACGAACCTCTACCTCACAACGCACAACCGCACGGATTTCGGCAAGCAGTCCGAGGAAATGCTCGCATACAAGCAGCTTTTCCTCGATGCGGGCTATGACCTCGATCACGAACTGCCCGACTACCTGCCCGCGATCCTCGAACTTGCGGCAGCGGGGCCGGATAAACAGGCACTGCACATCCTGACCGAGGTGCGTCCGAAACTGGAACTCCTGCGCGACCGTCTGATCGAGGCGAAGCTGCCCTATGCGTTTCTCCTCGATGTCGTGCTCACGGAGGCGGCGGGACTCGAAGGGAGGACAGCATAATGAAACAATTCGCATGGGGCATACTCCCCTACATCGCGTTCACGTTCCTCATCGTGGGGACGATTGTGCGCTACACTGTTTCTGAGCGGAACTGGACGACGAAGTCGAGTCAGTTCCTCTCCAAGAGCGACCTGAAGATCGCGGGACCCATGTTCCACCTTGGTCTTGTCATGGCATTTGGCGGGCACGTCATTGGCGTGCTCATCCCGAAGTTCATGACCGAGGCGGCGGGGATCAACGAGCACCTCTACCACATGATCGCGCTCGGCGGCGGTGCGCCCGCAGGGCTGCTCTTCTTCGGGGGCTTTGTCCTGCTCCTCATCCGCCGTTTCGGCAAGGACAGGATGGCGGTCAATACGTCGACGATGGACAAGTGGCTCTATTTGTTCCTCTTCCTTGCGATCTTTACGGGCTGCGCGTCCACGACGCTGAATGCCGTGCAGGGCGGGTTCGACTATCGCGAGACGATTTCGCCGTGGTTCCGCTCGGTTCTCGCACTCAGCCCCGAGATCGACTACATGGAGAACGTGCCGCTCATGTTCCGTATCCACATGTTCTCATGGATGGCAGTCGCGTTCCTCTTCCCGTTCACGCGCCTCGTCCACTGCCTCAGCGCACCGTTCGAGTACCTTGTAAGGAATCCGATCATCTATCGTAAAAAATAAATCGGTGGATAGAAAATCCCCCTTCGCGCGAAAATCGTGCGAAGGGGGATTTTTAGCGGGGGGCGTGCATCAGCATTTGATGCCGCTGCCCTTGCGTGCGTAGAATACATATGTAATAATGATGGTGACGACGGTGAAGCCGATGAGGAAGTAAAATGCAGGGATGACACTGCCCTGCGTTGCGTACGAAAGTCCGAAGAGTTTCGGGATGAAGAAGGCACCGTATGCTGCAATTGCTGCTGTAAAACCTGTGACGAGCGAGGCGTGCACGGGATTTTCGAAGACAAACGGGATCATGCGGAACGATGCTGCATTGATGAACCCCGTCGAGAAGAAGAGGACGAGGAACGCGCCGAAGAAGAGCGCGAAGTTGTGCGCCTGAATGCCGAGCACGGTGACGACGCAGGCGACGAGCATCAGGAGCAGCGAGTAGAACGTAACCTTCGAGCCGCTGTTGACCTTGTCCGTGACCCAGCCGCCGATGGGGCGCACGCCCGCACCGATGAAGGGCCCGAGGAATGCCGCGTAGGCGAAGGAGACCTCGGGGAACTCGCGGTTGACGAGGAGTGCGAGAGCTGCAGAGTAGCCGATGAACGAACCGAAGCCGCAGGTGTAGATGACCGTGATAAGCCACGTGTGCTTGTTGCCGAAGATGGACATCATGCTGCGCGGACTCTGCTTTGGAATCGGCAGATTGTCCATGAACATCCAGACGAGGACGAGGGTGAGCGCGGTCGGAATCGCCCAGAAGTAGCAGACGTTCTGGAGGTAGACCTCCTTGCCCGCCGCGTTCATGAGCGGCTCACCGAAGAGGCCGCCGAAGCTCGCGCCGAGGAGCATCGGCGCAGTCAGGTAGATGAGCGAAACGCCGAGGTTGCCGATGCCGGCGTTGATGCCGAGGGCGAGACCCTTCTGTGACTTCGGGAAGAAGAAGCCGATGTTCGCCATGGACGAAGAGAAGTTTGCGCCCGCAATGCCGATGCCTGCTACTAGGAGGACAAAGGTATCATAGGTCGTCGTTGTGTCCGTAAGGGCATTGCCGAGACCGATGAGCGGGATGAGCAGGAGGGCGGTCGAGATGAACGTCCAGTTGCGCCCGCCGACGATAGCGGGGAGGTAGGTGTAGATGAGTCGTCCCGTTGCGCCGACGAGTCCCGGCAGCGCTGCGAGCGTGAAGATCTCGTTGTCCGTGAAGTGAAAGCCCACTTGATTGAGCTGTGCGGCAATCGTCGCCCACATCGTCCACGCGACGAAGGCGAGGGTCAGCGCCCACGTCGAGGTGTAGAGATTCTGTTTTGCGACGCGCTCGCCGTATTTCTTCCAGAATGCCTCGTTCTCCGGATCCCAATGCGCGAGGATGTCGCGCCGTGACGGATTCTCACCGAGAGCGGCGAGGATGTCTTTGCTTTCCATTTGCATCTCTCCCATAATGATTTCGTGAAACACTGAGGAAGGTTGTGCCTTATCAGAGTTTCCTATGAATTTTATATGAAAAAATTATAGTGAAAAATTTTTCTCTTGGATGTGACCGATGTCACAGGTTTTTCATAGTTTTTTCGATAATATTAAAAAATATGATAGGTGAGTCCTATGAAATGAACGGAGGTGAGACTTGTGGATCAGGAGGCGCTCATTCGGGAGATGATGTCGATCCCGGGGAAGGTGATATCGCTGCATGATGGGGCGTATCTGTTTCGTGAGGGCACGTCGGCGCGCTATTTCTACATTGTGCGCTCGGGGCATATCTTTATCGTAAAATATGGTGAGTCAGGGCGCGTCCTGTCGCTGCGCCTTGCGACGAAAGGGAGTCTTATCGGCGAGCTACCGCTCTATGAGGAAACTCCAACCTATATTTTCAGTGCGGTTGCACGCAGCGCGTCGGAGGTCTATGCGATCGAGTTCCCCGTGCTGCAATCCTATCTCGAGAAGCACCCGCATCTATCAATTGCGCTTCTCAAGCTGATCGGTCTGCACATGCGCAAGCAGCATCTGAAGTTCCGTGACCTTGTGCTTTACGGGAAGAAGGGTGCGCTCTACTCGACGCTCATTCGCCTTGCGAACAGCTACGGGATGCAGACGGATGAGGGGATTCTCATCTCCGTGCCGTTGACGAATCAGGAACTTGCGAACTACTCGGCATCCGCGCGCGAGAGTCTCAACCGCATGCTTGCCGATCTCAAAAAGAATGATGTGATTGCGATGCGTGGTCACCTCATCCTCATCAAGGACATCGAATTTCTCAAGGCGGAGATCCACTGCGAGAACTGCGGCAAGGACATCTGCAATATCGAATAAAAAAACGCCCGTCGGGGCGTTTTTTGTTATGGTATCGGTACAGCACTATACTTTTGGTCACCGAGTTGGTATCGCGCTCGCCCCGCCGTAAGATCGGTGAGTGCACGCTGGTGGAGCTCGATGTCGCCCGTCGGTACGAGGAGGGCGAGGGTGACGGCGTCCGCATAGTTTGTCTCGCCCGTTTGTAATGCAGCATCGCGTACATAGCGTTCGGCGGCTGCGAGGAGGTCGTAGTCGAGCTGCACGTACATCGTATGCAGCGGCGTCATGCGCAGCTTTGCCGCTGCCTCGAGTCCGAGACCTGCCGCGTGTGCATAGGCGCGGATGAGCCCGCCTGCACCGAGTTTGATCCCGCCGAAGTAGCGCACGACGGCGACAGCAGCATTTGTAATCTCACGCGCCTTGATTGCCTCTAGGATGGGGCTGCCCGCCGTGCCGCCCGGCTCACCGTCATCGCTCGAGCGTTGGCGGTCGGCACGCGCCCCGAGCACCATTGCATAGGGGACGTGGCGCGCCTCGTAGTGCTCCTTCTTTACGGATGCGAGCCATGCACGCACCTCCTCCTCGTCCTCTGCGTGGATGGCATAGGCGAGGAAGCGCGAGCGCTGAATCTCATACAAAACAGGGGAGACACCGCCCGCCGGTATCTCCCCTGTGATGGTCGTATAGGCTTCCATCGTTATTTGTTCTTGCGGTTGAAGTAGTCGATGATGCTTGCGTCGAGCAGGATGTAGGTCGGCCCCGTGCTCGCCGTCAGTTCACCCGCCTGAAAGATTGGGCAGACATAGCCGCGCCCGCCGAGGAAGTAGTTCGTCGGTACCTCGCGCACGGACTTCTCGGGCTGAATGGGGGTGTTGCGTCCCTGCTCGTTGTAGAGATGTCCATTCACCGCCTCGCCGTCGAGATCGGACGGTGTGACGTGGACGAAGAACGCGAGCGGCAGACGCTGACCCGTCTTCTTGTAGTAGACGTAGCCGTAGTCGTGGCGTGTCGGCTGGTTGCCGCGCAGCTCGTAGCGCAGATCCGTGAACGTCACGGAGAGGAAGTTGTCATCGTCGAGGTGGACGCGATAGCCGAACTCGCCGCGATAGAATGCGCCGCTCTCGTAGGCAGAGCGCACGCTCCCCGCCAGCGCCTCCATGTCGGCATTGATGAGATTCGCGACAGCAGCGTCCTCGAGGCTGAGAACAGGATAGGCGATGGAGAGATTTGTCGTCGACTCGCGATGCTCGGTGACGGCTGCGCTCGTTGTGCCCGAGACCGTGATGACAAGCACGAGAGCGAGCAGCAAGGCTCTGAATTTCATAATACTAGCTCCTCCTTTACATAGTTGCTAATGATGATAATAAAAATTTACAGCTTTGTCAAATAAATCGTAGTAATCTATGCGTTCTTGTAGTATGATAAAGGCGCATTTTCATCCAGTGCAATCGGGAAGAAAGGTCGTGTTAGAAAGCCCATGGGCGAATCGACAATGAAACGGAAGCTGAAGCACAGACATCTTCAGTTCATCTCTCTCGGCGGCGTCATCGGGAGCGGATACTTCCTCGGAACGGGCTATGTGCTCGAGCAGGCGGGACCTGCTGCCATGATCTCCTATCTCCTCGGGGGCGTCATCGTCCTCGCGGTCATGCTCTGCCTCGCCGAGCTCGCGGTGGAAAAGCCGCTCTCGGGCTCCTTTGTCGTCTACGCGCGCGAGAATATCTCGGCGACGTGGGCGTGCGGTGTCGGCTGGTCGTATTGGGTGACATGGGTCTCCTATGTGCCGTCGGAGATGATCGCCGCCGGCATCATCATGAATGGCTTTTTCCCGGAGATCGGGACAATCTGGTGGGCGGTGTTCTTCGGTCTCATCGTCACCATTCTCAATCTGTTTCGCGTCGATAAATTCGGTGAGAGCGAGTTCTGGCTCTCGCTCATCAAGGTGACTGCGCTCGTTGCGTTCAGCGTGGTCGCGCTCCTCATCTGCCTTGGACTCATCGGTGAGGAGGGCTATATCGGGACGCGTATTCTGCTCGGCAGCGGCGGCTTCGCCCCGCACGGCTATTGGAGCATCGCACTCACGATGGTTATTATCCTTGTGAACTTTCAAGGGACAGAGATCATCGGCCTCGCGGCGGGAGAGACTGCCGATCCCGCACGCAGCATACCGACGGCGGTGCGCAATGTGACATGGCGCATCATCGCGCTCTACATCGTGCCGATCACCCTCCTCATCTCAATTCTGCCGTGGGATCACGCCTCGCTCAGCGAGAGCGTCTTTGCGGCGGCGCTCGCCGAGCACGGATTCTCGCATCTCGCAGCGCTCTTCTCGCTCGTCGTGCTCACAGCGGCGATCTCCTGCTCGAACTCGGGGCTCTACGGTGCGGCGCGGACGGTGCACGCGCTTGCGACCATGGGCATGGCACCGCGCGTACTCGAGGGACTCAGCGCAAAGGGCGTCCCCTCGCGCGCAATCTACGCCTCCATCCTCTTCTGCTGGGGCGTCATTGCGATCTATGCGATGAACCCGCACGCCGAACTCTATACCTATCTGCTCGCGCTCTCGGGCTTCTCGGGCGCGGTGGCGTGGATCTCGATTTGCTGGAGTCAGTATCGGCGGCGGCGCAGGCTCGAGGCGGAGGGGCAGGTGGAGCTCCTGCGCTACCGCATGCCGTTTTTTCCGTACGTGACCCTCTTCGGCATCTGGGCGCAGGTCTTCTGCCTCGCCTTCATGATCTTTATGCCTGAGCTGCGTTCCGCGCTCTATCTCGGTGTGCCCATGCTCGTTGTTCCCATGATTCTCTATCGCTTATTGCGGGGAAGGTAGAGAGATGTTATAATTACATTAAAGCACCTTTGCAGATAGGGAGGTAAATTATGTTCGGATTGTTTGGGAATAAGAAAAGGGAAGAGGTCTCGCTCGCGGACCGGATCAAGGCGAAGCCTCTTGCCGTGGAGCCGCAGGCGCACGAAGAGGGAACGAAGACGCGTGCGCCGTTTGCCGGGCTCGGCACGGTGGGCGGCAGCGACATGAAGTCTGCCTATCTCTCGCGCAGTGAGCTGACGGCGGAACGTCTGCGTGAGCTCTACGATGTGCCGGGCGGCCCTGCGATTGTGCTCGGCTTTATCTCCGCAGATCTCGCGATGGACGATGTGGCGCGCGCCGTGCAGTCTGCCTCGCCGCCTGATGTGAAGCTCCTGCTCATGACGACCTGCGGCGAGCTGACACATACTCCGGGCACGCGCTCCTACTATATGGATGCGGCGGACGGGCGTGCGAAGGTGCTCCTGCAGGTGTTCAGCAAGCGCATGATTGCTCAGTCTTATATGATGACGATCCCCCTGCACAACGAGGATATGAGGCGCGGGGAGGTGACGCTCACACCCGCCGAGCGCGTTGCGAAGATCACGGCAGACGTGCGTGCTGAGCGCATACCGTTTCCTGTGCGTTTCGACGACACCTTTGCCTTTGTCTACGTCGACGGCGTGAGCGCGTGCGAGTCCTTTGTCCTGCGGGCACTCTACGAGGCGGAGAGCCTGCCCTGCCCGTACGTCGGCGGCAGCGCGGGCGGTGTGCTCGACTTTTCCCATACCTACATCTACAACGGCACACAGGTGCTAGAGAACCACGCCGTTATCCTTGTGGTGAAGCTTGCCGGGGACTACCGCTACTCCGTGTTCAAGACGCAGGCAGCGGAGGAGACGGGGGCGCACTGGACGATCATCGGCTCGGATGCGACGTTCCGCACCGTGGACACCGTTGCCGATGCCGAGGGACGTCCCGTATTATTCGCGGATGTGCTGATGGATTATCTGCATGTCTCGAGTGTCTCGGCACTCACGGATGCGCTTGCGGGTTATACATTTGCAACCCACGTCGGCAATCAGTTCTACATCCGCTCTCTGCAGAAGATTGACGAGGCGACGAAGCGCATGCACTTCTTCTGTGACATTACGACGGGCGAAGAGCTCTATCTCATGCGCCGTGAAAAATTCCTCGAGACGCTGCAGGCGGACTATGCGGGATTTTCCAAGGGCAAACCCGCGCCCATCGGAGTCGTGATGAATGACTGCATCCTGCGCCGTCTGACTTTTTCGGACGAAATCGGCCGTGCCGACCTCTTTGACGGATTCCCTGTGGCGGGCTACTCCGCGCTCGGTGAAATCGCAGGTATGCACATCAACGAGACGCTGACGGCGATCTTCTTTTATCAGCTCTCGGGCGGCGGCTTCTATGACGGCTATATGAACCGCTTCCCATCCGTCTATGCGCTCTGTCAGAAATCCTTCCTCGAGCACGAGGTCAGCCGTCTTGAGATCATTGGGCGCCTCAAGGACAGTATTATAGGTGAATTCAACGAGTACCGCGGCGAGATGGCAGGGATGTCCAAGATGATGATGCGCGTCGGCGAAAGTGCCGAGAGCGTTTCCGGTCTCATTGACAAGCTGAGTAGCGGGCTCGGCGGTCAGGGCGACATGACGAAGGAGCTACTCGGACGGAATGCTGAGATCACGCCGAAGCTCGAACGTCTCACGGAGAGCACGAAAAAGATCGAGCAGGTCATGAACATGATTACGGAGATCTCCGCGCAGATCAATCTCCTCGCGCTCAATGCAGCGATCGAGGCGGCGCGTGCGGGCGAGATGGGGCGTGGTTTCGCCGTTGTTGCGGGCGAGGTGCGAAAACTCTCCGAGAACACGCGTGAGCGCCTCGAGGCGTCGGATGAGGCAATCAGCCAGCTCCTGCGTGACGTGCAGGAGATCGACAAGATGCTGGCAACGAATCAGGCATTTGAGGATCAGGTCGAGGATTTCGAGCATGGTTTCGACGGACGCATTGAGGAGCTGAAGAAGAGTCTCGACGGCGGCCTCGGTGCAATCCGCCGCTCGACGGAGTCCATTGATCGTATGGCAAAGCTCGGCGCGCAGCTGACCGAGCGCTACGATGAGCTGGAGACGGTGCTCCGCTCCATTCGCTGAGAAAATTTCACAGCACAGAAAAAGCGCGGCATCATCCGCGCTTTTTCTGTGTCAGAACGATTTCATTAGAATGGATACGATGGTATAGGTGGAGGCGACGTAGAGCATAGCGAAGACGAGTTTGCGAAAGAGAGCGGCAGGCATAAAGCGCATGCTCTCGCGTCCCGCGATGATGCCGACGGCGAGCGCGGGCAGGAGATAGATGAACTCGTTGAATGCCGCCGTAAGCGGAAAACCGCCGATGAGGTAGCTGACGAGTGAGGTTGCATTGCCGAGGAAGAAGTAGACGAAGCAGGTTGCACGGAAGACATTAGGAGGCATGGAGGTGTAGGCAAGGTAGATCAGGAACGGCAGACCGCCCATGCCCGTCGTGATCGCCGTGAAGCCCGAGAGCATGCCCGTGATGATCGTGTTGCGCCGGCATTCCGGGATGCGGCGGTGCGAGATCTGCATGAGGAGGAGACTTAGCAGGACAACAACGTTGATGAAGACCTTCAGCGCGTCGTTCGAGATGTAGGTGAAGAAAAAGAAGCCGACGGGCTGGCCGAGGAGCATGCCGAGATACATCCAGCGCACGAGCGGCAGATTCGCCTGCCGCCGCATGAGGAAGCCCTGTACGGCGTTACCGCTGCATGCGAGCAGCAGCATGATCGGCACGGTCAGCTTCGGCTCGTAGAAGAACATCAGGAGGGGGGCGGCGATGATGACGAGACCGAAGCCCGTGATGGATTGGATGAATGCCGCGAAGAAGATCGCAAGCGTTGGCCCCATATGTGCGGCGACACCCGCAAGATAGTGCTCCAACGATACCCCTCCTTCATAAAAATTATGTTGCATCGTCATTGTACCACGAACAAACAGGGAATGCACGAGGTATGCCGTCGTATTTAGATGGATAGGAATATAGGAAAAAAGTCCGTATTTTTGTGACGAAAAATATGAATAATGATTGACGCGTTCATCCCGTTTCATGTATAATGAATCAAAACTATTAAAAGAAAATATCTCACGGTTTTGTTGTGAGATTTGGTTTGGATACTGGGAGGAGCAAGAGTATAGTGGAGAGATATTGCCCGCAGGAGATTGAGGCGAAGTGGCAGAAGCACTGGGAGAGTGCGCACAGCTGCCATACGGAGATGGATGACACGAAGCCGAAATACTACGTGCTTGAGATGTTCCCCTATCCGTCGGGAAAACTCCACATGGGTCATGTCCGCAACTACTCGATTGGAGACGTGGTCGCGCGTTTTCGGACGATGGAGGGCTACAACGTCCTGCACCCGATGGGATTCGATTCCTTTGGCATGCCTGCAGAGAATGCGGCGATCCAGAACAAGGTGCACCCCGCGCAGTGGACGTATGCGAACATTGAGAACATGGAGCGCCAGCAGCGCGCATTGGGGCTTGCGTACGATTGGTCGCGCGAGGTCATCACCTGCCGCGAGGACTACTACCGCTGGACGCAGTGGCTCTTCGAGCTGTTCTACAAGAAGGGGCTGGCTTACAAGAAGGCGGCGTCCGTCAACTGGTGCGACACGTGCGGCACCGTGCTCGCGAACGAGCAGGTCGAGGACGGCAAATGCTGGCGTTGCAAGTCTGAGGTGCACAAGAAGAACCTCGCACAGTGGTTCTTCAAGATCACGGACTACGCTGACGAACTTCTCGCCGACCTCGACAAACTTCCGGGCTGGCCCGAGCGCGTCAAGACGATGCAGGAGAACTGGATCGGACGCAGCGAGGGACTCGAGTTCCGTCTGCCCGCACCCACACTCGAGACGGAGATCCCCGTCTACACGACGCGCCCCGATACCGTGTTCGGCATCACCTTCCTCGCGCTTGCGCCAGAGCATCCGCTTGTCGAGCAGATCTGCGCGATCAGCGACAAGGCGGACGAGATCCGCGCGTTCTGCACGCGCGTGAAGAAGCAGTCCGATATCGAGCGTGCATCAAGCGAGTCGGAGAAGGAAGGAATTTTCACAGGTCTGTACTGCACGAACCCGTTCAACGGGGAGCAGGTCGAGATCTGGATCACGAACTACGTCCTCTTCGAGTACGGCACGGGCGCCGTCATGGCTGTTCCGTCCGAGGATCAGCGCGACTGGATGTTTGCGACGAAGTACGGCATCCGCAAGATCCTCACGATTCGTCCGCCCGAGGGCGAGCTGCGCCTTGAAGATATGACGGCAGCCTACGTCGAGAAGGAAGGCTTCCTGATCAACTCCGGCAAGTTCACGGGCATGGAGATGCACGCGGCGATGGGGGCGATCATCGACGAGGCGGAGGCACAGGGCTTCGGCAAGCGCCGCGTCAACTACCGTCTGCGCGACTGGCTCATCTCGCGCCAGCGCTACTGGGGCGCACCGATCCCCATCATCAACTGCGAGGCGTGCGGCGAGGTGCTCGTTCCCGAGGAGGAACTGCCCGTACGCCTGCCCGAGGATGTGTCGTTCGAGCAGGGCACGGTGTCGCCGCTCTCATCGAGCGAGCACTTCCTCCATTGTAAATGCCCGAAGTGCGGCGGCAACGCGACGCGCGAGACGGACACGATGGACACCTTCATCTGCTCCTCGTGGTACTACTACCGCTACGCCGATCCGCATAATACGGAGCGCCCCTTTGATCGGGACAAGGTCAACTACTGGGCGCCTGTCGATCAGTACATCGGTGGCATCGAGCATGCGATCCTGCATCTCCTCTATGCGCGCTTCTTCACGAAGGTGCTGCGCGATGCGGGGATGCTCGATTTCGACGAGCCATTCACGAACCTCCTCACACAGGGCATGGTCATCAAGGACGGCGCAAAGATGTCGAAGTCGCTCGGCAACGTCGTCTCGCCCGAGGAGATCATCGAGAAGTACGGTGCGGACACCGCGCGTCTCTTTATCCTCTTTGCCGCGCCCGTGGAACGCGATCTGGACTGGAGCGATCAGGGCGTCGAGGGCGCATTCCGCTTCCTGAACCGCGTCTGGCGCATCCTCCTGCAGTTCGAGGAGGCGATCAAGGGCGCGCCGGCGTCCTATGATACGGCGATCCTTACACCGGAGGAAGCGGAGCTGCGCCGCGTCCTGCACACGACCATCAAGAAGGTCACGGAGGATGTGCGCGACCGCTTCATGTTCAACACGGCGATCTCCTCCATCATGGAGCTTGTCAATGCGTTCTACGCATTTCAGGACAAGGAGCTCAACCCCGCACTTGCACGCGAGACGGGGAGCGCGCTCCTGCGGATGCTCGCGCCGTTTGCGCCGCATATCACGGAGGAACTCTGGGCACGCCTCTTTACAGGCAGTGTGCACGCTCAGAAATGGCCTGCCTACGATGAATCTGCACTGACGCAGGACGAGATCGAGGTGGTTCTGCAGATCAACGGCAAGGTGCGTGACCGCGTGAAGATTGCCACCGATCTGGATAAGTCGGCGATGGAGCGCATCGTCACAGAGCTGCCGCGCGCGAAGGAACTCACGGCGGGCAAGGAGATCGTAAAGGTCATCTGCGTGCCCGGCAAGTTGGTCAATATTGTTGTCAAGGGATAAATAGGTATAACACCTCAGTTCAAGGAAGAAAAAGGGAGAGATCAATCATCATGTTAAAAGCGTTTGCTGTTCGGAGCCTCCTGCCGGAAATGCTCATTGGGCGTACGGTCTACGAAGGCGAGACGGAGGTCGTTCTGGTTGAGGGCGGTACAATTCTGGATCGCGCGACGATCAACCTGCTCAAGGAGAAGGGGATCGCATCCGTCTATGTCGATGAGGACAGTATCCTCGCGGCCGTGCAGAAGGAAAAAGCGGCGAAGGCAGAGCCTTCTGAGGAGACTGTGACCCCCGAGCGGGACGCAAAGCTCGACGATAAATACGCCGAGGACTACCGCTATGTATACGGCGAGATGGAAAAGCTTTTCCAGGAGGCTGCCGTTACGGGGCGGCTTAACATGGATATCCTGCAGCCTGTCATGGCGAGCGGACGCCTGCGCGACCTTTACAAGGAGGGTGCAACGGCGGTCTCCATGATCTACACAATGAATCAGGATGGGGATTACAACATCCACCACTGCGTCCATCTCGCGATTCTCAGCGGACTGATGGCAAAGTGGATGGGGCTTGTGGGCATGGATCGTCAGAACCTTGTGCTCGCGGGGCTCTTCCTCGACATCGGCAAGCAGTTCATCGAGAAGGATCTGCTCGAGAAGAAGGGGCGTCTCACGGAGGAGGAGTTCGATATCCTCAAGAATCACGTGGTCGACAGCTTTAAGCTCCTCGAATCCAGCGACCTCTCCGGCCGCACGGATCTCATGAACGGTGTTATCCAGCATCACGAGCGCAATGACGGCTCCGGCTATCCGTCCGGACTCGAGGCGGATCAGATCTCAACGTTCGGCAAGGTGCTCGCCGTGCTCGACAGCTATGACGCGATGGCGTCCAGCCGCACCTATGCGGAGAAGCGCTCGCCGTTCGAGGTGTTCAAGATCCTCTATGCCGACGTGCTGGATGGGAAACTCGACTCCGAGTACGCTGTGCTCTTTATGCGCAAGCTTAACGCCGCGCTCAACGGCTGCTGGCTGCGCCTCTCGGACGGCACGGCAGGGCGCATTGTCTACATCGATGAGTCGCGTGTTACGGCAATGCCCGTTGTGCAGCTCACGGACGGCGGCTTCATCGACCTCAATACGGTGAAGGATCTCACCGTTGTCGAGATCATGACGGCAGCAGAGGTCAGCAAACTCTAATGCATCAATCAGGAAGCACCCTGCGGGGTGCTTTTTCATTCGCCGCTATTTCCATCGCACGATGAATGCGCTATAATACAGAAATGACTTTTCGAGAACAGCAGGGAGGGCAGCATATGGCGATGGTTCCAAAGCTCAATACGACAATATTCGAGGGGGAGATTCCGTTCAAAGTCGCCGCACCGTTCGAGCCGATGGGGGATCAGCCGCAGGCAATCGCCGATATTGCGGGCGGCATCGAGAATGGAATGGCAGCGCAGGTGCTGCTCGGTGCGACGGGCACGGGCAAGACCTACACGATGGCAAAGGTCATCGAGCAGGTGCAGCGGCCAACCCTCGTCATTGCACACAACAAGACGCTCGCAGCGCAGCTGGCGAGCGAGTTCAAGTCCTTCTTTCCCGACAATTACGTCGGCTATTTTGTCAGCTACTACGACTACTACCAGCCCGAGGCGTACATTGCGCAGACGGATACCTACATCGAGAAGGATGCGTCGATCAACGATGAGATTGACGAACTGCGCCACTCCGCAACCTGCTCGCTCTTCGAACGGCGCGATGTCATCATCGTCGCGAGTGTGTCCTGCATCTACGGACTCGGCTCACCGGAGAGCTATCATGAGATGGTGCTCTCCGTGCACAAGGGACAGACCATCCCGCGCGAGGCGATCCTGCAAAAGCTCGTCTCCATCCGCTACGAGCGCAACGACATCGCATTCGAGCGCGGGCGCTTCCGCGTGCGCGGCGATGTGGTCGAGATCTTCCCTGCGGGCTACAACAACCGCGGCGTGCGCATTGAGATGTTCGGCGACGAGGTGGAGCGCATCATCGAGTTCGATGTCATGACGGGCGATGTTTACGGCGAGCGGCTTCATTCGATGGTCTTTCCCGCGTCTCACTACGTCACGGACGATGAGGATATGAAGATTGCAATGGCGGACATCCGCACGGAGCTTGCACAGCGTCTGGATGAGCTGAAGGGCGCGGGCAAACTCCTCGAAGCGCAGCGGCTCGAACAACGCACGAACTACGACCTTGAGATGATCGAAGAGATGGGCTACTGCTCGGGTATCGAGAACTACTCGCGCCATCTGACGCATAGGAAAGCAGGGGATACGCCGTATACACTGCTCGACTACTTCCCCGAGGACTTCCTCATCATGATCGACGAGTCGCACGTTACCCTGCCGCAGATTCACGCGATGTACGGCGGCGACCGCAGCCGCAAGATCTCGCTCGTGGACAATGGTTTCCGCCTGCCGTCCGCATTTGACAACCGCCCGCTGACATTCGAGGAATTCGCCGCGCGCGTGAACCAGATCGTCTACGTCTCGGCGACCCCCGGGAAGTACGAAATGCAGCAGGCGCAGCAGGTTGCGCAGCAGATCATACGTCCGACGGGGCTGCTCGACCCCGTGGTGGAGGTGCGCCCGCTCGACGGACAGATCGACGATCTGCTCTCGGAGATCCGCGTGCGCATCGAGCGAAATGAGCGTGTTCTTGTCACGACGCTTACCAAACGCATGGCGGAGAACCTCACCGAGTATTTGCGCGAAGCGGGGGTCAAGGTGCGCTATCTCCACTCGGATATTGCGACCATCGAGCGCGCGGAGATCATCCACGACCTGCGTGCGGGCGAGTTCGACGTGCTCGTCGGCATCAACCTCCTGCGCGAGGGATTGGACATGCCTGAGGTCTCGCTCATCGCCATCCTCGACGCGGACAAGGAGGGCTTCCTGCGCTCCGATACCGCACTTATTCAGACCATCGGTCGCGCCGCGCGCAACGCGGGTGGACACGTCATCATGTATGGCGATGTCATCACGGGCTCGATGCAGCGTGCGATTGACGAGACGGAGCGCCGACGCACAATACAGAACGAATACAACGAGGCGCACGGCATCACGCCGAAGACGATCGAGAAGCCCATCGTGCCGCTCATCGAGATGACACTTGTCGCCGCCGAGGAGAAAGCGCCGTATGGCAAAAAGGATGCAAAGGGCAAGAAGAAACTCGGCAAAAAGGAGCGCGAGAACCTTGTCAAGAGCCTCCTGCGTGAGATGCAGCAGGCATCGCGCGCCCTCGAATTCGAGCGTGCGGCGGAGCTGCGCGACATGATCGTGGAACTCGAGGGCGAACTGCCGAAGAAGAAAAAATAGGAAAAATAGGGGAAAATGAACGAAAGCATCAAAATCGAAGGGGCGCGTGCCCACAATCTGAAGAATATCAACGTGGAGATTCCGCGCGACAAGCTGGTCGTGGTAACGGGGCTGTCCGGCTCGGGCAAGTCCTCGCTCGCCTTTGACACGATCTACGCCGAGGGGCAGCGCCGCTATGTCGAGTCGCTGTCGGCGTATGCGCGGCAGTTCCTCGGGCAGATGGACAAGCCCGACGTGGACAACATCGAGGGGCTGTCGCCCGCAATCTCGATTGACCAGAAGACGACGAGCCACAACCCGCGCTCGACGGTGGGCACGGTGACGGAGGTCTATGACTATCTGCGACTGCTCTATGCGCGTGCGGGTCGTCCGCACTGTCCGAGCTGCGGCAAGCCCATTGCGCAGCAGAGCGTCGATCAGATGGTCGATGCCATCATGACGCAGCCCGAGGGGACGAAGCTGCTCATCATGGCGCAGCTTGTGCGCGGGAAGAAGGGCGAGCATCGCAAGATCCTTGACCAGATTCGCCGCGACGGCTATGTGCGCGTGCGCATTGACGGGGAGCTGCGCGACCTCGGCGAGGAAATCGCGCTCGAAAAGCAGAAGAAGCATACGATTGAGATCGTCGTTGACCGTCTCGTTGTGCGTGCGGGTATGGAGAGCCGTCTGACAGACTCACTTGAGACGGCTCTGCGTGTGGGCGGCGGCGTGGTCTACGTGCAGGTGGTGGATGGGGAGCTCCTCATGTTCAGCGAGAATTTCGCCTGTGTGGACTGCGGCATCTCGCTCCCCGAGATTGCGCCGCGCATGTTCTCGTTCAACAGCCCGTTCGGCGCGTGTCCCGTCTGTACGGGGCTTGGCAGTCACAAGGAGTTCGACCCCGACCTCGTCATACCGGATCCGACCCTCAGTGTGGCGGACGGTGTCTTTGCGCCGCTCTCGAAGAATCCGAACTCGTACGGTATGCGCGCAATCACGGCGCTCCTGCGCGCGCATGACTGCGACGAGCACACACAGTGGAAACGCATGGACAAGAAGATGCAGCACATGCTGCTGCACGGCTCGGAGGAGTTCGTTTCCTTCCAATATACGAATATGTTCGGCGAGGAAAAGGAGTATAATGTGCCCTATGAGGGCGTGCTGCCCGCGCTCGCGCGCCGTTATCGCGAGACGGACTCCGAGGAGATGCGCGAGAGCTACGAGGACTATATGACGGACACGCCCTGTACGGCGTGTCACGGGGCGCGTCTCAAGCCCGAGACACTTGCCGTCACCGTCGGCGGCAAGAACATTGCCGAGCTCACGGCGCTCACGATCCGAGAGGCGGACGCATTCCTCGCCGAGGCGGAGAAGGACTTCTCCCCGCGTGAGGCAAAGATCGCCGTGGAGATATTGAAAGAGATTCACGCACGTCTGAACTTCCTCCTCGATGTGGGACTTGACTATCTCACGCTCTCACGTGCGGCGGGGACGCTCTCGGGCGGCGAGGCACAGCGCATCCGACTCGCGACGCAGATCGGCTCGGGGCTGATGGGCGTACTCTACATCCTAGACGAGCCGAGCATTGGTCTGCACCAGCGCGACAACAACCGTCTGCTCGCGACCCTGCGCCATCTGCGCGACCTTGGCAATACGCTGATCGTTGTGGAGCATGACGAGGACACAATGTATGCCGCCGACCACATCATCGACATCGGCCCCGGTGCGGGCGAGCATGGCGGCGAAGTGGTCGCCGAGGGGACGGCGGAGGAGATTATGAAGAATCCCGCCTCCATCACGGGGCAGTACCTTGCACGGAAAAAATTCATTCCCGTACCGCAGACGCGGCGGAGGGGCAGCGGCAACGTCCTTGAGATCGTGGGCGCGGCGGAGAACAACCTCAAGAACATCAACGTGAAGTTCCCACTTGGGACGCTCACCCTCGTGACGGGAGTCAGCGGCTCGGGCAAGTCCACACTCGTCAACGAGATTCTCTATCGCGGGGTCGCCTCACGGCTCTACCGTGCGAAGGGGAAGCCCGGCAAGCACAAGAAAATCAAGGGACTGGAGCACATCGACAAGGTCATCAACATCGACCAACAGCCGATCGGGCGCACGCCGCGCTCCAACCCCGCAACCTATACGGGGGTGTTCGACGCGATCCGCGACCTCTTCAGTCAGGTCTCGGAGTCGCGTATGCGCGGCTACAAGGCGGGACGTTTCAGCTTCAACGTGAAGGGCGGGCGCTGCGAGGCGTGTCGTGGGGATGGCATCTTGAAGATTGAAATGCAGTTCCTCCCCGATGTCTATGTCCCCTGCGAGGTGTGCAAGGGCGCGCGATACAACCGCGAGACCCTCGAGGTGCACTACAAGGGCAAGACCATCGCCGAGGTGCTTGACATGACGATCGAGGAGGCCGTGACCTTCTTTCAGAATGTGCCGCGCATCGCGCGCAAGCTCGAGGTTATCCGCGACGTGGGGCTGGGCTACATCCGTCTCGGACAGCCCGCGACGACGCTCTCGGGCGGCGAAGCGCAGCGTGTCAAGCTCGCGACGGAGCTGTCGAAGCGCAGCACGGGCAAGACGCTCTACATCCTCGACGAGCCGACGACGGGACTCCATGCGGCGGACATCCACAAGCTGCTCGTCATCCTCCAACGGCTCGTGGACGGCGGCGATACCGTCGTTGTCATCGAGCACAACCTCGACGTGATTAAGGCGGCGGACTATGTGATCGACCTCGGCCCCGAGGGCGGCGTGCGCGGCGGAACGATTGTCGCGCAGGGGACACCCGAGCAGATCGTGGAAGTGCCTGAGTCTTATACAGGACAATTTTTGAAGCCGCTGCTTGAAGAAAAGCATCCTCTTTGAGCCTCCCCCGTGCGCCACGGGGGAGGGGGACCATGCGGAGCATGGTGGAAGGGGCGCTCAATCCATAAACGAACTGAAAAAGAAGGTAATGTAATGCTGATTTTAGGGCAGATGATCGTATTCTTTCTGATGATCTTTGCGGGGGCGCTCGCGCGCCGTTACAACATCATCATTCCAAACAATCAGGAGCAGTTTTCCTCCCTGATTGTCAACATCGCGTGCCCGTGCCTCATCATCTCGGCAGCGATGCGCGCGGAGGAGCACATGGGGCTCGCGCAGGTCATCGAGACCTATACCGCCTATGCGGCGTTGCTTGCAATGATGTGCATCGTTGGCTTCCTGCTGCCGCTCCTGCTGCGCTTTCGCGGGCGTCTGCGCGGCGCAGTGAACCTCTCGTTCTGGTTCAACAATTCGCTCTTCATGGGGCTGCCGCTCGTGCAGGGGGTGTACGGCGATCAGGCGGTCGTCTACATGACGCTCTTTTTCATTCCCGTCAATTTACTCTTCTTCGTCTACGGCGTCTCCTCCATCAGCATCCACAAGCGGCGTGGCTTCGAGATGTTCCGCATGCTCTTGAATCCCGGCATCATCGCCTCACTCATTGCGTGCGTGATCTACTTCGGTGAGATTCCGACGAATCCGCTGCTCTCGCAGGCTTTCGCAATGATCGGAGCGATGACCGCACCTCTGGCGATGATGATGATCGGCGCATCGCTTAAGGACATCCATATGCGCCATATGCTGACGGATCACAAGCTCCTGCTCTACACCTTTTTGAAAGCCGTTGTCCTGCCGATTCCGATTCTCTTTGCAATGAAGGCCTTTGTCACGAATCCCTACATCCTCGGATGCAGCCTCGTCATTGTCGCCGCGCCGACAGGCGGTATGGTTGCAATGGTGGCGCTGCTCTACAACAAGGTCGCCTATCCGCTCATGACGGAGATTATCGCGCTCTCGACACTGATCTCTGTGGCGACAATTCCGCTTGTGTCTATGATTACGGGGCTGTGATTTGCTACAAAGGAGGCATATTTGCTCAGCGCGTTGACAATTTTCATGCTCGTCGTGTTCGCCTGTCTTGGACTGTCTGTCTTCTTCCTGCGCTATCTCGCTGAGGGTAAAATGCTCCTGACGGCGCGCATTGGGATTGCTGTTTTTGAAATTGCGGCGGTTGGCGGGCTGTTCTATCTGTTCAGCACGCACCGCACGGACGGTTGGGCGGGACTTCTGACGCTGCCGATCATCCTCTTTCTCGTTGGTCAGCTGATTGTCCTAGCCTTTGTCGTGCTTGCCGTCCTCCTGCGTTTCATCTGGCGCAGAATACGCGGCGTTCCGTATTCTGCGGAGCGGCGGCGCGTGCTGAAAAATGCAGCGCTCTATCCTGCGGCGGGCTTTCTCCTCAGCAGCTACGGTGCATTCATTGAACGGCATCAAACGGTGCGGCGCGACTATGTGATTCCCATCAAAAATCTTCCGTCCGAGGCAGACGGCATGGTGATCGCGCAGATCAGCGACGTGCATCTCGGGACGTACTTCTCCGTGGAGGAGTTCGACGCGCTGCTTGTGGAGGTGGCGCAGGGCGGAGCAGATCTCCTAGCCGTGACGGGGGATGTCTTCGACGACGAGCCACTGAACGAGGCGGCGGCTGAGGTGCTTGCCGCGCACGCGGGCGACTGGCGCGACGGCATCTGGTACTGCATCGGCAACCACGAATACTATCGGAATGCGCGCCCGCTCGTCGACCGCATGCAGCGCGAGGGACGTGTGTACGTCGTTCGGAACAGTGCGGCGCAGGTTACGGGACGCGGCACGCTCTGGATTGCGGGTACGGATTATCCGTTTGCGCGCGGCGAGGCGTTCTATCCCGAGAAAGAGGCGTACTTTGCGGCGGCGATGCAGAATGTGCCTGCAGATGCGGTGACGGTCTTGCTCGCGCACCATCCCGAGTTCATCGACGATGCGGCGGCGCATGGCGGCGTGCCGCTGACGCTGACGGGGCATACGCACGGCAGCCAGTTCGGTATCCTCGGTCAGCCTCTCTTTCCCGTGTTCAAGTACACGCGCGGCATGGTGCGCATCGGAGACAGTCATGGCTACGTGCATACAGGCAACGGCAGCTGGTTTCCGCTGCGGATCGGCTGCCCGCCCGAGATTGCATATTTTAGATTGGAGAGAACAGTACAATGAGTTGGATGGACGACTACACCGCCCTCCGCGAGGACATTCATCAGGGCTATATCTACGAGGCGATTGAGGGGATCCTCTATCTGCGTGCACATGAGGAGATTCCCGCGGATGAGCAGTGGCGGTTCTCCGAGATGATGGGGGCGTGCTGCGGTGCACTTGCCGATACGGAAGGGGCGATTGCGGCCTACTTCGAGGCGGCGACCGAGGATAAATTCCTCCGCAGCCAGCGGCAGCATTTCTCCAACTATCTCTACCTCTGCCATGCCGTGCCGAACCTCACGCCGAAGGAGCTCAAGGCGCAGTTCGATATGTACGCGACGCTCTATCGTCACGAGGAGCCGCTGTCGCCGCGTGTAGACGTACGCCATGAGCGGCTTCGGATCGGCTTTCTCGCGCAGCATTTCCTCAGCTCGTCCTCGTCGCTTTTCTATGAGGGACTTCTGCGTGGGCTGACGGAACAATATGATGTTTACGCGTATGCGCTTGATGATCGTGCGGATGGATTTACGGAGAGCCTGCGCGGCGCGGTGAACTACCATGCACTCGCGAATCTCTCCATCGAAGAGCAGGCGGAGCGCATTCGTGCGGACGAGATCGACGTACTCGTTGACCTCGGCGGACATACGGATGGCGGCATGACCCTCATGGTGCTCGCGCACCGTCCCGCACCCGTACAGATCTCGGGCATCGGTTGGTTCGCGACGACGGGCGTTCCCTTTGTGGACGGCTTTTTGACGGACAATGTGCTGTCTCCTGCGGGCACGGAGGAGTTCTACAGTGAGGAGCTGCTGCGTCTGCCGTATGCGTTCCATTTCACGCCCGACTCGGCGATGCGGGCGAGCGCGGTGGCGGAGCGTCCTGCCGATGCACCTGTGACCTTCGGCGTGTTTCAGAACTTTATGAAGATCAACGAGGAGTGCCTCAAGGTCTGGGGACGGATTCTGAAAAAGCTGCCGCAGGCACAGCTGATTCTGCAGGATGCCGCCGTGGACAGCCCGCTGCGCGTGACGACGATTCTGGAGATGATCGAGGGGCTGAAACTGCCCGCGAAGCGCATCTTTGTGCGGACGGGAAAAAGGGACTACCTCGGGGACTACGGGGACATCGACATCGCGCTCGATACCTTCCCGTATGCGGGCGGCGCGTCGACGGCAACGGCGCTCTACATGGGCGTGCCCGTCGTCACCATGCGCGGGGAAACCCACGCAGCACGCCTCGGCGCGTCCATGCTCACGGCGGCGGGGCATGCGGAGTGGATTGCGGACGATGCGCGCACGTATGAGAATCTTGCCGTGCGGATGGCAGAGGATATTGCTGCCGTGCGTGCAAGCCGTACAGCACTGCGTGGAGAGGCGGAGAAGTCTGCATTGATGGATGGGGCATCCTACCTCAGTGCAGTTACGGACGCGATCGAACGCATCTGGGCAGAGCGCGGGGACTTTTCGCGGTGAGGACGGAGCTGCTTGAACTCCTTGCACCGAGTGCGGAACGCCTTTGCATCCTTGTCGTCGACGGCTCGGAGCACCTTGCGCGGCTGCGGGAGATGTACCCGTACGCCGAGATGCACGCCGTTACGCCATACGAGGAGATTGCGGAGAATGAGATTGTTGCCGCGCTCGGCGTGCACTGGCACATCTTCGACTGGCGGCGCGACACGTTACCGTTTGCGGAGGAGACGTTTGACCGTATCATTTCGGCGTTTGCGATTGAGTGCGCCTATGAGCCGTATGACGCGCTCATGGCTCTGAACCGTGCGCTCAAAGAAACGGGAACCCTCTACACCTGCTACACCAACATCCGCTATCATCGCGTGCTTGCGGCTCTGCGTGACGGCGAGTTCCGCGTGCGCGGCGACCGTCACCTGTACGCAAAGCCCGAGATTGTGCGTCTCCTCAATGATACGCTCTACAAGGAAATCCACTTCTTTGCGGGGGAGCGCGACGACGATCCGTCGGCGGGGGAGGCATGGGCTGTGGAAGGCTTTCAAAACTTCAGCGACGACCTCATAACGCGCACGTGGCTCATACAGGCATCGCGCAGTACGGCGGCTGCGGCGAACCTCAAGCTGTTCTTCTCGCAGGAGTCGCGCCACATGATGGCACGTCTCCTGCATCGCATCGAGTATGATATTGCGGCAGAGCATGCTGTGACGGAGCTGCGCGAACTCTGTATGCGCGAGGGAATCTTTTACGACTATCTTTCGGATTTCGTTGCAGAGGTCTGTGTGCATGAAGAACGTGTACGGTCACTGCTCACAGGAGTGCTTGCTGACATATAAAAAGTAAACCATAACTAAATATTTAGTTGACGGAATAAAAAACCTGCCTTATAATAGATGACATAAACATAATCTATGACAAGGCAGGTATTTTTTTATGCGCGTAAATCGTGTCAACGAACTGACGAAGAAGGTCATCGCGGGGTATCGTGTCAGCCGTGCAGACGACCGCTCCATCTTTATGGATACGCCCGTTGAGGAGCTTGGCGAGGGAGCATACCGCCTCCAAAAGCATTTTTGCGGGAACCACATCGACCTGTGTACGATCGTCAACGGACGCAGCGGCCGCTGCGGAGAGGACTGCAAGTACTGCGCACAGGCAGGGCGACATAAGACGGGCGTTGACACCTATGGCTTTATGGCACAGACGGATCTGATTGCGCATGCAAAGGCGAATCAGGACGCGGGTGCGAACCGTTTCTCCATCGTTACGTCGGGCGGGGCGCTCTCGGGGACGGAGTTTGAGCAGGCACTGGATGCCTACAAGGAGATGCGCCGCACGCTTTCCATCGACCTCTGTGCCTCGCACGGGCTGCTCACGCGCAGTCAGTTCCGTCGCCTGCGCGAGGCAGGTGTGACGAGCTATCATCACAACATCGAGACCTCGGAGCGCTACTTCCCCGAGATCTGCACGACGCACAGCTACGCCGACCGCATTCGCACGATCAAGGCGGCACAGGCGGAGGGGCTCTGCGTCTGCTCAGGCGGTATCATCGGCATGGGGGAGACGTGGGAGGATCGCTTCGACATGGCATTCGCACTGCAGGAGCTCGGCATCGAGTCCATCCCGCTGAACTCGCTCATGGCAATTCCGGGCACGCCGCTCGAACATCTCGCGCCTCTCTCGGGCGAGGATATTCTCAGAACGATTGCGATTTTCCGCTTCATCAATCCAACGGCGAACATCCGCCTTGGCGCAGGGCGCAAGCTCCTTCCCGAGAACGGAGCGACGGCGTTTCGCGCGGGTGCGTCCGCATCCATCACGGGCAATATGCTCACGACATCGGGGACAACCATCGCCGAGGATATGGAACTCATCCAAGAGATGGGCTTCACAAACCGTGACGAAGACTGCAGCGTCTCGACGGGGACGTGCGGCGCACGATGACATTGATTCCTACAACATTTACATAAAAAGCAGAGCTGCTGTACGAAATGGTACGGCAGCTCTGCTTTTGTGTTGGGGAAAGATATTTGAATGGAGGGGGCAGGTTACAGATACTCCTCGAATTGTTCCATATCCAAAATCCGTATACTGCGCCCCGTCGCCTCGATGATACCCTCGCGCTGCATCGCGCTCAGCTCGCGCGAGAGGGAAGGGCGGCTGACAGCGAGATAGGCGGCAATGAACTCACGGCTTACCTTAAGTGCAATCTGCCCTTTTTCGTCAATATGAGGGAAGAGGTAGCGGACAATCTTCTCACGCAGCGTGCCGCTCGCGAGAATTTTCAGCTTTGTGTGCATTGCATACGCCTTGCCCGCAAAGATCTTCATGAGGTTGCGCTGCACGATCAGTGCAGAGCGGCGTGGTGTCTCGCCGACATCGAGCGTGAAGAGGTGGCTTGATACCTCGAGCAGCTTTACCTTTGTCACAGCACGCACGTACATATCGTATGGGCGTTTCAGCACCTCGTAGACCTCGCCGAACATATCGCCGGGGCGGTCGATCTCCGAGATGAAGATCTGCCGTCCTGAGTACGTGTCCTTGAGGATGTGCACCTCGCCCTCGAGCAGAATGTAAAGCGAGTGAGGGAGATCCCCGTCGTGGAAAATGACTGCGCCCTTCGGGTAGGAGCGCAGCGCCACGTCACTGGAGGCAAGCAGCTCCGCTACATCCTCCTCGTTCATACCCTGCGCGAGACTGGTCTCGGCGAGAATTTGGGCAGCGTTTTCTTTGCTCATGGCATACTCCTGCATATATACGAAAAAACCGCCCACATAGGACGGCATCAGATACATACATGGTGCTCACTGAGGGATTCGAACCCCCGACCCCCTCCATGTGACGGAGATGCTCTACCAACTGAGCTAAGTGAGCCTGAGATAAAAAAATCCGCACACATGCGGATGAGAAAACAAATGGTGGGGTTAACAAGATTCGAACTTGTGACCTCCTCGATGTCAACGAGACACTCTAACCAACTGAGCTATAACCCCATTTTTCGCCGTTCATGTCCAAACGACAAAACGAATTATAACAGATGAACAAGCACTCTGTCAACCCGTATTTTCTAAATTATACAGCAGTGAATCAATGGCATTTACAATTGAGATCTTTGATGATTTTCGAAATGTGATCTGCACCCTTTCGTTCGCGTTTACAGTGAGGAGGGCGATATCTGCATATAAAATAGCAAGTGATATGATTAACAGTATGGAATACGATTACCAATAGTAATTCTATGTAAAAGACAGTGATTTCGATTAAAATCCCTTGACGTTTTGTTTATTCTATGATAATCTACGGAAAGATTTTGGGAATTAAATCACAATTGAATACTTTGCCGATCGGGTGTGCATCGCACTTTATAGAGAAGCAGGTGAAAGACCTGCGCTGTCCCGCAGCTGTAATGCAGAGTCAACTCCAATACGTCACTGGGAAACTGGGAAGGCGGAGAAGACGAGGAAGCAGAGCCAGAAGAACTGCCCGATTGGAACGCTGTATCGTCCCTGCGAGAGACAGGAAGGCGCGATTATTTTTATGTGTTTCGTGTGCTTTTTTGCTGTGGGGAGCAAGAAGGCTTTTTGTTTGCTTTTTACGGTGTGCCTTTCTTGTGCTCTATTTGACGATGCATCAATCCTATTGACATTTTGGAAACAAAATGTGAATACGGGAATAACGCCCGTATTTGAACATTGTTTTCTATGATGTACCGCCGTATCAAATGTTTTTTGCAAAGGAGAGTAAGCACATGCAAAAGAAGATGCGAAAGGGTACTGTACTGGGTATCTTAATTTCGACGATGCTGACGGGAGGCACAGATGTTTATGCTCAGGACGCAGAGTCGACTGTGCCCGCTGAGGAAACAGTCAAGAAAACATATGCGACAAAGGATATTGATGTCGAAGGGAATATGAAAGATCCTTTCGGCAATGTGATGACGGAGCAGTCCTACTATCGCACGGGCGGTGATGTGAACGTCATTGACCGTGATACGCTGGAAAAGCGGCATTACGATCAGCTCAGCGATGCGCTGCGGCAAGTGCCGGGCGTACAGATCAAGACGCCGGGGTATCGCGGGGGTGAGTATGGGTATACGCAGACGCATAATATTGTGACGATCAACGGAGATGATCGCGTTGTTGTACTCGTGGATGGGCGCCGCATGGATAACTCTGTAGGCAACGTTGTCTCCGGACGTTCAACGAGCGGCTCGAAGGCAGTCACGGACATCAATCAGGTTACAAATATTGATAACATCGAAAAAATAGAGGTGATCAAAGGACCGGGTGCATCATTTTACGGATCGGATGCTACCGGCGGCGTTATCAATATCATTACACGCAAGGGGACGGATAAATCCTATGGGTCGCTTGATCTGTCAACCGGTTCGTGGAACCGGCATAATTATAAGTTGAACTATGCGGGGAGCACGGATCAAGGGAAGCTGAAATATTTCTTTACGCTCGGGCGTGAAATGGGTGGGGATGCAAAATATAAGGATGGTCTTAGCGGCAATACCTATACCTATGTGAATACGGGCTACAAGGAGGAGACGTTCAATCTCCGTGTGGACTATGATTTCGATACTACCCATTCGTTGAGGGCTGCATTCAACCATATGCAGAGCGATGCGGATTATCCTCTTACGGCGCCTGATCACAAGTACTTTAATGCAGCAGATTGGAACCGCATCAAGAATGATTATTTCCATAATGATAAATACGGCGATATAAAAAATCCGGGCTATCGGACGCTGTGGTATATGTGGGCGGTGACCGGTGCCTATAACGCCTACAACAAGAACAATCTTGATCTGACCTATACGTTCCATAGAGATAACGGCATGGAGAGTTTTGTTCGGTACTACGAACAGCATGAACGCTATTGGGGGTCGTTTGGAGCAGGGGATAAGGAGGATTCGCCCGTACCAGATACGCCTGAATGGTTTGAATGGGGGAGAGCGAATTATCGCGGCCGAGACCATCGCTCATGGTATCACCATCTGGAAAATAAAGGACTTCAGTTCCAACTTGGCAAATCCTATGGGAAACATGATGTTCTTACTTCGTGGACCTATGATAATTCAAAATACTACAATACACAGGTGAGAACGGGGAAGGTCTCGCGTGTTAAACGCGATTCTGTTCTTGGCTACATTCAGGATAAAATACTGCTTTCAGATAAATGGGAGCTGACACCATCTCTTCGCTTCGCGCATTACAGTGATGTCAGCCACGTATCGCAAGATGGGGTTCACAGCATCGGCGGTGCCTCGTCCAACACGATTACACCGTCCCTCAATACGCAGTATCGGTTTGATAAAGATACGAGCGCATATTTCGGGTACAGCCGCGTACACAGACCGCTCAAACCGAATGACTATACGGCGACGAATGGAGCGGATGCTGCCAATCTGCAGGATGAGAAGGGAGATGTGTGGACGCTCGGCGTGCGGCACGATTTTTCGCCAAATACGACAGCCTCTCTCCATTATGACTATACACGCATGAGCAATGCAGTTGTACGATACAGTGTTTGGGATCGGGCAGCCAGTGATTTTAAGCTCAAATTTGTCAATGCGAAGGAAGTCAAGAAATCGATCAACCTTTCGCTGCAGCATCGATTTAGTCCGCATTTGACACTTACGGCAGGATATTCCCATGCCTTTGACAAATTTTCGGCAAAGGATGGAATGACCTTCGATCCTGAACTGAAATGGGCAGATGGAAATGTTAATTCTGTTATCAATAAGCTGCGTCCTGCTAATACCTACACAGCAGATCTTGCGTATGAGAACGGAAAGCTGTATACGGCATTGACGGGGACTTGGTATACGGGCTGCAATACAATGGCGTATACCAGCAGGCGTGCGCTTGTTCTTGATTTCAATATCAATTATGCGATTCAGAAAGATTTAACTCTGTATGCCTCTGTTGTGAATTTGACCAATCAGGCGTATGAGACCGTCTATACCCGTTATCTTGGAAAGGGAAGCTGGCCTCAGCTTGGCAGACATTTCTTGATTGGGATGAAGTATAAATTCTAATTGTTGAAAGGCAATGACGACAAGCAGTCAAAACGACTCTTGTCGTCATTGGTATGAGGAGGGGAGATATGAAGAAACCCCTGATTTTACTTTTCGTCATAATATGTTTATCGACTTTCTTGGCAGGAAGAAATGGAGAGAATTCTGTTTTCGAAAGTTCACCGGAAGATATGACAGGAGATTCGCGTTTATATCCTCCTGTGGAGATTGATACATTTGATTCATCAAAACATCCGCTACGTATTCGGTTTCATAGGGTGCCGGTACGAGGTCTTGTATATGAGGCAAATACGCTTGAGACTCTTTTAGCTTTTGGGCAGGGAGATAAAATCATCAGCGCGTCCTTAAACGCATCCGGTGAGACTTATGCTCGTATGAAGGCGAAATATCCCGAAGAATTGGCAAAAATACGACATATCTCCAATCAAGAAATAAGCAGGGAGATGACGATCGCTTATCAGCCGGATTTTATTCTGGGATGGAAGTCGACATTTTCTCCGAGGCGATATGGCAGCACGGATTGGTGGCAGGAGCGCGGCGTGAATACATATATCGTTGCAACATCAAACCATGTGGTGCCGTATGGGACGATCGAAGACGAGTGCCAGTTCCTGGATGACATGGGGCGGATATTTGATATTAGAGAGAAATCAGAGGCTTTGATCAATGAAATTCATGCAGAGATAGAGTTTGCAGAGAAGAGTACTGTGGGGGAAAAACCTCAAGAGGTCATGGTCGTTGAAGTGAGTAAAACGGGAATTATGAACTATGATGATGGCTGGATCGTAGGCGATATGGTGCGTCGTTTGGGAGGGAATATGCCCGTCAAGAGTCGCTCTGTGGGGGCAGAAGACCTGCTGGCACAGGATCCGGACGTTATTTTTGTCGTTTACTTTAATTCGCGGCATCGCGAGGAATCGGAACTTTTCTTTCAAAATGTCCGGTTTAACTCACTGAAAGCATCGCGTAGCCAGAGAATCTATATGCTGCCGTTCTGGTATATGTATACACCGGCCGTAAATACGCTGGATGGCATCAGAGCCATCAAAAAGGGGTTGTATCCGGAATTATGAATCGTACAGACTGGCAGCAAGCAATCATCCTGATACAGCTGTTCATTATTCTGCTTATCAGTATGGCAGGGGCATTGACGTTCGGAACCGTATCCCTGTCCGTCGGCGATATCATATCTGCGGTTTATGATTCCCTGCGCAGCAGTGTGCCAATCGATGCGCCGGGGCAGGGGCCGCTGCACGATATCGTATGGCTGCTCCGTATGCCCCGTATTCTCATGGCCGCATGCATCGGCGCGGGGCTTGCAACATCGGGTGTCATCATGCAGGCGATTGTGAAAAATCCGCTTGCTGACCCCTATATTCTGGGCGTTTCTTCCGGTGCCTCTCTCGGCGCAACGGCAGCAATTTTGCTTGGTGTTGGCGTATCACTGGGTGAGAACTTCGTCGGGATCGCCGCATTCATCGGTGCCTTTGCGATATCTCTTGCGATTGTCTTCATTGCGAATATGGGAGGGCGTGCGAATGCAGTGAAGCTCCTGCTCGCGGGCATGGCGCTCAGCGCTGTATGCAGCGCGTTTGCCAGTTTCATTGTCTACTTTGCGAACGATAAGGACGGCTCCAGTCCATCACATACTGGCTGATGGGGAGCATGGCGGGGGCGAAATGGTCGACGCTGCAGGTGATGATTCCGATGAGCATTATCATACCGTTCTTTTTCTACACGCAGACAAAGGTGCTGAATCTGATGCTCCTTGGCGACGATACAGCGGTTACACTCGGTGTGGATCTGCATAGATATCGGCAAGCATATCTGCTTGTCAGTGCACTTCTCGTTGGTTTTGCGGTCTATGCGGCGGGGATGATCGGCTTTGTCGGACTCATTGTTCCGCATGTCAGCCGCATGCTGGTCGGTGCAGATCACCGGAGGCTGCTGCCGATTGCAGCGCTCTCCGGCGCAATCTTTCTCGTCTGGGCAGATGTGCTCTGCCGCGTGATTATTCCGCAGACCGAACTGCCGATCGGGATTCTGATTTCGATGATCGGAGCGCCCTGCTTTATCTATCTGATGGTGAAGCGGACGTATGGTTTTGGCGGCGCGTAGGTGGGGTGAGCATGTGATGGATATTCGCGTAGAAGCGTTGGAAAAGAGTTTTGATGGGCGGCAGATTTTAAATAAAATTTCTCTTGCGGTACATAATAAGGAATTCGTCGGCATTATCGGCCCGAACGGGAGTGGAAAGAGCACTCTCCTCAAGTGCATCTATCGTGTGCTCAGTCCGGATGGCGGCACCGTGTTCCTTGGCGGGGATCGTCTGGATGATCTTTCGGTACGGGAAACGGCGACACGACAGGCTGTGCTTGCCCAGCATCATGCGTTTTCGTTTGATTTCAGCGTGTTGGAGGTCGTTCTGATGGGGCGCAGTCCCTACAAGCGCATGTTGGAGCGCTATCATGAAGAGGACTATAAACTTGCCAAGCGCTATTTGGAATTCACCGGGATGGAAGCCTTTGAGGAGCAGCCCTTTTCCAGTCTGTCGGGCGGCGAGCAGCAGCGCGTGCTTCTCGCGCGGGCGCTCACGCAGTCGACTGCCTGTCTGATTCTCGATGAGCCGACGAATCATCTGGATATTCGCTACCAATTGGAGATCATGGAAAATATTCGGCAGATGAATCTGACGGTCATTGCCGCGATTCACGATCTCAATGTCGCCGCCGCATACTGCGATCGAATTATTGCGATGAAAGACGGGGGGATTTTGCGGGAGGGGACGCCAAGGGAGATCTTCACCAATGAATTTATCTATGAGCTCTATGGCGTGCACGCGCGCATTCATCCGTTGGAGGATGGAACGATTGTAATTTCATATCATTTGTAAAGAAGCCCCGATGAACGGCTGCCGTCCATCGGGGCTCTTTTGCAGGAGGGATTATTTCCTGTGTTTATTCTTTTTGCGGTTTTCTGATTTGGTCTCGATGAGGGGCGCGGTTTGCGTATCTGTCCGCAGTCCGAGCCAGAGGAAGAAGCCAAGGGCGACGAGACCGAAGCCGAGACTGGTCATCTGGGCACTGGTAAAGAGTCCGAGGTATTTCTCCGTATAGTCGCCGCGCAGGTATTCAAGCGCGAAGCGCACGAGGCTGTAGAGCATGACGTAGAGGGCGAAGCACTGCCCGCGTGCGTGTCCGCGTGCGCGGAAGATGAGCAGCAGGGCAAAGATGACGATGTCGAGCTGCCCTTCCCAGACCTCCGCCGGCCAGAGCGGCTGCGCACCGTAGGTGTGGTGCGCGAGGGTGGTGTCGGGGTAGAGGATGCCGTAGCTGCTGCCTGTCGGTGCGCCGAAGGCATCCCCGTTGAGGAGGTTTGCACAGCGGCCGAGTGCCTGTCCGAGGACAATCGCAGGAGCGGCAATGTCCATAAAGTGGATGGTGTCGAGCTTGTGTTTCCGGCTGTAGAGGATGCCGACGAGCACACCGAGAAAGACACCGCCCTGGATCGCCATGCCGCCCTGCCAGACGTTCAGAATCTCGGTCAGGTGGTGCTGGTAGTAGTCCCAGTCGAAGAAGAACACGTCCCAGAGCCGCGCGCCGAGGAGTCCCGCGATGCCGCAGTAGATGCCGAGATCGGGAACGTGCTTCTCATAGCCGCGTCCGTCCGCCTTTGCGAGGAAGTAGCCGACACCCGTCGCAAGCAGGATGGAGAGGGAGATGACGACACCGTACGAGCGGATGGGGAAGTCTCCGATGTAGAAGAGATATTGATGCAAGGAAGCCTACCTATCCTCTCTACTCTGCCTCAAAGAGCGGCAGCGACTCGAGGAAGATAATATCCGTGCGCTTTGCCGCATCGCCCTCGGCAAGCACGGCAGCCTGTCCGACGACGTGTGCGCCCGCCTTTTCGGCGAGATTGCTGAGTGCCGTCATGGAGCCGCCCGTGCTGATGACATCGTCGAGGAGGAGCACCTTGCGTCCCGCAATGCGGTCGATATCCGCACGCGTGAGGTAGAGCCGCTGCTTGCCCATTGTCGTAATCGATTCATCCTCGACCCAGATGGGATCTTCCATGTATGCCTTGACAGATTTGCGTGCTGTGATGTAGTAGGGCATTCCAATCTGCCGTGCAAGCTCCGCCGCGAGGGGGATCCCCTTCGTCTCGGCGGTCATGATGATCTCGGCTTCGGCGGGCACCTTCTTTGCGAGTTCACGCGCACAGCTTTCGCAGAGTTCGACATCGCCGAGCATGACGAAGCCCGCAATCGCAAGACTGTCACTCAGGTTGAGGATGGGGAGACTGCGCTTGCAGCCCGCGACCGTAAGATCGTAATATCGTTTTGCCATAATGCACCCTTTAGAGTCCTTTCTCCGTGAGGACGAGCTCTACGGCGTTCAGTACGTCGTTGATATTGTCCTCGGTGATGATAAGCGGCGGCTGAAACGCCATGACGTTGCGTCCGATGCCGTTCTTGCCGACGATAAAGCCGCGGTTCTTCAGCTCTTCGAGCACGGCATCCAGTTCGGCGGCGGCGGGGGATTTGTCCGCGTGGACGAACTCTGCGCCGACCATCAGTCCGAGTCCGCGTACATCGCCGATGATGGGATGGCGTTTCTGGATTTCCCTGAGGCCTGCACGCAGCTGCACTCCACGCCGTTCGGCGTTCCCGATGAGATCATGCTCCTCGATGTAGCGGATGACATGAAGCCCTGCCGTTGTGGAGACGGGGTTGCCGCCGAGCGTCGATGCGCCGGGCTTCGTGTAGGTATCCGCGACCTCTGGGGTTGCGATGAATGCGCTGATGGGGGCACCGTTGCCAAGTGCCTTTGCCATCGTCATGATATCGGGTGAAATGCCGAAATGCTCAATGGCGAACATCTTGCCCGTGCGCGCAAAGCCTGTCTGCACTTCGTCCGCGATGAAGAGTACGCCGTAGTGGTCGAGAATCTCCTTGACGCGTTTGAAGTAGTTCTTGGGCGGGACGATGATGCCCGCGTTGCCCTGAATGGTCTCAGCTATGAATGCGGCAGGTCGTCCCGAGGTGGCACTTTTGATCGTTTCCTCGAGCTCGTAGGTGCAGTCAATGCCGCACTCCTCGGGCGTATGCTGATGCGGGCAGCGGTAGCAGTATGGATTTTTGACAAAGTGGATGCCGCCGACGGGATTCGGGTCGGTGCGCCACATGGAGATGCCCGTGAGGCTCATCGTGAGCTTCGTGCGCCCGTGGAGACCGCCGCGCAGAGCAATGAACTCGCTGCTGCCCGTGGCAATCTGGGCGAGGAGTGCCGCTCCCTCGTTCGCCTCCGTGCCCGTGGAGCAGAAAAAGCTCTTTTGGAGTTTTCCCGGTGTGATGCGTGCAAGCTGCTCGGCGAGATTGACAAAGTTCTCCGTGAGGTAGATGTTGCAGACGTGTTGGAGCGTGTTCAGCTGCTCTGTGACGGCGGCATTGATCGCGGGATTGCAGTGCCCGCAGTTGATGACGGAGACACCCGCAAAGCAGTCAAGATATTTCCTGTCCTCGCTGTCGTAGAGGTACTGCATCTCGCCGCGTACGATCTGGCGCGGCTCGCTGTAGAAATGCCCGAGGCAGGGCATGATGTATTTCTGCTTTTTCTCAAGGATGGCGGCTGCGCCGATATAGTTCTTCTCGTTCGAGGAAGCTGTGTCCATGAAGTATTCTTTCTAGTATCAGATTGAATTACGGCTCTGGCGGAAACGGTACGTGCCAATGCCGAGTGGGCGTGGCGAAATCTCCGTGAGCCGCTCGAAATCCTCTGTCCGATAGCCGTCACTGCCCGCCGCGAGGCGGTCGAGTGCAGCGCGGTAGATGCGGACGATCTCTGCGGTCACGTCCGCCGTATAGTCCTGCGCCTCGATGCGATAGGAGCCGAGTCCGTTGAACTTCTCCAAGTAGGGATAGAGACACAGATCTTTTGCAAAGTAGAGGTGGTTGCGCCCGTACTGGTCGATGCGGATGGAGTGCACGCCGCCCGCCCCGTCACGAAACGCGTAGAGGCGATCCAACAGCTCGGGTGCAGCGAGCTCGCTGTAGTTCGGCAGCGACATCGCGGGGAAATTGTAGTCGCAGATCATTGACTCGTATGCACCGTGGATGACTGCCTCAACGGGCAGCACAGCGTTCTCGACAATCTGACGCAGCTGCTGAAACGAAAGCTCGTAGGAGGCGGTCGCCATCGTGAGCCCGTTCTCCTTGAGAAAGGTGATTGCGAGGTGGTTAAAGATGTTGAACGAATGATCCGCCTGCACAGGCAGCTTCGTGAGCGTGCGTGCGAGCTTCAGCGTGCCGAGGTTGCCGACCATGATGCCGTCAACGCCGATGTCGTTCAGTGCGGCAAAGAACTGTTCGAGTTCGCCGCACTCACGGCGCATGGTCGTGCGCGGTGTGTTCACGACGACGCGTGCGCGTCCTGCTGCATAGCGGACGAGATCCTCGTAGTCCGTGAGCTTCCACGGGCGGTTGGGGCGGAATGTCTCGCCGCCGACGTAGACGGTATCGGCACCCGCATCCACCGCCGCACGCGCAGCATCGACCGTGCCGACGCGAACGCTGAGATGGCGGCTCGGCGCATTTTCCTTTTCAATCGGGCGTTCGGCGCGCAGCACCTCGTCGGCAAAGCCCGCCTCTTCGACCGCTTGGCTGAAGAAGCGCGGTTCGCGCTCGCCCGTCATGCCGATGTCGACAGCCGTCGGCTGTCCGAATGCAAACGTCGTCGTGTAGTCGCGTACACGGTTGTCGTAGAGTGTACGCCAGCCCTCCTCATCCGTTGTGTAGCCGTTCGGGTCTGCAATGTAGGCATCAATCGCCTTGCGGTAGGTAGAGACGAGCCGCGCGATGAACTCGGGCGAACGCATCCGCCCCTCAATTTTGAACGAATAGACCCCCGCCTGAATGAGTGCGGGGATGGAGCGGTACATGCACATATCCTTCAGGGCGAGCTTGTAGGGTCCGGGGCTGTCCGCATCGAGCACCGCGCCCGTCTCCTCGTTGATGAGGGCGAACGGCCAGCGGCAGATCTTCATGCAGCGTCCGCGGTTGCCGCTCTGTCCGAAGAGCACGCCCGAGTGGATGCACTGTCCGCTTTCGGAGATGCACATATCGCCGTGCATGAAGTACTCGACCTCTATGCCCGTGCGCGTGCGGAAAAGTGCGAGTTCGGAGAGCGTCATCTCGCGCCCGACGACGATGCGCGTGATGCCATACTCCTTGAGTTTTTCGATGGCGTGCTCGTTGTGCGTGTTCATCATGACGGAGGTGTGCAGGGGGACGGTGATGCCCATCTCGTGTACGAGTTCGAGTACGGCGAAGTCCTGGACGAGGATTGCATCGGGGCGGATCTCGTTGAGGTAGGCGAGGTATTCGCGCAGAGCGGGCAGCTCCTCGTTGCTGATGAGGTTGTTGAGCGTGACGTAGAGCTCAACATTGTGCGCGTGCGCGTAGTCGACGGCTGCCTTCAGGCGCTCGTCATCGAAATTGAAGTCGCCCTCGTGCAGACGCATATTGAAATGTTTGCCGCCGAGATAGACGGCATCCGCACCCGCTGCAATGCCTGCGGTCATGGCATCCCATGTGCCCGCCGGGGCAAGCAGTTCGACGGATTTTCGGTGTAACAGCATTGTGTAAAAAACTCCTTCTGGCTTGAGAACTTGTTGCTCCGATCAACGAAGCGTTCCCCGATATTGCTTATGATTATAGCAGGAAAAGCCACTTCTTTCAAACGATGTCAAAATAGCAAAAAAGAATGAATATAAATAGAAGTTTTTTCCTTGCTCTCCTTGTAAAAGAAATGCTTTTCGGGTATATTATACATAGATTTTATTATACATGCTAGAGGGCATAAATTTTATATAATATACACTGAAATTGGCATAATTTTTTTACCCATCAAATTATTGTTTCTGATTATTTGTTTTTCCTATGTATTTATTTTATTTTCTAATAAGGAGGCCTGTGTATGGGAGAGTATGGAAGTCTTGGGATTTTTCTGATGGTGGCACTGTTTTTCCCCGTCATGGCGCTTGGCCCTGCATTTCTGTTGCAGCCAAAGCAGCCGTCACCGCAGAAATACATTCCCTACGAGTGCGGTGTCGATCCGATCGGTTCGCCGTATGTGCAGTATCGTGCGGGGTATTTCCTCTACGCGCTGCTGTTCATCGTCTTTGACATCGAGACGGTGTTCCTCTATCCGTGGGCGGTGGAGTTCCAGATGCTCGGCTTGTTTGCGCTCATCGAGATGTTTGTCTTTGTTGGTATTCTCGCGCTCGGGCTTGCCTACGCATGGCGAAAGGGGGATCTCTCATGGAGATAGCGGATCGCGTACCCGAAAGCCTGCGTCACAATGTCTTCGTGGTGAAACTTGACGAGCTCCTGCGCTGGGCACACGCGAGCTCGATCTGGCCGCTGTCCTCGGGGCTTGCCTGCTGTGCCATCGAGATGATGAGCACGGCGACGGCGCGCTTCGATCTCGCGCGGTTCGGCTACGAGGTCTTCCGTCCGTGTCCGCGTCAGGCGGATCTCCTGATCGTCGCAGGGACGCTGACGTGGAAGATGGCAGATCCGATTGTGCGCCTCTACGAGGAGATGCCCGAGCCAAAATATGTGATCGCAATGGGGGCGTGTACAATTGCGGGCGGCCCCTTTGCGGATTCGTATGCCGTTGTGCCGGGCGTGGATGAGATTCTTCCCGTGGATGTCTATATCCCCGGCTGTCCGCCGCGCCCTGAGGCACTGATCGACGGGATGCTCAAGCTGCGCGAGAAGATTCTCCATCCCGAACGGGTTGCAGCCGAGCGTGCCTATTGGGCGGAGCAGGCAGCGGCAAAGGCGGTGAACGCATGAGAAATGATTATTTATCTGCGGAGGCACTTGCCGGCATCAAGCTCGCATTTTCAAACGCAGCATATGATGCAGAGGCAGCGCGTGCCGCAGTCTATATCGGCACGGATGAACTCGTCGCATTCCTGACGTTTCTGCGTGACGATACGGCACTGCAGCTGACGCGTATGGAGAATGTGACGGCGGTGGACTGGAAGGATCGTTTCGAGATGGTCTACCATCTCTTTTCACCCGTGCATATGCACTGGCTGACGGTGAAGGTGACGCTGCCGCACGATGCGCCTGTTGTTCCATCGGCAACGGCAGTGTTCCCCGGCGTGGAGTTCGAGGAGCGCGAGGTCTATGATCTCATGGGAATCACGTTCACGGGGCATCCCGATCTCAGGCGCGTCTTTCACCATGAGAACTTCGTTGGACATCCGCTGCGCAAGGACTTTGTCCCGCCACCGCCCCCCAATATCCCGCGCATTCGGAAGGAGGGAATGTGATGCCGAGAACCGAGACCTACACGCTTAACATGGGGCCGCAGCATCCCTCGACGCACGGTGTGCTGCAGGTGCAGCTCGAACTCGACGGTGAGCGCATCGTCAAGGCGACACCGATCATGGGCTATCTCCATCGCGGCATCGAAAAGCTGCTCGAGGACAGGACGTATCCGCAGGGGCTGCCCTATACGGACCGCCTGGACTATATCTCCTCCATGAACAATAACTTTGGCTATGCGCTTGCCGTGGAGGAGCTTGCAGGAATCGAGACCACGCTGCGTGCGGAGTACATTCGCGTCATCATGGCGGAGCTGAACCGCATCAACAGCCATTTGATCTTTATCGGGACACTTGCAAACGATCTGGGCGCGTCGACGGGGATGCTCTACTGCTTCCGCGATCGCGAGAAGATCCTCGACATCTTCAATCTCGTCTGCGGTGCACGCCAGACCTTCCACTACATCCGCATTGGTGGGGTAAAGGAGGATCTCACACCCGAGGCGGAGGTGCTGATCCGCGCGTTTCTCGATGAGGTGCCGATCTTCCTTGAGGAGTACAACAAGCTCCTGACGGGCAACGAGATCTTTATCCGCCGCATTGTGGGGACATCGCCGCTGACAACGGAACAGGCTCTGTCCTACAATATGACGGGACCGAACCTGCGGGCGACGGGGCTTGCCTTTGACCTGCGCAAGGTGGATGGCTACAGCGTCTACGATGATTTTGACTTTGACATCCCCGTGGGCAAGAACGGCGACAACTGGGATCGTTACATGGTGAAGCTGAATGAGATCGCCGAGAGCGCGAAGATCATCCGCCAGGCGATTGATGGTCTGCCCGAGGGCGACTTTATGGGGAAAAAAGTACCGAAGGTCATCAAGCCGCCGAAGGGCGAGGTGTTCAGCCGTACGGAGGGCACGCGCGGCGAGCTTGGCTTCTACATTGTCAGCGACGGTACGACGAAGCCGTACCGCATCCACATCCGCCGCCCCTCGTTCGTCAATATGCAGGGGCTGGATGCGATGTGCCGCGGTATGTTCATCGGTGACTCGGTCGCCGCATATTCATCCATCGACCCGATCATGGGCGAAGTGGACTGCTGAGAAAGGAGGCAAATGATGGAACTTTCTTTCTTGGGAGCGATTGCGCTCATGCTGCGCGCAGCTGTTTACAGTGTTGTGCCGATTCCGTTTGTGGTTGATCTTGTCATGACCTTTGTCGGCATCGCGCTCCTGCTCGGCATTATCTCAATGGCGGCGATCGTCTTTACCTATGCGGAGCGCAAGATCTGTGCGTTCATCCAGGTGCGGATCGGTCCGAACCGCGTCGGGGGACGCTTTGGCCTTCTCCAGCCCGTTGCGGATATGCTGAAACTGATGAGCAAGGAGGACATCATGCCCGCCGGCGCGGACAAGGTGGTCTGGGCACTCTCGCCCGCACTGCTCTTTGTGCCTGCGGCACTCGCCTATGCGTTCTTCCCGTTCGATGCGGGCGCGGTGCTCGCCGATGTGAACGTGGGCGTGTTCCTCCTGTTCGCCGTCTCGGGACAGGCGGTTCTGCCGTTTCTGATGGGTGGCTATGCGTCAAACAATAAATACTCGTTCATCGGCGGCATGCGCATCGTCGGGCAGATACTCAGCTATGAGGCACCGCTGCTCTTTTCGCTGCTCGGTGTCGTCATGATTACAGGCTCTCTGCGCATGGACGACATCGTGCAGATGCAGGCGCAGACCAGCTGGTTCATCTTCATGCAGCCGCTTGCCTTTATCATCTTTCTGATTGCAGCGGTCGCAGAGACGAACCGTACGCCGTTCGACCTCGTGGAGGGCGAGTCCGAGATCATTGCGGGCCCCTTTACGGAGTACTCGGGTATGCGCTGGGCACTGTTCTTCCTTGCGGAGTACGCGAACCTCTTGACGGCGGCGATTCTCGCGACAACGTTCTTCCTCGGCGGCTACAGCGGCCCCGAGTTCCTGCCGGGCTTCGTCTGGTTCGGACTGAAGGCGGTACTCATAGTGTTTCTCATCATGTGGTTCCGCTGGACGTTCCCACGTACGCGCGTCGATCAGATCCTCACCTTCGGATGGAAGGTGCTCGTGCCGCTCTCGATTCTCAACGTCTTTTTGACGGGCGTTGGGATGTATCTTCTCGGCATCGTCTAAGGAGGTGCTCACATGTTTGGTAAAGGATTGCTCACGGGTATGAGCGTCACATGGAAGCACCTCTGGGGCAAGAAGGAGACCTTCTGCTATCCCGAGGAAAAGCTTCCGATGACGGATAATTTCCGCGGGGGGAACCTCGCGATGGACTGGCGCATCTGCATCGGCTGTTCGATGTGTGCGAATGCGTGCCCGAACAAGGCCCTCGATCTTACCATTGTACAGGATGCAAAGAAAAAGCGTCATATGAAGTCCTATGTGCACAAGTCGGGACGCTGCCTCTACTGCAATCTCTGCGTGGAGGTCTGCCCCGTCAAGACCCTCGTCTGGGACAAAGACTATGCGATTTCGACGTGGAGTAAGGAGACGATGACCCACGATGCGATGACGGACAAGGACCGCGCGGATCTCGAAGAATTCCTTGCACAGGTCGAGGTGGAGGCGGCGGAGGAAAAGGCGAAGAAGGAAGCCGCCGCCAAGGCAAAGGCGGAGGCAGCCGCGAAGGCAAAAGCCGAGGCAGAGAAGGCTGCGGCGGAGAATCCGGAGGCGGCAAAGCCGGCAGCGGAAAAAACCGCTGTGCCCGCTGATGCGGCAGAAAAAATGGCGGCGGCGAAGGCGGCTGCAGGCAAGGCAGCCGCAGCAAAATCTCAGGCGGCGGAGAAATCGGCTGAGACCAAGGCTGAGCCGTCCGTCGAAACGAAGGACGCCGAGCAGAAAGGAGGGACGGCATGAGCATCATCTTCTATTTTCTTGCGGCGGTGACGATCATCGGTGCGCTCGGTGTCGTCCTATCCCCGAATGTTGTGCACAGCGCACTGTTTCTCGTCCTCTCCTTTATCGGTGTGGCGGCGATCTACTTCTATATCGGCGCGGAGTTCCTCGGCGCGGTGCAGCTGATGGTTTACAGCGGCGCGGTCGCTGTCCTCATCGTCATGGCAATCATGCTGACGCGGCGCGACTCGATGGCACAGTCAAACCCCTCGCAGAAGCTTTTTCGCCGCGTGGTGACGGGACTGCTTGCGGGCGGATTCTTCTTCCTCATCGGTCTCGGCATTGTGCTCTCGCCCCTGCCGGGTGGGGAACTCGGCGCATCTACGGGCGCGCAGGAGATTGCGCGGCTGATGCTCGGCACCTATGTGCTGCCGTTTGAGATCGTGGCGGTGCTGCTGCTCGTCGCGATGGTCGGGGCACTTGTCCTAGCGAGGGGAGGGGATACGGCATGATCGGACTTCCTGATCTTCTCTTTGTTGCCGCCGTGCTTTTCTGCATCGGGCTCTACGGTCTGCTCACACGGCGCGGCATCATCCCAATCCTCATGTGTGTTGAGCTGATGCTGAATGCGGTGAATATCAACCTCATCGCATTCGACCGCTTCTATGCACACAACATGGAGGGACAGCTCATGGCTCTCTTCTCGATTGCGGTCGCCGCATCCGAGATCGCCGTCGGGCTTGCCCTCGCGTTCCGTCTGTACCAGATCCGCTTCACGACGAATGTCGATGAACTGGATACTCTTAGAGATTAGGGGAGGGGAGCGATATGTTTACATTTGCACTTACGCATGCCTATCTGATCCCACTCTTCCCCGCGCTGGCATTTCTCATCATCGGACCGTTCACGCGGCAGGAAAAGAATCTCTCTGCAGCGATTGCGATCACAATGATGTCGCTTGCGTTCGCGTTCTCCGTCTTTGTCGCGCTTGCCACCGTGAACTATCAGATCACGATGAACGATCCGTATGTGATGAAGACGCTCTGGGCGCAGATCGGCGATGTGAAGCTGACGATGGGCGTGCTCATCGATCCGCTCGCGGCGATGATGCTCGTCATTGTGACGCTGGTTTCGCTGCTGGTCTATATCTACTCCGTGAGCTATATGGAGCACGACGAGGGGATGGGGCGCTTCTTTGCGTTCATCTCGCTGTTCTCGGCATCGATGCTCGGGCTTGTCGTCTCGGTTAACTTTCTCCAGCTCTACGTGTTTTGGGAGGGGGTCGGCCTCTGTTCCTACCTGCTGATCGGGTTCTACTACCACAAGGTGTCGGCGCGTGAGGCGGCAAAAAAAGCGTTCATCACAACGCGCATCGGTGACTTTGGGATGCTTGTCGGCATTCTGCTCGTGCAGATGGTGTTCGGGACGATGGATTTCATCGAGCTGCGTATGCTTGTACCGCCGTATGTCCTTGCTGCGGGCACGGGCTTCCTGACTGTCATCGGCCTGCTGCTCTTTATGGGACCGATCGGTAAATCCGGTCAGTTCCCACTCCATGTCTGGCTGCTCGACGCGATGGAAGGGCCTACGCCCACATCGGCGCTCATTCATGCGGCGACCATGGTCGCTGCGGGTGTCTATCTCGTCGCGCGCGCCTTCTTTATCTTCAGCGAATCCCCATTCGTCATGGATTTTATTGCGGGGCTCGGCGCATTCACTGCACTCTTTGCCGCGATCATCGCCGTGACACAGCGCAAGTTCAAGTCGGTGCTCGCCTACTCGACGATCAGTCAGCTCGGCTATATGATGCTTGCGGTCGGTGTCGGCGCGTTTTCCGCCTCCATGTTCCATCTCATGACGCACGCCTTCTTCAAGGCGATGCTCTTCCTCTGTGCGGGTGCTGTCATGCACGCACTGCACGATGAGACGGACATCACGAAGATGGGCGGCCTCTGGCGGAAGATGCCGCTGACGTTCGCAGCAATGCTCGTCGGCGTGCTCGCCATTTCGGGGATTCCGCCGTTCTCGGGCTTCTTCTCAAAGGATGAGATCCTCGCGGCGGTCATGCACGCGAGCACACCGCTCTACGTGATGGCGACATTTACCTCGTTCCTTACGGCGTTCTACATGGCGCGTCTCCTTATTGTGGCATTCCTCGGTGAGAGCCGCAGTTCGCACGAGGCGCACGAGGTCGACGCATTCATGCGCTGGCCGATGATTATGCTCATCCTGCTCACCCTTGTAAGCGGTGCGTGGGGGTATTTCGGCGGGTTCTCTGTCTGGATCAACGAAGGCGTTCCACACCATGAGGCGATTGACTGGACGGTTGCGGGAACGAGTACCGTGCTTGCGCTCATCGCCTTTGCCGCCGCCTATCAGATCTACGGACGGCACAGTCTGCGGTCGGCGATGCAGGCTCGGAGCTTCGGCTTCCTGTACCGTGTTGTTTACCACAAGTTCTACATCGACGAACTTTACGGATACTTCCGTGAGCGTCTCGTCTACGGCACGGCACTGATCCTGAAATGGGTCGATGAAAAGATCTTCGACAACATTATGATCGGCTTGGGGGCGTATGCACTCGCTACGAGCGACCTCCTCACAGAGTCCGCGAACGGTCAGGCGCAGCGGTACGTTGTCGTGTTCTATACAGGCGTTCTGATTCTTCTGTGTTATGCCCTCTACTGGGCGGTTCAGATCATCGCCTACTGGGGAGGTGCTTTCCGATGATGACATTTCCGATTCTCTCGGTCATCCTCCTGACCCCACTCGTGGCGGCACTCATCATTGCGCTGCTGCCGGGACGGCTGCACGATACGATCCGTCAGCTCTCGGCATTTGCGATGATGGTCGCAACCATCCTCACACTCTTTGTCTATGCGGACTATGATATGGCGCGCGGTGGGATGCAGTACACGGAGTATATCCCGTGGATCACAGATCTCGGCGTCGCCTACTCTCTGGGCGTTGACGGAATCTCGCTGCCCATGCTGCTCCTCTCAAGCGTTGTGGGGCTCGCCGCAATCTACAGCTCGTGGAATATAGAGAAGCGTGTGAAGGAGTATTTCGTGCTCCTGCTCATCGTGATTGCGGGCGTTTCGGGGGCATTCCTCGTGCGTGACCTCTTCTTCTTCCTCGTGCTCTGCGAGATGGTCGTTATTCCGGCGTACCTGATGGTGCTCATCTGGGGCTCGTCGGAGCGCGTGAGCAAAGAGCATGCGGCGATGAAGATGACGATCTTTCTCCTTGTGGGCTCGGCGTTCATGCTGCTCGGCGTGCTCCTCCTGTATGTGAGCGCGTACGAGTCGGGGATGCGCACGTTCGATTTCGAGTCGCTTGCCGCTGCCGCTCTCATGGGCAATATCTCGTGGGAGGTGCAGGTCACGGCGTTCTTCCTCCTGCTCGTCGGGTTCGGGTCGCATCTGTCGATGTTCCCGTTCCACATCTGGTCGCCCGACGGCTATGCGGGCGCACCGACGGCGATCTCGATGATTAACGCAGGGGTACTGAAAAAGATCGGAGGCTACGCGCTCATCCGCATCGGCTTCTTCATTCTGCCGCTCGGTGCGAAGTTCTGGGCTCCCCTGATCGCCGCGCTCGCGATGATCAACGTTATCTACGCATCCTACATTGCGCTCGCGCAGCGCGACATCAAGTACATGATCGCGTACTCCTCGGTTTCCCACATGGGCTATGTCCTGCTCGGCTTTGCGGCTCTGAACGTCGTGAGTGTGAGCGGCGCGGTTGCCTACATGGTGGCGCATGGCATCATGCTCGCGCTCTTCTTCTCACAGGTCGGCTACGTCTACGAGAAGACGGAGCTGCGCAGCGTCGGCGACCTCTGGGGTCTCGCACATCATATGCCGCACATCACGGTGGGCTTTATGCTTGCGGGGCTCTGCTCGCTCGGCCTGCCGGGGCTGATCGGCTTCATCCCGGAGTTCACGATCTTCGTCGGCATCATCGAGGTCTATCCCGTGATTGCCGTGATTGCCGTTTCGGGTATCATCTTCACGGCATTCTACGTCCTGCGTATGCTTGCACGCGTGCTCTTCGGACCGCGTGTGGAGCGGTTTGCGAAATTTCCAGATGAGCGCAAGATTGATGTCGTGCCGCTCGTCGTGCTCGGTGTGTTCCTCGTCGGCTTCGGCGTGTTCCCTGGACTGCTCATGAATGTTGTGGATACGGGCGTTGCCCCGCTTGCGCCACTCTTTGAGCTGATTCAGGATGCACCGACAATCATAGGAGGTGGGCACTGATGCTGCAAGCGATGAATTTTGCTGCGATCTCCGTTGAGATCGGGATCGCCGCGCTGATGGCGGTGGTGCTCATCACCGATCTCGTCCTCAAAAAGGACGCGCCGCGCTGTCCCGTAGTCTGGCTGACCGTGGCAGGGCTTCTCGGTGTGCTCGCACTCTCTGTGGGTATGTATCCGCCCGACGGCGGAGCGACGGCGTTCTATGCGGGGCTTTACATCGTCGATGGCTACTCCGTATTCTTCAAGATTCTCTTCATCATCGGGATTCTCTCGACCGTGATCTTTGCGGCGGACTATGTGGAGCAGACACTCAGGCACAAGGGGGAGTTCTATTTGCTCCTTCTCTCGGCGCTGCTCGGCATGTGCGTCCTTGCCTCGGCGAACGATCTCATGACGGCGTTCGTCGGGCTTGAGCTGATGACGGTTTCGTTCTACGGGCTCGTTGCAATTCGTACGGATTCGCCACTCTCGGCGGAGGCGGGCATCAAGTATCTCGTCTTTGGCTCCGGTTCGACGGCGGTGCTGCTCTACGGCATGAGCCTCGTCTACGGAATGACGGGGACGATGGTATTCCAGAACATTGCGCAGGGGCTTGGGCTCGTGTTCTCGCTTGGGCTGATCGGCGTGGTATTTATCCTTGCCGGTTTCTTCTTCAAGCTCTCGATCATCCCGTTTCATCTCTGGGCACCGGATGTATATGAAGGCGCACCCGCACCCGTGACGGCACTTCTTGCCATGTGCTCGAAGGCGGCGGGCATTGCAGTCCTGCTGCGTGTGCTCTTTGTGGCATTTCCGTTCCTCTCGGCGTACTGGGCGCATCTGCTCGCAATTCTTGCGGCAGTCTCGATGGTCGGCGGAAACCTCATGGCATTCCGCCAGACGAATATCAAGCGCATGCTTGCATACTCGTCGATTGCACAGGCGGGTTACATGATGACGGCGATGGTCGCGACGAATGCGGCGGGCATCAAGGCAGTCCTCTTCTATGCGATGGTTTACGTCTTCGCCAATGTCGGCGCGTTTGTCACGGTGTCCTACCTTGAGACGAAACGCGGCGGCGCGGACTTTACGAGTGTGCGCGGACTTGCAAAGGACTCCCTGCTCCCGGCGGGCATCCTGATGGTCGCCCTGCTCACGATGGCGGGCATCCCCCCGACAGCGGGCTTCGTCGGGAAGATCTACATCTTCTCCGCCGCGATTGACGCGGGCTATCTCTGGCTCGCGGGTGTCGGCTTCGTCATGTCGATGATGTCCGTCTACTACTACCTGCTTGTCATCAAGGAGATGTTCCGCGATGTCGAGGAGGGGGAGAAGGTAGTCGAGGAGCATCTACGTCTGCCGCTTCCGGCAAGCGCAATGGGGATCATCGCCGTCGCCTTTTCTCTCATCATCGGCGTCTGGGCAGAGCCGCTCTCGATCTTCAGCAATGTTGCGGTCTATACGTTTATGAGGTAAACTCAATCATCCAATGCCCAATCAAAAAACGCTCGACGGAACGTCGGGCGTTTTTGTGTGCTGGGGAAAAGTTTCTATTTCATCTCGTCTAGGATGGAGTCATCGCCGCCCTTGAAGAGCATGTACCTAGCGAGATCTTCCTGGAATTTGCCGATGTCATCGGGAATCCACTTGCCCGTGTCCTTGTCCTTTTTGACCTCGACCTCGAAGGACTGCTGTCCCGCAACCTTGGCATTCTTCATGTCGTCGGAGAACAGCTTCAGGTACATATCACCGAACTTGTCAAGAGCTGACATATCGTTTGGATCCATCTTCTCGATCTCTTTTTCCATCTTTTGCATTGAACCCATCATGACGGAAGCGAATTCAATGTAATCGGTCGTGATCTTGACCTTAGCGGAATTATCGCTCTTGGATACGACCTCCGTCTTGATCTTCAGTTCTTTGAGTTTGTCACCCATGATCTTCTGGGCACTGTCCATTCCTTCCTGCGTTGCGCTGAGACTCTTCCCGAGCTCTTTGATGAAGACCTCACTGATGGGCTTGGCACCGTCGCCTGTCAGTTTGAAATCCTTCATCGCAGCGGTATCACCGTGACCGATTCCCTCCGCGAGTGCCTGGACATCAACATTCGGATCGTTCCCGCCGCAACCCATGAGAGTGACACTCGTAAAGAGTGCGAAACAGAGGGCGAGCAAGAGCTTGCTCATCGTTGACATATAGGTGTTCATCGTCGTTCCTCCTTTTCCTGAGAAAAAACCAAAACCAACCCAATATCCCTTTTGGAGGCTCTCCAGAAAGTTCCCCTATATTTTATCACAGGCAAAGAAAAAACGTACTGTCATAAATAACAGGTTTCACGAAAAATTTTGAAAAATTTCTATAAAAAAAGATCTGCCGCATCATTTATGCAGCAGATCCAAAAGAAAGTATAGAAATCTCGGGCAAAATAAAGGAATCGCTGATAAAATGAAGTCTGCCGGATTGGGCTGAAGTTATCAGCGGCTTCTATATATCCCAGTGCAGTCCCTCTGGATTCGGTGTTGCGCGGTCGATTTCACGCAGAATCCACGGGGCATTTTCATGTGTCGCGGCAAAGGCATCCGCAAGCCCCTGCTCATACGCAGGCGGGATCTCCATCGCGTGAATTGCCATGTGCATATAGTCCTTTGCGATGAGAACGACGCCGCGCTCGGCGGCGAGATGTGCCTTGAACCGATAGCCGTAGTAGAGATAGGAATTGTGCGGCACCGCCTCCGCAAGGCCGTCAAAGGCGGCAATGCGCTCATCTGCCTCCTCCTCCGCTTCCTCGGTCATGCGCAGCTTGTGCATGAGATTCCAGCGATCCGCCCAGAGCTCACCGCGCAGGATGTACTTGTAGAGGAAATCCGTGGATTCGGCACATTCGATCGCCAGGTTGATGTGCTCAAGCGCCGTCTCACGCAGTTCCTCTGTACGGGCTTCGAGGGCACTCAGCCCCTGCATAGCATAGACTTTTTCCTCTACATCCTGTGCAAGCTCCTCGTTCGGCTCTGCGTCGACGACGCTCAGAAAGAGCTCCAAGGCTTCGGCATGGTATTCTTCGGTCTGTGCGAGGAAGTGGGCAAGGCGTGCGCGTGCGTGCCAGTCCTCCACACCGCCAGCAAAGAGTTCGTGCGGCGGGGCTGCCGCACCGAGGCGATCCAAAACAATGTGGATGAGTTCGTGAAAGTGTTCCTGTGTCATAGTTCTATCACCTGTTTCATACGGTCTAAAAGGGGAAGGTCATGCGTGATGACGATGAGCGTACCGTCGCGTGCGTCGAGTTCCTCCAGAATAGCAGCGATCAATCGCTGCCCGCGTGCGGCATCCAGCCCTGCCGTCGGCTCGTCAAGCAAGAGAATCTCTGCCTCGGCGGCAAGGGCAAGCGCGGTGAGCAGACGGCTGCGCTGTCCGCCCGAGAGCCGTACAGCATTTGCACCCAGAGGTTCATCCAGTCCCGCAGGAAGTGCCCGTATCACGTCGGCAAGCTGTGCAGTCTCAAGTGCATGCCACATCCGCTTCTCATTCATATCCGCATGCAAACGCAGGAAGTTGTCGCGCGTCGATGTGCTGAAGAGATAACTTCCCTGCAGGGAGGCTCCAAAGAGGGCGCGTGATGTGTCTGCAGAAAGGGCGGTATGTGCTGCTCCTCTATATGAGATTGTACCACTGTCAGGCTCCCAGAGGCGCAGGAGGAGGCTTGCAAGCGTCGTCTTGCCTGCACCGCTCTCACCGATGATCGCTGTGTGCTCCCCGCGCCGAATCGTACATGAGAAATTCCGCAGGATCGGAATGTCGTCATGGTAGGAAAAGGTAAGATGCTCTGCCGCAATCAGCGGGGCATCTGCAATAAAGACGGGGGAGGGGAACGGCATTTTTTTTGCAGAGGAATTTTCCTGTGCGGAAAGAATCGTCTCAGCTGCCCGTGCAGCCTCCGCTGCGCCCAGACTTGCGGCGGGCAGGGGGCGGTACTCGCTGAGCACGGCTTCGAGGACAAGCACCCAGACAGCGTATTGTACACCCGTCAGCATTCTGTCTGCGACGCATGGCGTAAGCAGAACGATCAGTAGAATCCAGACCGCAACACGCAGAATATCAAGCAGGGTGAACAGCCGTTCACGCTTTGTGCGTTTGTCATCCTGCCTACGCTGAAAATCCTCTGCTGCACGGTCGAGTTGCCCCTGCGCCCGAGTGAGTGTACCTGCCGCCGCGAGTTCAGTGCATCCGTCGAGGCGGTCGAGCAGAACCTCACGATAGGCGGTGCCCTCCGTGCGCAGATCTGCCTCGTGCAGGAGATGGGGGAGGGCGAGATGCAGAAAATAGAGAAATGCGATGAGCAGTGCGCCCCACAAGCTGAGCGGCAGGAGCGCTGTGCAGGTCACAGCGGTGAGCAGCCCCGCAATCAGTGGTTGTGGAACGGTGCGCAGGTAGAAGTCGCGTAGGGTCTCGCAGCCCGTGAGGAGATCGTGCAGAAATTCTCCCTCGCGGACATTGCCTTCCCGCAGGGGAATCACTGCAGCGGAGCGCCGATAGGTCGCCTGCTGCAAGTCCTCGTAACAGGCGAATGCAAGACGATGGGAGAGCAGACGGTCGAGATAGCGAAAGACCGCGCGACCGATGCCGCATGCACGTACCATTGTAATTGCAAGCGCAAGTGCGGACAGCGGCGGCTGCAGCGCCGCGCTCGCGATGATCCACGCAGCTGTACCGATGAGCGCAATACCTGAGGCTGCAGCGAGCACCCCCGCAAGGAGTGCGGGCAGTGCCTTCGATGGCGCTGCAATGGAGAGCAGACGAAAGAGTGCGGCTGTCATAGCTCCCCACCTCCCAATGTAATAACGTGCTCCGCCCATGCAATCAGTGCGGGGCGATGTGATGTCAGAATCAACGTGCGATGATGCGCGAAGCGCGTGAGTGCGTCAATGACAAGGGCTTCGGTATCCCCGTCAAGTCCTGCCGTAATCTCATCAAGTAATACAATCGGCCGGTTCTGGAAAAAGGCACGCGCAAGCCCGAGACGGTGACGCTCCCCTGCAGAGAGCGGATGTCCACCCGCTCCGAGCGGTGTCCGAAGCCCCTCGGGCAGTGCGTGCAGAAAGTCGCCGAGGGCAGCAGCCTCAAGTGCCGCAGTGACGGTTTCGTCCGTGGCATCTTCCAGCCAGAGACTGACGTTCTCCGCGAGGGAGGCCTTAAAGATATGCGGCTCCTGCGGGACATATGTGATGAGATGCGTGCGCGTTTTCTCGGAGAGCTGCGCAAGGTCGAATGAATTTCCCTCACCTGCGCCGTCCGAAAGCACGATTTTGCCCTCTGATGGTGCAATCTGACCCGCAAGCAGGAGGAGCAGCGTCGACTTGCCAATGCCGCTTGCTCCTGCGAGCACTGTAGACTTTCCTGCGGGAAAGGAGAGCTGTAAGTCCGTGAGCACTTCTTCCTCGGTCAGCGGATAGCGGTAGCTGAGTTTTTCCGTATGTACGGCGGGCGGCGAGAGAATCTGACTCCGTGCGCCGTCCGTGGGGGAGGGGAGGTCAACATAGGGCAGGAGTGCCGTCTCTGCCGTCTTGGCATCCATCGCCGCATGGAATGCGATGCCGCCCTCACGCAGCGGCTGATAGAACAGCGGTGCAAGGATGAGCACGAAGAACGCCGTCTGGAATGTCATCATGCCATCGAGCAGACGCAGACCGATGGAGACGGCAATGAGCGCAATCGAGAGTGTGGTAATCAGCTCCAGTGCGAATGCGGAGACAAAGGCGAGCCGCAGGACGGAGAGCGATGCCTCGGCGAAGCTGTGGCTCATGTGCGCGAGATGTGCGCCCTCAGCGTCGATGCGGCGAAAGATCTTGAGCGTCATCGCCGCGCGTACGAGTTCGCCGAAGCCGTTTGTGAGCGACTGCATCTTGTCCCACTGACGTTCGCTCGCACGGCGCGTTGCCTTTCCGATGAGGAAGAGCAGGAACGGCGCAATCGGCAGTGTCACGAGAAAGAGCAGCGCCGAGAGTGGGTCTGCAAACGCCGTGACAATGAGGATCAGAGGGATGAGCACTGCGCCTGCAATCATCGTTGGCAGCACCGTGTGGAAGAACGGATCGAGTGCATCGACGCGCTCCAGCGTGAGCGTCAGCGCACCGGAGGAGCTGCGTCCATGCAGGAGCATTGCCTCGTGGAGGGCTGTGCGTGCGGAGAGGCGCACGCGATGGGAGAGCTGTGCCTCGATACGACTCTTGGGGAGGCGCAGAAGTGCCATAGAGAGGACGCACAAAAACAGCATCAGAAGATCTGATGCTGCTTCGGTAAGTCCGCTGTGCTCCATGAACACGGTGTTCACAATGACGGCAGCCTCCCATGCCGCCGCGACGACGAGCCCCCCGTGGAGGAGTTCAATCGCCGCGCGCATGAGGACGCTGTGCCGTTGTGTGCGAATTGCAGAGAGTAGAATGGACTTCTTTTTTTTCATTGTGTATTAGTATGCCTGATGACTGTCGTCATTTGGTGAGATACGCTTGCGGAAGATGTAGTACGTCCAGATCTGATAACAGAGGACGACGGGCACGAGGATCGCCGCCGCAATCGTCATAATGGACAGCGTGTACTCGGTCGAGGATGCGTTGTAGATCGTGAGACTCCATCCGGAGTTGAGGCTCGAGACCATGAGACGCGGGAAGAGTCCGGCGAAGAAGCCGATCGTCGTGCCGACGATGGCAAGGCCGCCAAGTACGAATGCAGGAAGCTGCGTTCCCTTATACATTGCACCGAGCCCCGCAACGAATGCCGCTGCCGAGAAAACGAGTGCACCTGCTGCGAGTGGGCTCGCATAGAGATCCGTCTCAACATAGGTGAGGATCATGCAGAGCACGTAGAGGAGTGCTGCGAGGACGCCGAATTTCAGACCGAGCACGCGCGCACGGTCGAGGAGGTAGGTGCTCGTGAGGCGCAGGCGCAGGAACGCCGCACCATGAAAGGCAAAGACCGCGACAAAGGTCGCACCGCCAACCACCGTGTAGGGGGTCACGAGGTCAAAGAAATTTCCCTGATAGACCATATTCTGACCGATGGGCAGACCTGCGATGAGGTTCGTAACGGCAACGCCCCAGAGGAATGCCGGGACGATGCTGCCGAACGCAATCGCATACGACCAGCGGCGCTGCCATGCGTCGTCCGAACGCTGATGGCGGAACTCGAATGCGACACCGCGCAGGATGAGCGCGACGAGCATGAGGAAGAGCGCGAGATAGAACGTGCTGAACATCGTGGCATAGACATGCGGGAATGCCGCGAAGGTCGCGCCGCCCGCCGTAATCATCCAGACCTCATTGCCGTCCCAGACGGGACCGATCGAACGGATGACCTGCGAACGGTCACTCTCTTTGTCCGAGAGAAGCGTGAGCAGCGTACCGACACCGTAGTCGAATCCCTCAAGGAAGAAGAAACCCGTGAAGAGGACGACGATGAGCACGAACCAGAGAATATTGTAGTCCATTCTTACTTCCCTCCTTCGATGGCAGGTGTGATCTGCGTGCGGCGGATGAAGCGGAAGGCGAGATAGAGCGCCGTGATCAGGAGCAGCAGGTAGAGCACCGTGAACCCGATCATCGAAATCATGATCTCAGCAGAGGTGAGATTCGGCGAGACACCGTCCACCGTCTTTTGCAGCCCAACGACGAGCCACGGCTGACGCCCCATTTCCGCGACAATCCAGCCGCAGGAGTTTGCGATAAAGGGAACGATGACGAGCCACGGGAGCGCGAAGAGTAACTTCTTCGCCGAGAACAGCTTGTCCTTTTTCGCGAGGTAGAACACCACGAGCGAGACGAGCACCATGAAGAAGCCGGCGCCGACCATCGCACGGAACGCGTAGAAAAGCATGGTGACATGCGGACGATAGTCGCCAGGACCAAATTTTTCGACGGCTTCCTTCTGAAGGTCGTTGATGCCGCGCACCTCACCCTGGATGCCGTCATGTACCATGATCGTGAACATATAGGGGATCGTGATCTCGAAGTCGTTGTGCCCCTTCTCCATGTTTGGATAGGCGAGTACAGCGAACGGCGCAGGATCCTCTGTCTCCCAGAGTGCCTCCATCGCGGCGAGCTTCATCGGGCTTGCCTGCGCGAGATACTGCGTGTGCAGATGTCCGCTTGCGATGACGCCGACGACGCCGACAATGGTGTAAATCGCGCCCGCCTTGATCGCCTGTGTAAAGGCATAGCGTGATTCCGTATCGTGGAGCAGCTTCCAAGCCGAGACCGCCATGACGACAAAGCCCGCCGTCGTGATGCCGGCAAAGAGCGTATGTGACTGCTCGCCGAGGATGTAGTGATTCGTCACGAGTTCAAAGAAGCTCGCCATTTCCGCGCGCCCGTTGGCAATGGTGTAGCCGACGGGGTGCTGCATGAAGGAGTTCGCGACGAGAATCCAGAACGCGGACAGATTACTGCCGAGAGCAACGAGCCAAATACAGGCACAGTGTGCCTTTTCCGGCAGCTTATCCCAGCCGAACATCCAGATGCCGAGGAACGTCGACTCGAGGAAGAACGCCGTGAGTGCCTCAAGTGCGAGCGGTGCGCCGAAGATATCGCCCATGAAGCGCGAGTACTCCGACCAGTTCATGCCGAACTGGAACTCCTGCACCAGACCGGTGACAACACCCATCGCAAAGTTGATGAGAAAGAGCGTGCCAAAGAAATGCAGCAACTTTCGACAGGTCTTCTTCCACTCCGGCTTCTTCGTCCGCACATAGCACGTCTCAAGCATGGCGACAAAGATCGCCATGCCGAGGGTGACGGGGACGAAGAGAAAGTGATAGATGGTGGTGATTGCAAACTGCCATCGTGACAGTAGCACTTCTTCCATTTCCAAACCCCTCCTAAAATAAAATACCTATGATGATAATAACACCGACTTTTGTGCGCTCTCTGCGACAAAAGACTCTGATTCGATGAATTATATCATAGGTTAAAATGAAATACAAGTTAGATGGATATATTCACTTATTTAAGAATGAATATTTATTAACCTCATTCCCGAAGTGCGTTCACAATGAGCAGAATGAGGAGCAAAACAAGAGCACCGCCGACGATGGGATAGGGGAGCACGGTGGCATCGAAGAAGGTGAGTACGCCCGCTGCGGCAGGTGTAAAGAGGAAGAGAAAGAGGAGGCTCAGCCAGCGATTCTGTTTTGCGCGTGCGCGTGCGGCATTGCATGTGTCCCAGAGCGTGACAAGACTCGGTAGCCCCTCCTTGTCCAGTACAATGTCCGGCATGAAGCTTGTGGATCGTCCCTGGTTGCGCAGTGCCTGTGCCTCAAAGTAGGCAGCATCCTCAGGAGGCATAAGCGGCTCCATTTCGCTTGGCTTCTCATCGTTCTGTCCGCGCATGAGTTCCTCATGCAGCGGATCGCGCGGCGTGTCTTCCTCTTCGGGGGTGGGCTGTTTCTCGAGCGAGGAGGGGCAGCCGATGCTGATGTCTGCTGCACGCAGGGCTGGCTGATCTGCCATAGGGTCACCGACCATCGCAACGACTGCACCGCGCGATTGGAGCAGACGGATCTCGCGTGCCTTGTCCGTGCCCGCGAGGTCGGCGCGCACCTCGCTGATACGGAGCTCTTTGCCCGTTGCATTTGCGAGGCGCTTTGTCTCACCCGTGAGGAGGATGAGGGAGAGTCCGCGCTCCTTCAGGGCGATCAGTGCGCGCCGCGCCTCTGCTCGTACATCGTCGCGGACGGCGATGATGCCGCGCGCGTATTTGCTTGAGCTGACGAAGAGTGGCGTCTGTCCGCTCGTTGCAAGCTGATCGGCACGCGTGAGGAGCGCAGCGCTGATCTCGATGTTCTCCTCCTGCAGCCACTCCTTCTTGCCAACGCGCACAGGCGTGCGTGCAATCAGCGCCTCGACACCGAAACTCTCCGTCTCGCGCGCGGCAGAGTGACGCTGCAGGTGCAGACCGCGCTGGACAGCGGTGTCGTAGAGTGCATGCGCATAGGGGTGTGTTGCCTCGCGTTCGGCACTCGCGGCGAGTGCGAGCAGAGAGCCCTGTGTCATGCCCTCGGGCACGAGCGCAGAGATGAATACGCTGCCTTCCGTGAGCGTGCCGTTGCGGTTGAATGCGATTGTGTCCACATGAAGCAACTCCGTGAGTGCGCTCATGCGGCTGCATGTAACACCCGAGTCATGCAGCCGCCGCTTGATGCGCAGAGCAATCAGCCAGCGCGAGACAATGAAGGGCAGAGGCGATGCGGCGAGAAAGATTCCGAGAAAGAGTTCGGATGCCGTCTCGATGGAAATATCGCCCGCAATATACCAGTACCCTGCGATACCTGCCGCAAGTACGACGCTTGCGATAAAATGAAAGAATGAAGAAAACATTTTTTTCAAGGACGTTCAACTCCTGTCCTGTTACTTTTACACGGGCATTATACCACAGGCGCGGGGATGTGACAAATCTCTTATCTACGTCCATCTGAGAGACTGTTTTATCAGCGATTCCCAAGATTTTCTTGTGTGCACATCGTTTCTATGCTATAATTCAGTTATTGTGATGATATAAATTACATTTTGGAGATACGACATGGAGCTATTGCACGCAGTTTTTTCCATCTTTTCAGAACGCAGTGCGTTCTTTGTACAGCTCTTGGTTGAGCATCTGTGGATATCGGGGGCAGCAATCGGCATCGCTGTCGTGCTTGGCGGTGCGGCGGGCGTCCTCATTCATCGTTATGAGCGCGCGGCGGCACCGACGCTCGGGACGGTGAACTTTCTCTATACGATCCCGTCGATTTCGATGCTCGGTTTTTTGATTCCGTTTTTCGGCATCGGCAACCGCTCGGCGATCATTGCACTCACGATCTATGCACTCCTGCCGATGGTGCGCGCGACGCATACGGGGCTTGCGCAGATACAGCCCTCGCTTGTGGAGGCGGCAATCGGCATGGGCGGCTCGGCGTTTCATGTGCTGACGCGCGTTCAGATTCCGCTTGCGATGCCCGTCATCATGTCCGGGATTCGCAATATGGCGACGATGACGATTGCACTTGCCGGCATTGCGTCCTTTATCGGTGCGGGCGGTCTCGGTGTCGCAATCTATCGCGGCATCACGACGAACAACCCCGCGCTCACGATTGCGGGGAGCCTCCTGATCGCCGTGCTTGCGCTCGTGGTGGACGGCGCACTGGGGCAGGTCGAGGCGTGGCTGAAACGCCCCGCACGCATCACAGGAAACGTACGCGCTGCCTATGCGGGGGCAGCTGCCGTACTGCTCATTGCCGTGAGCACCGTGACCTACGGCTTCTTTGGCAAGGCGGATGTTGTCCATATTGCGACCAAGCCGATGACGGAGCAGCTGATTATGGGCGAGATGCTGAAACTCCTGATTGAGCACGATACGGGGCTCGAGGCACGTATCACAGCGGGCGTCGGCGGCGGTACGTCGAACATCCACCCCGGGATGGAGAGCGGCGCGTTCGACATTTACCCGGAGTATACGGGAACGGGCTGGAACATGGTGCTCAAGGAGGAGTCAAAATACAGCGAGGAACTGTTTCCGCAGCTGTCCGAGGAATATGAGCGGCGTTTTGCGATGCGTTGGGTCGGGATGTACGGCTTCAACGATACGTTCGGCGTTGCCGTGCGGCGTGAGATTGCGGAACAGTACGATCTGCACACGTATTCTGACCTGCGCCGTGTCGCCCCTCAACTCGTCTTTGGTGCGGAGTACGATTTTTTTGAGCGCGCGGATGGGTATCCTGCGCTCTGCAAGGTGTACGGGCTGGATTTTGCCCGCACGGTCGACCTCGACATTGGGCTGAAATATCAGGCACTCGCGAACAAGCAAATTGATGTGATGGTTGTGTTCACGACAGACGGACAGCTTGCGGCGGCGGATGCGCGTGTGCTCACGGATGATCGGAATTTTTTCCCGTCCTATCGCTGCGGAAACGTTGTGCGTGCGGAGGTGTTGGAGCGGCATCCGGAGCTTGTGCCTGTATTGGAGAAGCTGACGGACAGTATCACGGACGAGGAGATGGCGGCAATGAACCATGCCGTCGAGAGCGAGGGGAAGGAACCGCACGCAGTCGCAGAGGAATTTCTGCGCGGAAAAGGAATTATTTGAGCGGAAATCCGAGGGGCATTGTACGAAGCTAAAAACTTCGTACAATGCCCCTTTTGTGCGCCAATTTCTTGTTTTATGCGTTCCTTGAAAATCCTCCTCTCTAGTGTTAGAATACAGAAGAGTAAAAATATTTCGCAGGAGGAAGCGTTATGAGTATAAACACAACAAAGGCGGAGCAGGACAAGGTGCTCCGTCTGATGGCCGAGAAGTACCCGACGAAGGAGATTGTCTACGAGAAAATCGTCTATCTGAAATCGCAGCTCATGCTGCCGAAGGGCACGGAGCACTTCATGAGCGATCTGCACGGCGCGTACGATTCGTTCTTTCACATCCTCAACAACTGCTCTGGTGTCATCAAGGAAAAGGTGGACTACTGCTTCGGCGAGCGTATGACGGAGGAGGAGAAGGCGGAGTTCTGCACGCTGATCTACTATCCGCGCGAGAAGGTGGAGCAGCTCACGGCGGAGGGCAAGGCGGACGCAATCTGGTATCAACAGAACATTGCGAATCTGCTCGAGCTGACCAAGCTCATGAGCTGGAAATTCCCTGCGAGCAAGATGCGCGGCTACATTCCCAAACGCTACGAATCCGTCATCGTGGAGCTGCTGAGCACGCGCCCCGAGCTGGATGAGGCGCAGCTCTACTACTATAAACAACTGATTGAGACCATCGTGGAGATCGGCGGCGGTACGGACTTCATCGATGCGTTCAGCGTGCTCGTCAAGCGGCTCGCGGTCGAGCGCATCCATATCGTCGGCGACTTCTTCGATCGCGGCGACCGTCCTGACGGCATCCTCGACCTCCTCATGCAGCATCCGTCCGTTGACATTCAGTGGGGGAACCACGACGTGCTCTGGATGGGTGCGGCACTCGGCAGTGAGGTCTGTATTGCGGCGGTCATCCGCAACTCGCTGCGCTACCGCAATACGGACGTGCTGGAACGTGGCTACGGCATCAGCCTGCGCCCGCTCTCGACGTTTGCCTCGCGCATCTATCCCGACGAGAACCCGATCAAGGCGGCAGAGCGTGCGATCTCGATGATGATGTTCAAGCTTGAGGGGGCGCTCATCAAGCGCAATCCGAACTTCCACATGGAGGATCGTCTGCTCCTCGATAAGATCAACTTCAGCCTATCCTGCGTCACATTGAACAATGGACGGCGTGTGGAACTCGATAGTGCCTACTTCCCGACGATTGACGACGGCGCGGACTGCTACGAACTGACGGAGGAGGAGCGGCACATCATCGACGATCTGCGCTCCTATTTCCTTGAGAGCAAGGCACTCCAACGCCATGTGGACTATCTCTACGAACGCGGCAGCATGTATATGTGCTACAACGGCAACCTTCTGTTCCCCGGCTGTGTCCCCATGAATGAGGACGGCAGCTTCCGCACCATTACCTACAAGGGCGAGGAATATACGGGACGCGCGTGGATGGACTTTTGTGAGGAAAAGGCGCGCGCGGCTTGGAACGAACACGCGCAGGAAGGCTTGGACTTTATGTACTTCCTCTGGTGCGGACTGCTCGCGCCGACCTCGGGACGCTCGTTCACAACGTTTGAACGCTCCTTTATCTCCGACGAGTCGACGTGGAAAGAGCCGTCTGACCCGTATTTCCGCCTCATCAAGGAGGAGGCGATCTGCGAGAAGATCCTTGCGGAGTTCGGGCTTGACCCCAAGCACGGGCACATCATCAACGGGCACGTTCCCGTCAAGGTGAAAAAGGGGGAGAGTCCGCTGCGTGCGAATGGTCGCGCGATCATCATCGACGGTGGTTTTGCGACGCCATATCACTCCAAGACGGGCATCTCGGGCTACACACTCATCTACAACTCACGTGGACTGCGTCTCCTCCAGCATCAGACGGTGGCGAATGTACGTGAGGCACTGCGCGAGAATCGCGACATCGAGTCCGTCTCGCAGACGGTCGAGCTGCAGGCGCGCAGCTGCCTCGTGCGCGACACCGATCGCGGCGCGGCGATCATGGATGAGATCGCTGATCTGCACGCCCTCCTGCGCGCGTATCAGACAGGGCATATCAAACCACAGTGAAAGAATAAGAAAGCCCGCACATCAGATGTGACCTGCCACCCAAAAGTTAGACTTAGAGGATCTAACTTTTGGGGGTCACTACAAATGCAATGTGCGGGCTTTCTTATTCTCTTATGGATTCTTCTTCAGCCACATACTCCACGGTACGACATAGTCGTTCTCGTGATTCTGCTGAACGTAGTCGTAGAACTTTGTGATCATCTCTGCCTTGTGATGGTAGTCTGCATCCTCCCATCCCGTCGGTGCATGCTGCATGGTCGGGTCGTAGGCGAGGTATGCTCCGCCGAGCAGGTACTGACGATAGAGGATGTCCTTCAGCGGGACGGAGGGATTTTTTATCATATCGTACATCGCCATAAAGCTGGTCGTGCGTCCCTTGCCTGCCTGACAGTGAAAGTGCATCCATGTGTCCGCGGGAATTTTTTTCACGAGATCGACAAATTTGTCGATGGTCTGCGGGTCTGCCCATTTGTGGTCGGTGACGGCGAGACGGACGTAGCGCACGCCCGCATCCTCGACCAGCTCGCGCTCCGTCATCGCCTCCATGACGTGAATGGTCTGCTGATTTTTGGGCTGCTTTTTCTTATCGAGGTGCGCGAGCACTACAACCTTTCCCCGTGCACTGTGAATGCGCATGTTCTCGTCACGCAGTGCCTCGTGCTTCGTCCTGCCGATATTGCCCCAGTCGTGCTTGCCGTACCAGCTGACGGCGTTTCCATTCATGAAGCCGTGCGACTCCTGCCGCAGATCGACGATACAGATCGAGCCCCTTGCGCGCGTGTGCAGCTCTTTCAGCAGCGCGTGAAAGGCAGGGACGGAGAACTCTGCGCTTCCCGAGAGCGGTAGGGCATCCAGTCCCTCACGAGAGGGAGTGTAGTTCGGGTCGACACCTAACTTCGCTGCGTCTGTCCGCGTTTGGAACGGCGATGCCGCCGTGCGGAAATTGTACGGCAGATGCTCCGCATTGCCCACCGCTGTATCAATGCGCCAGATATAGCCCCGGTAGTCTGCATTCGTATCGGCGGCAGAGGCGGTGTATGGGATGATACATAGCGTGTATAATAGTAGGGCAGAGAGTAAATGTTTGAATGTGTGCATGAGATCCCTCCGCTGTGTGAACCGACGATCCTTTCGGAATCGCTGATATAACCTTTGCTCGAATTGGCGTGGATTTTATCCATGCTTTCTATATTCATCGTTGGTTATAACACTCTTTGGATAAAGGTGCAAGAGAAATCTTGGGCAGATGTCGCCTGTTCCTTGAAAAATCCCCTTCCGTGTGCTAGAATGACGTGACTATGCTACGGGAGGGGTTTCTTTGTACGAGAAAGTAGATACCAATTTGAATTTTGCCGCGCGCGAGAAAGCCGTTGCGGATTTTTGGCGCGAGAATCATATTGCACAGCAGGCGGTGGATCAGCGTGAGGGCTGCGAGACGTTCACGTTCTATGACGGTCCGCCGACGGCGAACGGTCGCCCGCACATCGGGCACGTTCTGACGCGCGTCATCAAGGATATGCTGCCGCGCTATCAGTCGATGAAGGGGCGCAAGGTGCTCCGCAAAGCGGGCTGGGATACGCACGGTCTGCCCGTGGAGCTGGAGGTCGAGAAGGCGATCGGCATCAACGGCAAGGAGCAGATCGAGGACTACGGCATCGAGCCATTCATCAAGAAGTGCCGTGAGTCGGTCTGGACGTATAAGGCGATGTGGGAGGAGTTCTCCGATGTCGTCGGCTTCTGGGCGGATATGGAGCATCCCTACATTACCTATGAAAATGACTTTATCGAGTCCGAGTGGTGGGCGCTCAAGGAGATCTGGAAGAAGGGGCTGCTCTATCAGGGACACAAGATCGTCCCGTACTGCCCGCGCTGCGGCACGCCGCTCTCCTCGCACGAGGTAGCGCAGGGTTATAAGGACGTGACGGAACGCTCGGCAATCGTACGCTTTAAGGCGGCGGACGAGGATGCCTATTTCCTCGCATGGACGACGACGCCGTGGACGCTCCCGTCGAACCTCGGCCTCTGCGTGAATCCAAATGTGACCTATGTGAAGGTGCGCGTCTACGGCAAGGTCTACTATCTCGCCGAGGCTCTGATGGACAGCGTATTTGCGGATTCGTGGGGCGACCGTGAGATCCTTGCGACGATGAAGGGCAGCGAACTCGAATACCGCAAGTACGAGCCGCTCTATCCCTTTGCGACGAAGGACGTGCAGGATAAGGCGTTTTTCGTCATCTGCGACGACTATGTCACGACCGAAGACGGCACGGGCATTGTCCACACCGCACCCGCCTTCGGTGAGGACGATAACCGCGTCTGCCGCAAGTATGGCATGCCGTTCGTTCAGTTCGTCAATGACAAGGGCGAGATGACGGAGGAGACGGACTGGCCGGGGGTCTTCGTAAAGGATGCCGATCCGTTGATTCTCAAGGATCTCGAAAAGAGCGGCAAGCTGTTCAAGGCTCCCGAGTTTACACACAGCTATCCGCATTGCTGGCGATGCGACACGCCGCTGATCTACTATGCGCGTGCCTCGTGGTTCATCCGCATGACGGCGGTGCGCGACGCACTTGTTGCAAACAACAATACGGTCAACTGGATTCCAAAGACGATCGGCGACGGTCGTTTCGGCAACTGGATCGAGCATGTGCAGGATTGGGGCATCAGCCGCGACCGCTATTGGGGGACGCCTCTCAATATCTGGAAATGCTCCTGCGGGCACGAGCATTCGGTTGGTTCAATCGCGGAGCTGCGTGAGCTTCAGCCGAATTGCCCCGCCGATATCGAGCTGCATCGTCCGTACATTGATGCAATCACGTTCCCGTGTGAGAAGTGCGGTGCGGAGATGCACCGCGTACCCGAGGTCATCGACTGCTGGTTCGACTCGGGGGCGATGCCGTTCGCGCAGTGGCACTATCCGTTTGAGAACAAGGAGATCTTTGAGAAATATTTCCCCGCAGACTTCATCTCCGAGGCGGTCGATCAGACGCGCGGCTGGTTCTACTCGCTGATTGCGATTTCGACGCTGCTCTTTGACAAGAGCCCGTACAAGAATGTCATTGTCCTCGGTCATGTGCAGGACGAGAACGGGCAGAAGATGAGCAAGTCCAAGGGCAATGCGGTCGAGCCAATGGACGCACTGCGCCGTCACGGTGCGGATGCGATCCGCTGGTACTTCTACGAGAACAGTGCGCCGTGGCTGCCGAACCGCTTCTCCGACGATGCGGTGCAGGAGGGCGCGCGCAAGTTCATGGGGACGCTCTGGAACACGTATGCGTTCTACGTTCTCTATGCGAACATCGACAATTTCGACCCGACGGCGCATACGCTTGACTACAACCGCCTCTCGGTCATGGATCGCTGGGTGTTCTCACGTCTGAATACGATGGTGCGCACGGTGGATGACTGCCTCGGTAATTACCGTGTCACCGAGGCGGCGAAGGCAGTGCAGTCCTTCGTCGAGGAGCTGTCCAACTGGTACGTGCGCCGCAGCCGCAGCCGCTTCTGGGCGAAGGGCATGGAGCAGGACAAGGTCGATGCCTACCTGACGCTCTACACCGCGCTTGTGACGACGGTGAAGGCGGCAGCACCGATGGTGCCGTTCATCACGGAGAGTATCTACCGCAATCTCGTCTGCTCGGTGGACAAGACGGCGCCGATCTCCGTGCATCTTGCAGACTTCCCGATGGTGAACGAGGCGCTTATTGACACGCAGCTTGAGGAGAACATGGAGATCGTCCTCGCGGTTGTCACCCTCGGACGCGCGGCGCGCAATGCGGCGAACATCAAGAACCGTCAGCCGGTCGCGCGTATGTTCATCAAGGCGGAGCATACGCTGCCGGAGTTCTTCGTTGAGATCATTGAGGATGAACTCAATGTCAAGGAGGTTGCGTTCCGCGACGATATGTCGGACTTCCTCGCCTATCACGTGAAGCCGAATTTCCGCGTGCTCGGTGCGAAGGTTGGCAAGCAGATGAATGCGGTCAAGAAGGCTCTCGAGGAGAGTGACGGCGCGGCGGTGAAGGATGCGCTTGCGGGCGGCGGCAGCTATACGTTGCACCTCGCAGACGGCGATGTCACGGTCACATCGGAGGATGTCGAGGTCACGGTCTCGCAGCAGGAGGGCTACAACTGCCAGAGCTATGGCGGCGTCACGGTTGCGCTTGAGACGACGCTTACGGAGGAGCTCCTTGCGGAGGGCTTTGTCCGCGAGATCATCAGCAAGGTACAGACCATGCGCAAGGAATGTGGGCTTGAGGTGACGGATCACATTGCGCTTGGCCTCATGGGGAATGCAAAGCTCACGGCAATCGCCCAGAAGAACGAGGCGTTTATCCGCGAGATTACGCTCGCCGATTCCGTATCCTACGACGCGCCCGTTGGTACAAGCAAGGACTGGAACATCAACGGTGAGAAGCTGACGATCAGTATCAAGTAAAATTTTCGGCAACGAGCCGCTTTGTTCGGGGATTCCCGAATGAAGCGGCTTTTCTATTGACATTGTGGGGACATATCGTATAATGAAACACAACAAGCGAATTGTGAAATAGGAGAGTGGTCGCAATGGTAAAATTCAGCTACTACGGTCATGCGGCTTTTTTGCTCGATGACGGGACGAACAGGGTTCTTGTGGATCCATTCCTGACGGGAAATCCGACGGCAAGCATCGCGGCGAATGAGGCCGCCTGTGACTTTATCCTGCTCACACACGCGCATGGGGATCATCTCGGTGATGCACCATCGATTGCGGCACGCACGGGGGCGGCGATTGTCGCCATCCCCGAGGTCATCTCCGTCTGTGAGGGGCAGGCGTGCGCAGAGATCAAGTCGCATCCGATGAACATCGGCGGCTCGCTTGACCTGCCGTTCGGAAAGGTACGCATGACGTTTGCCCAGCACAGCGCGGGCGTTGCGGGCGGGATTGCCTGCGGCTTTGTGATCTACATCGGCGGCAAGATTGTCTACTACTCGGGTGATACCGCTCTCTTCAGCGATATGCAGTTGATCGGACGCAAGGATGCGATCGACTATGCCGTGCTCCCCATCGGCGACAACTATACGATGGGGCTTGAGGATGCGGCGATGGCGGCACAGTGGCTGAACGCGAGCCATGTCATCCCCATTCACTACGATACATGGCCGATCATCGCGCAGGAAGTGAACCACTACAAGGAGGTCACGGAGGCGATGACGCGTGCGCGGGTGAATATTGTTGCGCCCGGCGAAACCATCGAACTTTGACCGTGCATGCAAAAAGCCCGCTGCTCGTCCTCGTCGGACCAACGGCGGTCGGAAAGACGGCGCTTTCGCTGCAGCTTGCAGAGGCGCTGGGGACGGATATCATCTCGGGTGACTCCATGTGCATCTATCGCGGGTTCGATATCGGCAGCGCAAAGCCGACCGCAGAGGAGCAGGCGCGTGTCCCGCATCATCTCATCGACGTGCTGGATGCGGATGAACCGTTTTCCGTAACGGAGTTTGTCACGCGTGTCTCTGCTCTTGTGCATGTACACGAACGCACGGGGCGTCTGCCGTTCATCGTTGGCGGGACGGGGCTCTACATCAAGGCGCTCATTGAGGGCTATGACTTCAACGAGACACAGGAGCACAGCTGCTTCCGCCGCGCGATGGAGAGGATTGCACAGCGATGTGGCAATGAACGTGTGCATGGCTTCCTTACATATCGCGATCCCACAGCAGCGGCACGTCTGCACGCGAACAATCTCAGGCGCGTCATCCGTGCACTTGAGACACTGCGCTACGGTGCAGAGCATATCTCACAGGAGAGCGCGATGGATGCGGGGGATGCGCCCTACGATGCGTTTGTCATCGGACTCACGCGGGCACGTGCGCATCTCTACGAGCGGATCAACATGCGTGTGGAGGCGATGTTTGCGGCGGGGCTTGCGGACGAGGTGGCGGGGCTGCTTGCGTGCGGGATTTCACGCGCTGCCCCGGCGATGAAGGGCATCGGCTACAAGGAGACGGCGGCGTATCTCGCGGGTGAGATGAGCTTTGCAGAAACACTCGCTGCCATCCAGACGGCGACGCGCCGTTTTGCAAAGCGTCAGATGACATGGTATCGGCGCATGCCCTACATCCACTGGTATGATGCGGATACACAGACAGAGACCGAACTCCTGCACGCGATCCTTGCGGACGTGCGTGCATGGCAGTGCAATAGAGAAAGGAGCGCTCAGGCGTGACGGCAAAAATCATCAATCTGCAGGACAATTTTCTCAATCAGGTGCGCAAGGACGGGATGCTCGTGACGATCCATCTTGTGAACGGCTTTCAGATCAAGGGAACGGTGCGCGGCTTTGACAATTTCGTCGTCATGGTGGACACGATGGGAAAGCAGCAGATGATCTACAAGCATGCGATCTCGACCATCACACCCGCACAGCCTGTCAAGACCATGACGGAGGAGTCCTGAACCTGTGGAAAACGTAATGCTGCCGGAATGTGTTTGGTGCGGCATTTTTAGGAATCACTGATAAAATGAAGTCTGCCGGATGGCGGCAGTGTTTATCAGTGATTCCTTTATTTGAGGAGAAGATATGAAGACACGCGGTTTTGAAATCATCTCGATGTATCGGGCGGTAGGCATCCATCTGCCGGAGCGCAAGACGGGGGCGAGTACGGGCTATGACTTCGCTGCGGCGGAGGAGGTCGTGATCCCGCCGGGGGATGGGGCTCTTATCCCGACGGGCGTCAAGGCGTATATGCAGCCCGACGAGGTGCTGCTCATCTACATTCGCTCGAGTGCGGCGCTCAAGAAGCATCTCATGCTGATGAACAGCGTTGGTGTGATTGATGCGGACTACTACGGGAATGCGGAGAACGAGGGACATATCTACATCCCGCTCTACAACTACGGGAAAGGACCTGTCCGCATTGCGGCGGGGGAGCGCATCGCGCAGGGGATCTTCACGCATTATCTCACGGTGGACGGCGATACGGCGGGCAGCGGAGCTGTGCGCGCAGGGGGATTCGGATCGACGGGTTCCTGACATAATGTCCCGCGAATTTGTTAAATAACTTTCATTCACGACACAATTTTTGACAGGAAAACGAAACTCATTTATAATGACGTTGCATTACAATAAATATGATCGGGATGGAAATCTCTTATGAAACTTTCGACGAAGGGGCGCTACAGTGTGACTGCGCTCTATGAACTTGCCCTCCACTACGGGGAGGGGGTTGTTCCGCTCAAAACGATTGCGCAGACGCAGCTGATCTCGGAGACCTATCTCGAGCAGCTGATGGTGCCGCTGCGCCGTACGGGTCTTGTGGAGAGCGTGCGCGGGGCGCAGGGCGGTTACACACTCGCGCTTCCGCCCGAGGAGATCACCATTGGGCGCATCATTACGGCGGTGGAGGGGCCGATTGCTCTCGTGGACTGTCTGCTGACGGATGCGGAGGCGGGTGATCAGAGCTGCGTGCGCGTGGGACAGTGTGTGACGCGCCAGATCTGGAAGGAGGTTCGCGACAGCATCAACGCTGTGCTGAACAATATTTCACTTGCAGATCTCATGGAGCGCAATCAAAACCGCGTGGGATGCAATCAGTGAGACATTCTGCTCTCTGCACTTTTGAAGGCTTTACAGCAGAATGGAAAATGTTTGTCTTTGCTCAAAACTTCATGTATAATTAGAACGATATATTCCGAAAGTGACACACGTTTGGGAGGGAGTCTCATGGTAGGGGACATCTTGCGGCGCGAGCGCGAGAAGCAAGGACTGACGATTGCCGATATCGAGAAGGGGACGAGTATTCGCGGGCTCTATATCGAGCACATCGAACGGGGCAACATCGCCGAGTTGCCGGGGCTGGTCTATGCAAAGGGCTTTGTGCGGAATTATGCAAAATTCCTAAATCTGGATGCGGAACCTCTCGTGCAGCAGTTTGCAGAGGAGAACGGGAGCACGAGTGCACCCGCGCCGTCGCCGACGGAGGCACCGCCGCGGCGCATTTCGCTGAGCAATGTGGGCGATGAATCCCTCTCGCAGATTTCGATCGGCAGCTCGAGTTCCTCCTATGCGGGGATCTTCGGCAAACTTGCCGTGGGTATCATTGTACTTGTCGCTCTCGTGGGCGGCGGTGCGGCTGTGATCTCTGCGATCAACTCGCCTGCGCAGGAGACGCCTCAAGCGCCGTCGGTGAAGACGGAGCAGCCGGCCACAGCATCTGCAGCAGCAGAGGCGGATGCGTCCGATGCGGCGCGTACAGCGGCGAATGCGGATGGGGTGCGCGTGAGCGTAACCCTTTCGGAGCGCTGCTGGACAGAGGTCAGCGTCGACGGCAAGGAAGTCTTTGAGGGGATCATCGAGAGCGGCAAGACCGAGAGCTGGCAGGGCAGGGAGAGCGTTGTTGTCCGCGCGGGCAATGCGAGCGCGCTCGACGTGACGTTCAACGGCAAGAAGCTCGGAAAATTTGGTGAGAACGGGGAAGTCGTGGAACGCCGCTTCACGAAGACGACGAAGGATCTGAAGGATACGCTGCTGCCCGCACCTGCACGTGCAGAAAAGAGCAGCACCTCGGACAAGAAGGATTCCAAGAGCACAAAGGATGCGGTGAACACGCAGTGAACTACGGCGCATGAGGAAGGATGAGCACGATGAAATGTCCTTTTTGCAAGAAGCCGGATAGCCGGGTGATCGACTCGCGGGCGGCGGATGATGGCGCGACGATCCGCCGCCGCCGCGAATGCGGGGAGTGCGGTCGACGCTTTACGACATATGAGGTGGTGGAGAAGCTGCCGCTCATGGTGGTGAAGCGCGACAATCGGCGCGAGCCGTTCAACCGCGATAAGCTCCTCACGGGAATCATCCGTTCCTGTGACAAACGCGATATATCGATGGAGCAGATCACGAACTTCGTCGCGGAGATCGAGCGCGACATTCGAAACCGCACGGAGCCGGAGGTGCCCTCGGAGAAGATCGGGGAGATCGTGATGGAGCGGCTGAAGGATTTTGACGAGGTCGCCTACATCCGATTTGCCTCCGTCTATCGGAAGTTCGACGACATCACGAATTTTATCGAGGAGCTCGAAACACTGCGCGCGCGACGCGGGAAGGAGTAATTAGAACGAAAGAGGTAGAACTTGGATCATCGGCTGAAGAGCAGTTTGCAGGAGCGCTTTGCACGGGAGCGCGGCAGCTATCGCTATCCTGCGGGAGGACGCACGCGCTTTGCGCTCGTCTATCCGAACACCTACTTCGTCGGGATGTCGAACCTCGGGATTCACATTATCTATGATCTCCTCAATCGGCGCGGGGATACGGCGTGTGAGCGCGTATTCCTGCCCGACCGCACGGAACTCCCGCGCTATGAGCGCACGCAGACGCCGATGATGAGCGTGGAGACGCAGACGCCTCTTGCGGACTTCGCTGTCATCGGCTTTGCCATTTCGTTTGAAATGGACTATTTTCACGTTGTTAAAATGCTTGCGCTCAGCCATGTGCGTCTGCGCGCCTCCGAGCGTACGGCGCGCGATCCACTCATCATTGCGGGCGGGCCGTGTGCGACGTTCAACCCCGAGCCACTGGCGGAGATTGTGGACGCCTTTGTGATCGGAGAGGGGGAGGCCGTTATGCCTGCCCTGATGGATGCCTATCACGAGGGCGTTCGTCAGGGCGCGGATCGCGCCGCACTCCTGCGTCGCCTTGCACGCGTCCCCGGGGTCTATGTGCCCGCGCTCTACCGCGTGGATTACGATGCGGCGGGACGGATTGCCGCGCTCTCGTCCGAGGGGGAGATTCCGCAGACAATTGCGCGGCAGTGGGTCGAGGATCTCGACGCGCATCCTGCGCATACGGTTGTGGTGACAGAGGATACGGAGTTCAACCTCTATCTCATTGAGACGGCGCGCGGTTGCGGACGGCACTGCCGCTTCTGCATGGCGGGCTACTGTTTCCGCCGCCCGCGCAACCGCTCCCTCGCCGTCATCGAGGAGGAGGTGCGTGCGGCGCTGCCCTACGGGAAGAAGATCGGGCTGATGGGGGCGGCGATCTCGGACTATCCCGAGATTGACGAACTCTGCCGATCCATCCTCGGCGAGGGGCTCTCCATGTCCGTCGCTTCCTTCCGTGCGGATTCGGTGACGAAGGAGCTCGTCGAGGCACTTGCCGCAAGCGGTCTGCAGACGCTGACGCTTGCGCCCGAGGCGGGGAGCGCGCGGATGCGCGCTGTCATCAACAAGGGCATTGAGGAACATCATCTCTTTACGGCGATTGATCTCGGTGCGGCGGCGCATATTCCGAACTTCAAGCTCTACATCATGGTGGGGCTGCCGTTCGAGGAGGATGCGGACATCGCGGCGATCATCGACCTTGCCGAGCGGCTGCGCCGCTATATGGACGAGAGGGGAAGCCGCGGGACACTCACGCTCAGCGTGAATCCGTTTGTGCCGAAGCCCTTCACGCCGTTCCAGTGGATGCCGATGGCATCCAAGAAGCGCCTCGACGCCGTGATGAAGACTCTCACACAGGCGCTGCGCCGCACGAAGAAGATTGTCGTCAATTTCGAGTCGCCGAAGGAGGCACTCGTACAGGCGATTCTCGCGCGCGGCGACCGACGCCTTGCAGAGCCGCTCATGCGCGCCGCAGCGGGACGCGGGGCAAAGGATCTCGTGCCCAAGATGCGGGATGCGGGGCTCTCTCCCGACGACTATCTCACGCGCGAATGGGCGGAGGATGAGATGCTCCCGTGGGAGCATCTGGACATGGGCTTTACGAAGCGCTACCTGCGGCAGGAATACGAACGGGCAGAGTCGCTCAAGGCGACGCGCGGCTGCTTTGACGGCTGCACGCGTTGCGGCGTCTGCAGAGCGAACAAAGAAAGGACGAACGCATGAGTTTTGTACTGCGGCATATACGGGACAATATTTGGAGTGGGCGGCTCGATATTTTTCCCGAGGACAGGCTCGTACATGGCTTCTCAGCGCGGCAGGGCGGCGTGAGCGTAGCGCCGTTTGACGCGCTCAACATGGCGCTGCACGTCGGCGATGATCCCGCGCACGTTTGGGAGAACCGACGGCGGTACTTTGCGGCACTCGGTCTAGACGCCGAGCGCATTTGTACGATCCGTCAGGTGCACGGCACGGAGATTGTGCGCGCCTTTCGGCGGGATGCGGGGCGCGGCGCGCGGGACTATGCGGACGCGCTTGCGGATGCAGATGCCGTCATCACGAACGACAGCGGCGTTGCGCTCATGCTCTGCTATGCGGACTGCGTGCCCGTTCTCCTCTACGACCCCGTCCACAATGCAGTAGGCGTTGTCCATGCGGGCTGGAAGGGCACCGTGCAGCGGATTGCGGCACAGACCGTCGCACGCATGTGCGAGGAGTTCGGTACGGCTGCCTCCGATGTGCTCGCAGGGATTGGCCCCTCCATCGGTGCGGGCTGCTATACGGTCGGCGCGGAGGTTGCGGAGCGCTTTCGCACGGCATTCCCATCCTATGCGGATGAGATTATAGAGGAGAGGGATGGCGCAATCCATCTCGATCTCTGGTCGGCGAATCGTCTGCAGCTTGTAGAGGCGGGCGTTGCTGCGGGCAATATCGATAGTGCGGACACGTGCACCTCATGTGACCGCGCATTCTTCTATTCCTATCGTGCCGCAGGCGGCAGGACGGGGCGACTGGCGGCGGTGATGGAACTGAGATGAATGACGATATGATGATAGGCACACGGATTCAGGAGGTGCATGCGGCGATCGAAGCCGCACGCGCACGGCGTACGTCCGTCCCGAAAGATGCGCCCGTGGAGCTGATTGCCGTGACGAAGAATCATCCCGTAGAGGCAATGCAGGCCGCGATCGACGCCGGTATCATGAACATCGGTGAGAATCGCGTGCAGGAGGCGCTGGACAAGGCACAGACCTTGGAGCGTGAGGTCAAATGGCATCTCATCGGACATTTGCAGCGGAATAAGGTGAAACATGCTGTACGGCAGTTCGATCTGATTCATTCGGTGGATTCCGTCCGCCTTGCGCAGGAGATCGACAAGGCGGCAGAGAAATTCGGCAAGGTGCAGAACATCCTCGTGCAGGTCAATTTGGCGCGTGAAGAGAGCAAATCCGGTGTATACCGTGAGGAACTAGATGATGTACTTGCGGAAATTGAGGTGCTGCGCGCCATTCGCTTGCAGGGATTTATGTGCATTGCGCCGAATTATGACGATGTGGAGGAGTGTCGCCCACTCTTTCGCGCGATGTACGAGCTGTTTCGGCAGGTGAAGGAGTGTGAGCCGCGCACGGCGGATATTCGCTACCTGTCGATGGGTATGACCCACGATTACGAAATCGCAGTGGAAGAGGGAGCAAATCTCGTGCGTGTTGGCACGGCGATATTTGGTGCACGTCAATATGCACTAGGAGTGTGAGGGATCAGTGAGTATCTTTAAGAAAATATCCACGAAATTCATCGGCATTACGCCGGAGGATGAGGCGGAGGAAAACGAGCAGCAGGAAGCGGAGAAGGAGAAGAAGTCTGCGCCTGTGACCGAAATCGGTGCACGTACGAACCGACGTGTGGAGACGGGGGCAAACCTCTCTGCATTTCCGGACTTTTCTGCGCCTTCGAGCACGGGTGGCGGCACCCCGATCGACAATGTGGTCGCGGCATACCGCATGAATGTCGTTGTCATTGAGCCGCAGACCTTCGATGATGCACAGCAGGTCGCGGTCAATCTGCAAAAGAAGAAGCCCGTTGTGCTCAATTTTGAAAAGACGGAGAAGAGTGTGGCAAACCGCATTATCGACTTCATCAGCGGCACGACGTATGCGCTCAACGGCGACATCAAGAAGATCAGCAACAATGTTATCCTCTGCGCACCGCATAATGTCAATGTCAGTTACTCCGAGGAGGAGCATCGTCTCGGCGACGATATGTCGTTTCCAAACAGGTAGCAGATGATGCGTGATGATATTCAGATTGGCATCATCGGCGGCGGCGCGATGGCAGAGGCTCTGATTGCAGGCTTGACGACGCGCGGTAGTGTTCCCGCATCCCATATCAGCGTATCGGAACACAAGGCTGTGCGCTGTGACGCGCTTACGCAGCGCTATGGCATACACGCACAGGTAGGGGCAGAATCCTTTCTGCCCCGTATTGACGTACTCATTCTCGCTGTAAAGCCAGCGGCGGCAGCTGCTGCGATGCAGGAGACGGCGCATCTGTTGAAGGAGGGGGCTCTTGTCCTCTCCATTGTTGCGGGTCTGACGATTGCAGAGATCGAGGCGGCATATCCCGCGCATCCCGTTGTGCGTGCGATGCCGAATACGCCGCTGGCTGTGGGGGCGGGCATGTCCGCCTATGCGTGCGGAACGCATGCAGGGGCGGCAGAGTTGGCGGCGGCAGAGATGATACTCGGCGCTGCGGGACGGACAGTTGCAGTGCATGAGGGCGATCTCGATGCAGTGACGGGACTCTCGGGCAGCGGGCCGGCATATGCGTTCCTCATGATGGAGGCGCTGATTGAGGGAGGGGTTGCCGCAGGCCTCAGGCGTGAGACGGCGGCAATGCTCACAGCGCAGACACTGCTTGGTGCGGCTGAGATGGTGCTGTCGGCAAGGAGTTCACCCGCCGATCTGCGTGCGGCGGTCACGAGTCCTGCGGGCACGACGGCTGCAGGGCTGCGCGTCATGGAGCGCGCAGGCGTGCGCTCGGCGCTGATTGAGGCAGTGCTTGCGGCAGCGGAGCGATCCAAAGAGTTGGGGAGAAAATAATGGCAGCGGAACAGAAGGAGCGGATTCTCCGCTTTTATCGGGGGACAGAGGGCGAGGAGATAGCGATCCGTCTGCTCGATCTCGCCGAGGCGGTTATGAAGACGGAGAAATTCCGCATCAGTCCCTTTCTCGACCCGTACGGGCAGGAGATTGCGGAGACGATATGCGCGAGCTATGACGGGATTCAGCTCGACCTTGACGGCGGCTATGCAGGTGCGGAACGCCAGCGTGCAATGCTGCGCCATCGGGATTTTCGTGGGACGCCGGACGGCTTTGGGATCTCCTGTGTGGAGTCAGTGTGGAACGGGCAGTTCGCACGGCTCACGCACCGCGATGTGCTCGGCGCTCTTATGGGGCTTGGCATCGAGCGCGAGCTGATCGGCGATATCCTGCCCGCGCCGGACACGGCGAAGATTATCTGCGACACAAAGATCGCAGGCTTCATCGTGAACAATCTGACGATGATCGGTGCGGTTGGTGCCAAGGCTGCACTTTCAAATTTGGAAGAAATCGCGCCGCGCGAGGAGCGGACGAAGGAGATCCGTGCGACGGTCGCCTCTCTGCGCCTTGATTCCATTGTCGCTGCGGGATTTGGCATCTCGCGCAGTCGCGCAGCGGACGACATCGCGGCGGACAAGGTGAAACTCAACTGGCAGAGTGCGGGCAGCGCCTCGAAGACGATCAAGGAGGGCGATGTGCTCTCTATGCGCGGACGCGGGCGCCTCGAGGTGACCGAGGTGCGCGGGCAGACGAAGAAGGGGCGCACGGTCGTCGTATTGAATCGATTCTTTTGAGGAAAGGCGGGAGCAGGATGCTGACACCAATGGATATACACGCGAAGGAATTTAGCAAGAGCTTTCGCGGATTCGATGAGAACGAGGTCAACGATTTCCTAAACGAGGTCATGGAGGCGTATGCCTCTGCGCTGGACGAGAATGAGCACCTGCGCGCGGAGCTTGCGCGGGAGCGGGAGAAAGTCGAGGACTTTCGGCGCATCGAGCAGAGCGTGCGCGAGACGCTTGTGGTCGCGCAGAAGACCGCCGAGGATACGATGACGAATGCGAAGCAAAATGCTGACCATACGCTCGAGCTGGCGGCAAAGGAGGCGCAGAATCTGCGCCGCGAAGCGACGCTCCAGGCAAAGGCACAGTTGGATGAGGCTGCCGACAAGGTGCGCGCCGTCGTGGCGGAGTATGAGCGGCTCGTGCGCGAGAAGCATCAATTCCTGCGACGTATGAAGGGAAATGTGCAGGCGGAGCTCGCACTCATTGAGGATGCGATTGCGGAGATGCCCGATATGATGGCCGAAAAGAAGGCAAAGAGCCTTGTGGAAGAGGTCAATAGGAAGAGCGAGGAGGACGTTTGAGAGCGATGAGCGGACGCGTAAAAGCCGCATTTTCCTTTTTGTTGATCCTACTGATCGATCAGTTGGTCAAATACTACGTGGAACTGACGATGCTGCCGGGGGAGAGCATTCCCGTCGCGGCGCCGTTTTTTCATATCACCTTCGTCCTCAACCCGGGCGCGGCATTCGGGATCTTCCGCGACCAGCAGTGGCTCTTCCTCGCGACGGCAATCGTCTTCTCTGTCGCCTTCCTTGTGTTCTATGAGCGTCTGCGCCGCAGCGGCAGTCTCATTCACTACGGCAGCGTTGCACTTGCGGCGGGGGCTGTGAGCAATCTGATCGATCGCATCCGCCTCGGGCTCGTTGTGGACTTCTTCGACTTCCGCGTCTGGCCCGTGTTCAACATCGCGGACATTGCCATCGTCCTGGGGACGGCAGCCGTGCTCTGGGCGCTCTTTGTGCAGAAAAAGGAAATCCGATCATGAGCACTGTATTCATTGCCAAACACGCAGGTGAGCGTCTGGATCGTGCGCTTGTTGTGCATATGCCCGATCTCTCACGCAGCTATGCACAGCGCCTGATCGAGACAGGCCAGGTCACGGTGGACGGTGTGGCGCGCAAAGGGAACTACAAGCTGCGCGGCGGCGAAGAGATTGCCTGCACTGTGCCGCCCGCCGAGGAGGTCGAGATCCGCGCGGAGCAGATTCCGCTCGACGTGCTGTATGAGGACGAGGACATGATCGTCATCAACAAGGTGCGCGGCATGGTCGTGCATCCCGCTGCGGGCGTCGTGAGGGGCACGCTTGTCAATGCGCTCCTCTATCACTGCAAGGATCTCTCGGGCATCAACGGTGCGTTGCGCCCCGGCATTGTGCACCGCCTCGACAAGGATACCTCGGGGGTGATGGTTGCGGCGAAGAACGATATGGCGCATCACTTCCTTGCGCGTCAGATTCGCGACAAGGAAGCGCGGCGTGAATACCGTGCGATTGTATACGGAAACATCGTGCCGCGCGCGGGAATTATCACGGGCGATATTGGGCGTCACCCGACCGACCGCAAAAAGATGGCAATCGTGCGCGAGAACGGCAAGCCTGCTACGACGCATTTCGAGGTGCTCGAGCGCTTCGGTGCATATACCTATATATCCTGCCGACTCGAGACGGGGCGCACCCATCAGATTCGCGTTCATCTGACGAGTATCGGGCATCCGCTCGTGGGTGATGCGAAGTATACGGCGAAGAAGAATCCCTTTGCTATCGTGGGACAGGCGCTTCACTCGCTCACACTTCGCCTTGTCCATCCACGCTCGGGGGAGGAGATGGCGTTTACCGCACCACTTCCCGCAGATATGGAGGAGATTTTGCATACGCTGCGCACGGACGGATAAGGAGGTACGCACATGACGGAATTTAGGGAAAAGGCTGTCCTGATGGACGATGACGGCATTCGGCGCGCTCTCATGCGCATTGCACATGAGATCGTCGAGAAGAACAAAGGCACGGAGAACCTCGTACTCGTCGGCATCCGCACGCGTGGTGTCCCCATTGCTGCGCGTATTGGCGCAGAGATTGCGCGCATCGAGCAGCGCGAGCTGCCGTGCGGCGTGCTCGACATCACGCTCTACCGCGACGATCTCAACGAGCTCTCCTACCAACCCATCGTGCATCCGACGGAGATGCCGCACGACATCACGAGCAAGACCATCGTGCTCGTGGACGATGTGCTCTACACGGGACGCACAATCCGCGCCGCGATGAACGCGCTTCTCGACATCGGACGCCCGCGCATGATACAGCTTGCCGTACTCATCGATCGCGGGCACAGGGAACTGCCCATCCGCGCGGACTACGTCGGCAAGAATGTGCCGACTGCCGCGCTCGAGGACGTGTCCGTGCTCTTGCAGGACACGGACGGCGTGGAAAAGGTCGTCATTCGGGAACGCGTTTGACAATCCCCGTGCTGAGAGCCGCAGTGTTGCGGCTCTTTTTTGTATCTTGACGGAAGTTTTGCAATAGAGGTATAATGAAATCGGGACATTTGTAGGGGCTCATACAAGGGCGGCGACTAGAGAGAACCTCCTGAATGTGATGGAGCAAGAGTGACGGAGCAATCGTATGATTTTTTACGGCGATAAGCAAAAGTCCATGTTGGATGAGGAGCAGGCCTCAGCGGATGAGCTGGAGGCATGTGACCTTGAGGCGGAGGAAGAAGAATCGGACGAGGTGGGGGCGGAGAGCAGCGTCTACGACGGCTGCACCGACGAGGAGCTGCTCGCACATATTCGTTCCTGCGAGGGCGATGAGGCACTCGATTATCTCATCAATAAATATCGTAATTTCGTGCGCTCCAAAGCGCGCTCCTACTTCCTCATCGGTGCGGATCGCGAGGATATCGTACAGGAGGGCATGATCGGCTTCTTCAAGGCAATTCGCGACTATCGCGAGGATAAATTATCGTCGTTCCGTGCGTTTGCCGAGCTCTGTGTGACGCGGCAGATCATCACGGCAATCAAGACGGCGACACGGCAGAAGCACATTCCGCTGAACTCCTACGTCTCGCTCAACAAGCCAATCTACGACGAGGACTCTGACCGCACGCTGCTCGATGTACTCTCGGGTGCGCGGATCAGCGATCCCGAGGAGCTCGTCATCAGTCACGAGGAGTTCATCGACATTGAGCAGAAGATGGAGGAGATCCTGAGCGACCTCGAGTGGCGCGTGCTCATGAGCTATCTGGACGGCAAGTCCTATCAGGAGATTGCCGTCGACCTGCACCGTCAGGTGAAATCCATCGACAATGCGCTCCAACGCGTGAAGCGCAAGCTGGAAAAATATATGGAGTCGCGCGGCGACGATCTCGACATTGGGACGGTCTACCGGGGGCTCACGACGATTAACCGCGGCGTACGCATGCCGGAGGAATAGAGGGGGGCACCCCTCTTTTTTTATGAGGAATTAACCGCAAAATATTTTGAACCTGATATAATTTGAGCAAGATCTATTTCTTCTGATTGAAAAAGGAGGTTATCTTATGTGGAAGAAGATTCAATGTGCCGTCATTGCCTGTTTGTTGTGTGTGACATGTGCAGCAACGGCGTCCGCTGCGGTGCGTTCGGATGACGTGAGGCGGGCAGAGAAGCCGGAGCGCATCGAGCTCGTACTGGTTCTCGATAAGAGCGGTTCTATGCAGGGACTCGAGTCCGATACGATCGGCGGATTCAACTCCATGATCGAGAAGCAGAAGGCTCTTTCGACTCCTGTAGACGTGACTGCTGTGCTCTTTAACGATACGACGGATGTCCTTTATACGCACAAGAATATTCGTCTCGTGCGCCCGTTGACGGACAAGGAGTATGAGGTGGGCGGTACTACGGCACTGCTCGATGCCGTGGGCAATACGATCCTGAAGGTGGAGCGCGAACCGTCGGTCAAGAGCAGGGGTACGAAGGTCGTCTTCGTCATTATCACGGACGGGCTCGAGAACGCGAGCGCAGAATTCTCAAAGACGAAGGTCAAGCAGATGATCTCGGACAAGCAGGAGAAGGCGGGCTGGGATTTCATCTACCTTGGTGCGAACATTGATGCGGTCGAGGAGGCAGATGCCATCGGTGTGAAGAAATCGAATGCCGTAACCTATAAAAACACGAGAAAGGGTGTCCGTGCGAACTACGATGCGGTTTCTGCCTTTGTTGCAGAGACGGCGGAGCGTGGTGACGCCGATACATCGGGGGAATGGCGGTCGTATGTGGAGGAAGATACGACAAAATAAGCGTGCGAGCGATTGACAATTTGCATATAAGGATGTATGATATCTATATTGTTAGAATTTAATCTTTGGGAGACAGGTGCAGTGCAGTTATGCACGCTTAATAGAGAAGCCGGATAAGCCGGCGCGGTCCCGCCACTGTGAGGGGAGCGAACCTGCAAGGATGCCACTGGGAGGAGATTTCTCTTGGGAAGGCGCAGGGGAGTGATGAACCGAGCCAGGAGAACTGCCTGTTTGACAATCCACCGTGTGCCAAGGGCACATACCTGCGAGCGACGGGAAGGGGATTCGTGAAGATGATTCACGGGGCTTTCTTGTTGCGGCAGGAAAGCCTTTATTATTTATATTTTTTGGGAGGAATTCGGATGAAGAATTGGAAGAAATTGCTGGTTGCGTCCCTCGCATGCTCGGCAGTCCTCGGATTCTCGTACAGCCCGGCAGAGGCGTCGTATGAGCTGAACCCCGAGGTCAAGACGGTGACCCCCGCGCTCATGGAGGCATCGGAGATCGGTGTTCTGAAGTATGAGAACCCGCAGATGGCGAACTACACGAACAAGGATGCCATTGTTGTGACGAGCTTCGGCACGACGTTCAAGGAGACGCGTGAGAAGACGATCGAGGCGACGGTGGACGCGATCAAAGCGGCACATCCGGGTGTGAAGGTTGTGACGGCATTCACCTCCCATATCATCATTGACCGCATCGCAAAGAACGAGGGCAAGAAGTACCCGACGCCTGAGGAGGCGCTCATGCAGCTCAAGGCGGACGGCTACTCGCGTGTGGCACTCGTCTCCCTCGATGTCATCCCGGGCATGGAGTACTCCTATGTCAAGGCCGTGTTCCATGAGTACAAGGAGCAGTTCAAGACGATGACCTGCGGCACGTCACTCATGTACTGGCAGGGGCAGGAGGAGCAGCCGGATGATGTGATCGATTTCATCCAGGCGGTCTCCAGCCAGTTCCCGAAGATGGGGAAGGATGATGCGCTGCTCCTGATGGCGCACGGCACGCCGCACGTCTCCAACGCATACTATGCTGTCATTCAGGCGAAGCTGGACGCACTCGGGTACAAGAATGTCTACGTCTATACGGTTGAGGGCTGGCCGAGCCTCGAGGATGTCATTCCGAAGCTCAAGGCGAACAAGGTCAAGAACGTGACGCTCATGCCGATCATGATGGTTGCGGGCGACCATGCACACAACGATATGGCGGGCAAAGATGCGGACTCGCACAAGAGCATTCTCGAAGGTGAGGGTTATAAGGTCAATGCCTATCTCCACGGCCTCGGTGAGAACAAGATGATTCGCGATGTCTATGTGGAGCGTGCAAATGACGCGTGGGATGCACTGCAGGGCAAGAAGGATGCAGATGCGGATCACATCAAGATGATGAAGTAAGCGCATCTACAAATTTTACGGTAGTACTAGAGCCTGCCGCGGAAGTTTTTCACTTCGGCGGTAGGCTCTTTTCTTTGCCCGCATACCCTGCTATAATAGGTGGGCATATGAGTAGCAAGGACATGATGTCCGCGCGTGAAGGAGAACAGAGCAATGAAGATAGCAGTTGTCGGTACAGGGATGATCGCACGCGAGGCGCTCATCGCCCTGCGTCAGGTGGAGGGCGTCGAGGTCGTCACGATCTGTGCGCGTCCGCATAGCCGCGACAAGGCTCGAATACTCGCGCAGGAGTTCGGCGTGCCGCAGGTGGCGACGGACTATGGGGCGATGCTCGCGGCACATGAGGCGGACTTCGTCTATATCGGCATTGTCAATAGTGCGCATTTTGACTATGCGCGACAGGCAATTGCGGCGGGCTGGCACGTTATCCTCGAAAAGCCGTTCACATCGACCCTCGCGGAGGCAGAGGAACTGATTGCACGCGCGCGTGCGGCGCACTGTTATCTCTTTGAAGCGGTGACACCGCTCTTTTTGCCGAACTACGTGGGAATATTGGAGGCATTGCCGCAACTAGGCCTCATCCGTCTCGTACAGGCAAATTACTCGCAGTATTCGAGTCGCTATGACCGCTATCTTGCACGTGATATCGCGCCCGCATTCGATCCTGCGCTCTCGGGCGGTGCGCTCTACGATCTGAACGTCTACAATCTCGAGCTCATCGTCTCGCTCTTCGGACGCCCGAAGTCCGCTGCCTACACCGCGAATGTGGGCTTTAACGGCATTGATACCTCAGGGGTGATGACGCTGCGTTATGACGGCTTTGTTGCAACGGCGGCGGCGGCGAAGGACAGCTCGAGCCCCTCCTTCTTTATGATTCAGGGCGAGTCTGGTTGGATTCGCGCGGACGGTGCGGTGAACGCACTCTCTTCTTTTACCGTCGGCCTGCGTGGCAGGGAACCGGAGACCTACGAACTGAACCGTCATGAGCATCGCATGGTGCACGAGTTCGAGGCGATGCGTGATATCTTCGCACGCAAGGATTATATGAGCGTGGAGGAGGGCCTTCAGACCTCGCGGACGGTGATGGCAGTGATGGAGAAGGCGCGCCTCATGGCGGGGATTCAGTTTCGGGCGGATTGAGATCAATGGAATCCATGATGATCGAGATGGAGGATCTCGTCAAGAAGTTTCCGCATACGAATGCGGAGCAGAAAAAGAGCTGGAAGACAGCGGTTGCGGGGGTGACACTCGCCGTGCGGCGCGGTGAGGTATTCGGTCTACTCGGACCCAATGGAGCGGGCAAGACGACGATCATCCGCATGCTCACGATGCAGACGCAGGCGACGAGCGGTGTGGTTCGCATCGGCGGGCAGGATATTTGCCGCGACCCGCGTGCTGTCAAAGAGCTGATCGGCGTTGTGCCGCAGCATGTGAATTTCGATCAGGAGCTCACGGTCTGGGACAATATGGAGCTGCACGCGCGTCTGCACCATATGGGCGGCGCGGAGCGGACGCAGCGCATTGAGGAACTCCTCCGTGAGATGGAGCTCGCAGAGGTATGCAACGACAATGTGCGCCGCCTCTCGGGCGGCATGAAGCGGCGCCTGCTCATCGCGCGCGCACTGATCCACCGTCCTCAGGTGCTCTTTCTCGACGAGCCGACGGTTGCACTCGACCCGCAGATCCGGCGGCATATCTGGGATCTCGTGCGCGCGGTCGCAAAGAGCGGTGTGACGGTTCTCTTGACGACGCATTACATCGAGGAGGCAGAGGCGCTCTGTGACCGCGTGTCGATCATCAACAAGGGCGGGCTCGTGGATGTGCAGACACCGCGCACATTCTGTGAGAATCTGGGCGCGTATGCGGTGGAGTGGGATGAGGAGAGCGGCCGCTCCTATCGCTTCTTCCACACGCGCGAGGAGGCACGTGCCCATGCGCGTATGCTTGAGGAGCAGATGCAGCGCGTTCTCCTGCGCCCGACGAATCTCGAGGATGTCTTCATCGAGATGACGGGACGAAAGGAGGGGCTCTGATGCTGCGGGATATCTGGACGGTGTTCTGGCGCGACTGGGTTGTCCTGCGCCGCCGTCTTATGAAATATGTGCTGAGCCGCATGGTCTCGCCACTCATGTTCCTCATTGCATTCGGCTGGGGGCTCGGACGCAGCATCGACGTGGGCACGGGCTCGTATCTGGACTTTCTCGTGCCGGGGCTTCTCGCGATGAATTCCATGAACATCAGCTTCAATAGCATTATCTCCGTGCATGCGGAGCGCGTCTATCACAAGAGTCTCGAGGAGTACCTCATTGCGCCGATTCGTCCCGATGCGTTCGTCATTGGCAAGGTCGCGGGCGCTGTCGTGCGTGGACTGATTTCGTCTGCAATCATCATTGTGCTCAGCTATCTCTTCGGCGCGCAGTTCACAATCACGCCGCTCTTTCTCCTCGTGCTTGCACTGAACTGTATGATCTTCGCGGAGATCGGCTTTCTCGCGGCGATGTATATCTCCACCTATGAGGAGATGAGCCAGGTCAACCTCTACGTCCTGCTCCCGATGTCCTTCCTTTGCGGGACGTTCTTCTCGACGGCGGCGCTGCCCGATCTCGTGCGCTGGCTTGTGGAGATCCTGCCGCTGACGCATACGAGTCACCTCCTGCGCAGCCTCGGATCGGCGGGGGGGTTCTCCGTGCTCTCGCTTGCGGTGGTCGTAGGCTATGCGGCTCTGGGGATCGCGGCGGGGACGTGGAAATTCCGCCGGCTGACGGATTAGGAAAAGGATCATCATGCTCAGGCATATCTTTCATCACAGGGGAGCGCGCGAAGGTTGCGCGCATTTCTGTTGCACGAAGGTCGAGGACTTCGGCGTCTCCTTTGGGACGTTCGAAGTCTTTTCGCATGTCAATCTCCATTTTCACTGCGGCGAGCTGACCGCAATTATAGGCCCGAACGGTGCGGGCAAGAGCACGCTCCTGCGCGCAATCCTCGGTGAGGTTGCGCATACGGGCAGTCTGCGTTTCGTCGACGCGGAGGATCGGCACACGGGAAAGCCCGTGATCGGCTATGTACCGCAGTATCTGCGCCTCGATCTGACGGCGCCGACAACGGTGCTGGATCTCTTTATGGCGTGTGTGACCATGCGCCCCGTCTGGCTCTTTCCTGCACGGCGCTATCGCGTGCGCGTCACTGAAAAACTTGCACGCGTGCGCGCGGAGCATCTGATCGATCGCCGCCTCGGCGCACTTTCAGGCGGAGAGCTGCAGCGCGTCCTGCTTGCACTCGCCCTCGACCCCCTGCCGAACCTTCTGCTCCTCGACGAGCCAGTCTCGGGCGTCGATCAGAGCGGACTCTCACTCTTCTATGACATCGTGGGGCAGCTGCGCGCGCAGGAAGATCTTGCGATCCTTCTCATCTCGCATGACCTCGGCATGGTCGCGCGCCATGCCGACAAGGTTGTGCTCATGGATCACGGGATTGCAGCGGCAGGAGCGCCGGATACGGTCTTTGCAAGCCCTGCGATGGAGCGTCTCTTTGGCATCCTACCCGATCTCCGTCATCTGCACAGGCGTGCCGAGGAGCATGGGGGAGAGGAGGCTGCGGCATGGAACTGATCTACGGGGCAATGGATGCACTCCTGCCACTGGCATGGATGGAGTACACCTTCATGAAGAACGCGCTCCTTGCAATCCTCCTCATGACACCGCTCTTCGGACTGCTCTCGACGATGGTGGTCTCGAGCCGTATGGCGTTCTTCTCGGACTCCCTCGGGCATGGCGCGTTTACGGGCATTGCCATTGGTGTGCTCGTCGGCATCTTCGCACCGCTCACATCGCTCATCCTCTTTTCGATTGCGTTTGCACTTCTCATCACCTACATCAAGCACCGCACAGCGGCATCGGCGGATACGGTCATCGGCGTGTTCTCTTCAACGGCGATTGCCGTCGGTCTCATGATTATGAGTCACGGCGGAGGCTTTTCGAAATTTTCTCCGCTCCTCATTGGAGACATTCTGAGCATTACCCCTGCTGATCTCGCGGGTCTGCTCGCCGTCGATGCCGTCGTCTTCGCTGGCTGGATGCTGCTCTTCAACCGATTGCTTCTGCTATCCGTGAACGCCTCACTTGCGCGCAGCCGCGGTGTCTCAATATTTGCCGTGGAGGCTCTGTTCGCCGCGCTGCTCGCCGTTGTTGTAGCCGTGAGCATCCAGTGGGTCGGCATCCTCATCATCAACGCACTGCTTGTCCTGCCGGGGGCAGCCGCGCGGAATCTCGCGGGAAGCGTCAAGGCATATCATCTGTTGTCAGTTCTCATTGCGCTCGGCGCGGGTCTCGTTGGGCTCTTTGCGGCGTACTATTTCGGCATTGCGGCGGGTGCGGCGATCGTGGCGGCGGCGGCGCTGATGTTCTTTTTCTCGCTTGCCCTGAGCCCTCATTTTCGACAGTAATGTCCCAACCCGCGCCCTATTTTTTTTCAGTGATCTATGCTAAAATGAAAGAGAATATTGTGAAGTATGAGGAGGAGGGCATTCTCATGAATATTACGATTGGCAGCGACCACGGTGCCGTGGATCTCAAAGAAGAGGTCAAGATGGTGCTCCATGAATTCAGCGATGTGCATGTAAAGGATGTTGGAACCTTTGGAAAGGAGGCCGTCGATTACCCTGACATCGCGGAGAAGGTCTGCGCCGATGTCATCTCGGGAAAGGCGGATCGCGGGATCGTGCTCTGCGGCACAGGGCTTGGCATCTCGATTGCAGCGAACAAGATCAAGGGTATCCGCGCGGCACTCTGCGCTGATGTCTATACGGCAATTATGTCGCGGAAGCACAACGATGCGAATGTGCTTGCCCTTGGTGGCCGCGTGACGGGCTTCGGCCCTGCGGGCGAGATTGTGCGCGCGTGGATTCGCACGGAGTTCGAGGGTGGGCGTCATGCGCGCCGTGTCGAAAAAATTATGGCGCTGGAAGATCAGAAAAACGGTTAAGGAGAGTTTCTATGAGCATGATGGATTCGTTGGAAAAGGTCGACCCACAGACGTTTGCGGCGATTGAGGATGAACTGAACCGCCAGCGTACGAAGCTGGAGCTCATCGCCTCGGAAAACATCGTCAGCCGCGCGGTTATGGAGGCGCAGGGCAGTGTCCTCACGAACAAGTACGCAGAGGGCTACCCGGGAAAACGCTACTACGGTGGCTGTGAATACGTCGATGTGGCGGAGCAGCTTGCGATTGACCGCGCAAAGGAGCTCTTCGGAGCGGTATGGGCGAATGTGCAGCCTCATTCGGGCGCGCAAGCGAATATGGCGGTCTTCTTTGCACTGCTGCAGCCGGGCGACACGATCCTCGGCATGAACCTGACGGACGGCGGGCATCTGACACACGGCAGCCCCGTCAACATCTCTGGGACATATTACAAGGTCATTCCTTACGGTGTGGATCGCGAGACGGAGCGCATTGACTACGATGCGCTTGAGGCGCTTGCGAAGGAGCACAATCCCAAAATGATTATCGCGGGTGCTTCGGCATATGCACGCACGATTGACTTCGAGCGCATCGGGGCGATTGCAAAGGCGGTCGGCACGTTCTTCATGGTGGATATGGCGCATATTGCGGGGCTTGTCGCCGCAGGGCAGCACCCCAGTCCCGTGCCCTATGCCGATGTCGTGACCACGACCACCCACAAGACCCTGCGCGGGCCGCGTGGGGGGCTTATCCTCGGGCGCGATGAGGAACTTGGCGCGAAGATCAACAAGGCGGTATTCCCCGGCATTCAGGGCGGTCCTCTCATGCACGTCATTGCGGCAAAGGCAGTTGCGCTCGGTGAGGCTCTCCAGCCCTCGTTCAAGGAGTACGGCGCGCAGGTCGTGAAAAATGCGGCAGCGCTCGCGGATGAGCTGACGAAGCTCGGCTACCGCATCGTATCGGGCGGCACGGACACGCACGTCATGCTCGTCGATCTCACGAATAAGGACATTACGGGCAAAGATGCGCAGAACCTGCTCGATGAGGTCAATATCACGGCGAACCGCAATACGATCCCGTTCGAGCCGCGCAGCCCGTTCGTCACGAGCGGCCTCCGTCTCGGCTCGCCTGCGCTCACGACGCGAGGCTTCAAGGAGGAGGATATGCGTGAGGTGGCGCGGATCATTGCCCACGTCCTCGACGCACCGACAGACGAGGGTCGCAGGGAGGAGGCACGCAGCCGTGTCGCCGCACTCTGTGCGAAATACCCCCTGTACGAATAACATATCTCTGAAAGAAAGGAAGCCTCTCCCATGGCTGATACATTCCATCCGTCCGATATTCCGAGTCTCCATCTCGTCGATCATCCGCTCATCCAGCACAAGCTGACCATCATGCGTATGAAGGAGACGGGGACGAAGGAGTTCCGCGAGCTGCTCTCGGAGATTGCCATGCTCATGGCATATGAGATCACGCGCGATTTCCGGCTGCGCGATGTGGAGATCGAGACGCCCGTCGCACGCTGTCGTGCGAAGATGCTCGAGGGCAAGAAGCTCGGCATCGTGCCCATCCTGCGCGCAGGGCTCGGCATGCTCGACGGCATATTGACCCTCGTACCTGCCGCGCGCGTGGGGCATATCGGACTCTACCGCGACCCCGAGACACTTGCGCCTGTCGAGTACTACGCAAAGCTGCCAAGCGGCGTCGAGGATCGTACACTCATCGTCTCCGACCCCATGCTCGCTACGGGCGGCAGTGCGTCGGCGGCACTCACCATGCTCAAGGAAAAGGGCGCACGCAGCATCATCCTCATGTGCCTCGTCTCCGCGCCCGAGGGCATCCGCCGCGTGGCTGCCGATCATCCCGACGTGTCGATCTATGTCGCAGCCGTCGATGAACGCCTCAACGATCACGGCTACATCGTGCCGGGTCTCGGCGACGCAGGCGATCGCATCTTCGGGACACTGTAATAAACATAATGCAAAAGACGACTGCCTGCGCAGTCGTCTTTTGCATTATGGAGTATGAGTCACTCTTATCCCAAAATGTTGACGAAAAATGTATATGGATAATTAGGCAGCAAAGACTTCTTATGATATAGAAATGTGGTGAACAATCTCCGTCATATCTTCTGGTAGAGGGGCTGTGATGGTCAGAACTTCATGTGTGAACGGATGGGTGAGTGTAAGCTGCGCCGAGTGGAGGGCGTGACGGGTGATTCGTTCCGTATTGCCGCCGTAGAGATCATCGCCGAGCAGCGGATACCCGAGGTGGGCGAGGTGGACACGGATCTGGTGGGTACGTCCCGTTTCGAGGCGCAGCCGCAAAAGGGGATGTTCTCCGTTCGTCCACACCGTTTCATAATGCGTGCGCGCGGGCTTTCCATCGGGCGCGACATGGCGCAGGATGATGCTCGGCAGGGCGCGTGCAATCGGCGCATCGATCGTGCCTGACGTAGGTGTAATCGCTCCCTCGATCAGCGCCAGATACGTTCGCTCAAGTGTATGTGTACGCGCAATCTGATGCTGCACCTCGGGACGCTTGGCGATGAGGAGCAGCCCCGAGGTGTTGCGGTCGAGGCGGTGGCAGGGGTGAAAGTCGAGAGAGATACCACGCGCGGTATAGAGTCCCAGCACGGCGTTTGCAACGGTGCCGTGTGCCTCCTTTGTCGTCGGATGGACGAGCTGCCCCGCAGGCTTGTCGATGACGAGGAGATCGTTGTCCTCATAGACAATGGAGAGCGGTAGCTGCTCCGGTGTGACGGAGGAGACGATGGGCAGTTCATAGGAGACAATATCACCCGCACGCAGCATCGTGCGCGCAGCAATCGCGGGGACGCCGTTCACGGCGAATGTTCCGCTGTGCTTGATCCGTTTCCAGAGCCCCGAGGAAATGCCGCGCGTGCGCATCAGGTATGCCTTTGCGGGGCATGTTTCATCCGCGTGCAGGTCGACTGTGATTTCCATCACTCGCGCTGTTTCTGCTCCTGACGGCGCAGGGCGAGAATGATGCGGAAGGAGACGGAGAGGATGATGGCAATGACAGTCGCGAGCGACATACCGCGCAGTGTGACCGTGCCGATGGTGAGGCTTGCCGTCGAGACACCGACCCCCATGACGATCGAGGTGAGGAGGAGATTCATCGGATTGTTGTAGTCCACCTTCGCCTCGACGAGGATACGGATGCCCGAGGCGGCGATGACGCCGAAGAGCAGCATGGAGACGCCGCCCATGACGGGCGTCGGGATGCTCTGGATGAGCGCGGCGAGCTTGCCGAGACAGGAGAGCAGGATTGCAAAGATCGCTGCGCCGCCGATGACCCACGTGGAGTATACCTTTGTGATGGCGAGCACGCCGATGTTCTCGCCGTAGGTCGTGTTCGGTGTCGAGCCGAAGAAGCCCGAGAAGATGGTCGAGACGCCGTTTCCGAGGAGGGATCGATCAAGCCCCGGATCCTTTGCGAGGTTGCGTCCGACGATATTGCCCGTGACAATGAGGTGGCCGATGTGCTCCACGATGACGACAATGGAGGCGGGCAGGATGATGAGGATGGCACGCAGGTCGAACTCCGGCGTGTAGATCGTCGGTATCGCGAGCCACGGCGCGCTCTCAACGTGCGAGAGATCGACGATGCCGACGGCAAAGGCGATGATGTAGCCCGCGACAACGCCGATGAGAATCGGAATGATGGAGAGGAAGCCGCGGAACGCCATCGAGGCGAAGATTGTGATGGCGAGGGTTGCGATCGAGACGAAGATGACGGTTGCGTCGGTATTTTCTCCCGTCAGCCCTGCCATGCCCGCCGCCGTCGGCATGAGCTCGAGTCCGATGACGGCGACGATTGCGCCCATCGAGGCGGGCGGGAAGATGACGTCAATCCAGCTCGTTCCGATCGTATGCACGATGAAGCTGACAATGCAGAAGACGATGCCGACGACGATGAAGCCGCCGAGTGCTGCCTCGTAGCTGTACTCGGAGAGGACGAGGAAGACGGGGGAGAGGAAGGCGAAGCTCGAGCCGAGATAGGCGGGAATCTTGCCCTTGCAGAGGATGAGGTAGAACAGTGTGCCGATGCCGTTGAAGAGCAGCACGGTCGCGGGGTTGACGTGAAAGAGGATCGGCACGAGCACGGTCGAGCCGAACATCGCGAAGAGATGCTGCAGTGAGAGCGGGATGGTGGTGAGGAGCGGCGGGCGCTCCGTGGTATCAATGACCTTTTGGGACATGGTGAATCACTCCGTTTCATATGGGTAAAATATTTTATGAAAGAAATCCTGCGTCTGCTGCAGGCGTTCCTATGATACCACAGTCAGCGGTGGGGAACAATCATCATTTCATAGGTCGTGCTTTGTACTTGCAGTTTTTTGTAGAATTCGGTAAGATAGTCCTATGAAATGAAATAAGGACGTGAATTATGAAATATCCGATGAAACTCATTGCGCCACTGAAGGACTATCTCTGGGGCGGTACGCGGCTCCGGGATGAATACGGAAAGGAAACGCAGCTGACGAAGGTTGCCGAGAGCTGGGAGCTTGCCTGCCATAGGGACGGCAAAAGCGTCATTGCAAATGGCGCTGCGGCGGGATGGACTCTTTCGGATTGGCTCGCGGAGGCGGGCACGGATGCACTCGGCACGCGTGCGGCGAAGTTTCCGTATTTTCCGCTGCTCATCAAGCTCATCGACGCGCACGACGAGCTCTCCGTACAGGTGCACCCCAATGATGACTATGCCCTGCGCGTCGAGGGGGAGTACGGCAAGACGGAGCTGTGGTATGTCGTGGACGCAGCACCGGGGGCTGAGCTGCTCTATGGATTTGCGCACGAGATCTCAAAGGAAGAGTTTCGTCGGCGCATAGAGGACAATACACTCCTCAATGTTGTGCGCCATGTGCCTGTGCAGAAGGGGGATGTCTTCTTCATACCTGCGGGGACGCTTCACGCAATCGGTAAGGGAATCCTCATCTGCGAGATTCAGCAGAACTCGAATACGACGTATCGCATCTACGACTACGGCCGCATCGGTGCGGACGGCAAGCCACGCGATCTTCATATCGAAAAGGCGCTTGATGTGACCTCCCTTGCACCTGCTCCCGCGTATGCGTGCGGCAATGAGGTCGACCTCTTCGCGGGCGCGCGGGCGCGCCTTCTGGCGGCGTGCGGTTATTTCACCGCCTATCATCTCACAGTGGACGGGGAATGTGTGCTTACTGTAAGCGAAGACTCATTCCAGTGTCTGACCGTGCTTTCGGGCAACGTACAGCTTCGCACCGAAACGGACGGACTGCAGCTACAGAAGGGGGAGAGCGTCTTTCTGCCCGCAGGATTGGGACACTGTGTGCTCGCGGGCATGGGAGAGCTGATTCTTAGTAAAATATAGAGCAGAACAGGTAGGGCTTGACGGCTTTGTTATAATGAAACCGTTAGGAGAACTTTTATTAAGGACTCGCTGATAAATATGGCGATTCCTTACGAATGCCCAAAGGAAAGGTGAGACTCATCGAATTTCATGCCTTGACAAAGGAAGACAAGCCGCTGCTTGATCGATATTTTCGTGCGAATTACTATGAGAATTCGCATTTTAACTTTACGAATCTCTACATGTGGCGCGAACCGTTCCATGTCCACATCGCCGAGGAGGACGATGTCCTCTACGTTGTGAGCGAGTGGAAGGCGCGTGTCTCCGCCTTGCAGCCGTTCTGCGATCCCGCGCTTTATCCTGCGGCGACGAAGAAGCTGCTCGCGTACTTCGAGGAGATTGAGCAGCCATTCCACATCTATGATATGGAACGCGGCTATGCAGATTTCCTGCGCTCCTGTGACTGCGCCACATTCGAGGTGGTTGCTGATCGCGACAATTTCGACTATGTGTACCTCGCGGAAAAGCTTATCAGTCTCGCGGGGCGCAAGCTGCACTCGAAGAAGAATCATCTGAATGCGTTTCGCAAGGAGCATCCCGATGCTGAGTTCGTCCCAATCACGGATGAGGTTGTAACACTGTGCAAGCTGGAGTTGAACAGCTGGTACAAGCAGCACCGTCAGGAGGACGGCACGGTCGATCCGTTCATCGGCTACGAGCGCGCGGCGATTCTCGAGGTGCTGAACAACTTCGAGGACTTCGGTCTGAAGGGCGGCGCCATCCTCCTTGGTGGACGCGTCGTCGCCTTTACATTTGGCGAGCAGCTGAACACGGATACGGCGGTCATCCATGTGGAGAAGGCAGATCCCGAGCTGCGCGGTGCCTATCCCGCGATCAATCAGGGCTTTGTGGAGCATGCGTGGAGCCATATGACCTACATCAACCGCGAGGAGGATATGGGGATCGAGGGGTTGCGCAAGGCAAAGGAGTCGTACAAGCCCGAGAAGCTGATTGAGAAGTTTAATGCGACCTTGGTCGGATTTGCAAACTGTCCGTGAATATGGTAAGATAGCACAACGCTAGGATAACGCAGGCGCGTCCTTCGCCCCACATCAGCGGCGAAGGACGTTCTTGTTTTATAGAGATGTTTTGATACGGGGGGAACGATCATGAATCACACAAAGTACACGAAGGGTTACTATATGCCGCCCGAGATTCGTCTGGACTGGCTGCGTATGGATGCACCCGACAAGGCACCGATTTGGTGCTCGGTTGATCTGCGCGACGGCAATCAGGCACTCATCATCCCGATGAGTTTGGACGAGAAGCTGGCGTTCTTCGATCTTCTCGTGCGTGTGGGGTTCAAGGAGATCGAGGTCGGTTTTCCTGCCGCGTCGGAGACGGAGTACGAGTTCCTGCGCCGCCTCGTCGATGACAATCTCATCCCCGACGATGTGACCGTGCAGGTGCTGACACAGGCGCGGGAGCATATCATCCGAAAGACGTTTGATGCGCTGCGCGGCGTGAAGAACGCGATTGTGCATGTCTACAACCCCACGTCTGCAGCACAGCGCGAGCAGGTATTTGCACGCTCAAAGGAGGAGATTCTCCAGATCGCCGTGGACGGCGCAAAGCTTCTCAAGAAGCTGACGGAGGAGGCGGGCGCGAACTATCGGTTTGAATACTCGCCCGAAAGCTTCACGGGCACGGAGCCCGAATATGCGCTCGAAGTCTGCAATGCCGTTCTCGATGTGTGGCAGCCCACGCCCGATCGCAAGGCGATCATCAATCTTCCCTCGACGGTTCAAATGTCGATGTCACACGTCTACGGAATGCAGATTGCCTACGTCAATGAGCGGCTGAAATACCGTGACAGCGTCGTCCTTTCCCTCCACCCGCACAACGACCGCGGCTGCGGCGTAGCAGATGCGGAGATGGGGCTGCTCGCGGGTGCAGACCGTGTCGAGGGCACACTCTTCGGCAACGGGGAGCGCACGGGCAACGTCGACATCATCACCGTCGCGATGAACATGTTCGCGCTCGGTGTCGATCCGAACCTCGACTTCTCCGATCTCCCACACCTCGTCGAGGTCTATGAGCAGGTGACGCGCATGCAGGTCAACCCGCGCCAGCCATACTCGGGTGCACTCGTCTTTGCCGCGTTCTCCGGTTCCCATCAGGATGCCATCGCCAAGGGCATGAAGCACTGGGATGAGAACAAGCCCAAGCACTGGTCACTGCCATACCTCTACATCGATCCGAAGGATATCGGGCGCACGTACGACGGTGATGTCATCCGCATCAACAGCCAGTCGGGCAGGGGCGGTGTCGGCTATATCATGGAGCAGCAGTACGGCATCAGCATGCCGAAGAAGATGCGCGAGGATCTCAGCTACCGTGTCAAGTCCGTATCCGACAGCGGACACAAAGAACTCCTGCCGGACGAGATCTACAAGGTGTTCATGGATACCTACGTCAATGTTGTATTCCCGTTCGAACTCACGGATTTCCATCTGAAAAAGCAGCCGGACGGCACACGCATGGGCGATGTTCATCTTAAGGTGGACGGTGAGGACCGCACGTATGAGGCACGCGGCAACGGCCGCCTCGACGCGATCTCGAACGCCATGCAGGCAAATCTGGGGCTTCGCTATACGAACCTGACCTACAGTGAGCACGCGCTTGAGATTGGACAGACCTCGCGTGCCATCTCCTACATCAGCATCACGGGCGAGGATGGCAAGACTTACTGGGGCGCAGGCCTCGATACGGATATTATCACCTCGTCCATTCTTGCCCTGTTCAGCGCGATCAACCGCATGAAGGCGGGGCACTGAGGTGACAGACCTCGTTGCCGAAAAGCTGAAACTGCTGCCCGATTCGCCGGGTGTCTACATCATGAAGGACGCACGCGGGAAGATTATCTATGTGGGCAAGGCAATCGTCCTCAAGAACCGCGTTCGGCAGTATTTCCAGAGCAGCCGCAATCAGGCGCCGAAGGTGCGTGCGATGGTTTCGCATGTTGCCGACTTCGAGACAATCATGACCGCGAACGAGGTCGAGTCGCTGATTCTCGAGGCAAATCTTATCAAGAAACATCGTCCGCGCTACAATATACGGCTCAAGGATGACAAGAGTTACCCCTATGTCAAGGTGACGGTGCAGGAGGAATATCCGCGCGTCTTCATCACGCGGCGCGTACTGCGTGATGGAGCGCGCTACTTCGGACCCTATACGAATGTGACGGCGCTGCGGGACAGCTTAAAGCTCCTGAAGCGCCTTTTTCCTCTGCGTACGTGTCGGACAATGCCTGATCGGCCGTGCCTCGAGTACCACATCAAGCGCTGCCTTGCACCCTGCGTGGGGAAGGTGGGGGAGGAGGACTATCATGCGATGATCCGCGCCGTCCTGCTCTTTCTCGAAGGGCGGACGGACGATGTGGAGCGCGAGCTCGAGCACCGCATGGCACTTGCGGCGGAAGCCTATCACTTCGAGACGGCGGCGCGCCTTCGGGATCAGCTCATAGCTGTACGCAAGGCGGCGGAGCGGCAGAACATCGTGACGGGCGCGGGAGATCAGGACGCGCTCGGTATGGCGCGCTCGGCAGCGGGCGTCTGCGTACAGATTTTCTTCATCCGCGGTGGCAAGATGATCGGGCGCGAGCACTTCCTTTTGCGCGGGAGCGAGGAGGAGAGCGATGCGGACATCCTGCGCGCCTTCCTCGAGCAGTACTACAATCAGGCGACCTTCGTGCCGCGCGAGGTGCTGCTGCCGCATACGATCGACGACGCTGCGCGTGCGGTCATCGAGCAGTGGCTTGCCGAGAAAAAGGGCGGGGGCAAGGTCGCCCTCCTCACGCCGCAGCGCGGCACGAAGCGTGATATCGTGACGATGGCGACGGGCAACGCGGAGAAATTCCTCGCGGACGAGGAGACGCGCCGCAGCCTTGCGGATGAAGCGACACTCGGCGCCGTCGAGGAGTTGGGGCGCTATCTCGGACTCAAAAAGCCGCCGCGCCGCATGGAATGCTTTGACATCTCGCATAATCAGGGGCAGGAGACCGTCGCCTCGATGGTTGTCTTCGAGGACGGTATGCCGAAGAAGTCCGACTATCGACGCTTCAAGATTCGGAGCGCGGAGGGCAAGCCCGATGACTTCCTCTCCATGCGCGAGGTGACAACGCGGCGTTACGTTGGACTGCCGGAGGATGAACTGCCCGACCTCATCATCATCGACGGCGGCAAGGGGCAGCTCTCCTCCGCACTTGAAATCATCCGAAACGAGGCGGGGCATAAGGATGTGCCTGTCGTTGGACTCGCAAAGCAATTCGAGCTCATCTTTACGGAGGGGAATTCGGAGCCTGTCGAGCTTCCGCGCCGCAGTCAGTCCCTCTACCTCGTCCAGCGCATCCGCGACGAGGCGCACCGCTTTGCAATTACTTTTCATCGCAAGCTGCGCGGCAAGCGCAACCTCGTCTCCGTGCTCGATCACATCGTCGGCGTGGGGCCGAAGCGGCGGCAGAGTCTTTGGTCGCACTTCGGCACACTCGATAAGATCAAGGCGGCATCCGTCGATGAACTCGTAGCAGCACCCGGCATGAATCGCCCAGCAGCAGAGGCGATTGTGCATTTTTTCGACGCGCAGCGCGCGCTACGCGGGAAAGATTAGCGATTCTTTTACTTTTATCCGGTGCGTTTGCGTTGGTTGCGACGCACAAAGATAGGATTCTCCCCCAAAAATGACGAACTGTATGATTGCACTGCAGTTCTGATTATTGTAGAATTATCAAAAAGATTTGAAATTGATGACATCTCGTTGAGGAGGTGTCGCACGATGATCATCTTTCAGCGCATGCAGATATGGGGTGCGACGCTTCTGCTCACGGCAGGGGGTCTCCTTGCAGCCTGCGGCACAGAGCCGCAGAGCGTGCAGTCGGATGAAAATATCGTTGTTGTCTACAACTGTAATACGGATAACTGGACAGCTCCGCTTGCCAAAGAGTTTCAGGAGCAGACTGGCATACAGGTACAGCTTGTCAGCGGCAGTTCGGGCGAGCTCATGGCGCGTGTCCGCACGGAGCAGGAGAACCCGCACGGCGATATTATATGGGGCGGCACGGCGGATGCCTACGTCGCACTTGAGTCCTATCTCGAACCCTATGTGTCTCCTGAAAAATCTGCAATTCTACCCAATTTTGTGCGCGGGAACAATGCGTTCTACAATATGGTCATGGATCCTTACGTCATCGCCTACAACAGTGATCTGGTGAGTGAGGTAGACGCCCCGAAGGGGTGGCGGGATCTGCTCGACCCAAAGTTTCGTGGACGCATTGCACTGGCAGATCCAACGAAGTCCACGTCCTCCTATGCCGTCCTACTGACGATGGTGGATGCCCTTGGCGGCGATACCACAGTCATCGGAGACGTGGCAGAGCAGCTCGATGGACGCAGTACCGCCAGCTCGGCAGCGCAGATCAAGGCTCTTTCCGATGGAGAATATGCCGTTACTGCAACGTTTGAGGAGGCTGTACTCACATACATTGCGGGCGGTGCCCATATGAAGATTGTCTATCCTGAAGAAGGGACGGCTGTGTCCTCGGGCGGAATTGCAATCATCAAAAATGCTCCGCACGCAGAGAATGCAAAGAAATTCCTCAATTTCCTGATGAGCCGTCAGGTTCATGAACGCCTCGGCGAATATGAACGACGCTCAACGCGTGCCGATATTCCGGCACCGCCGAATCTTCGTCCTCTTTCGGAGATTCGTTACATTTGGTTTGATACGCAGCGCGCCGTCTCCTTTCGGGACGAGTTCCTAAGCAAATGGCGCGCGGCGGTTATCAAATAAATCCCCATTTTCCCCCCATCCCCCCATTCCCATATTTTCCCCTTCCAAGACCGTCACGTTTTGTGGCGGTTTTTCCTTTGCTTTCGTTCCTTTTTGTATGTAAATATATTTTTTCTATTTATACATGATTTTACTTGACAGGAATTGAATTTATCCGTATTCTTTCTTTATAGTCTGAACATTAAGGAAGACCTTTGTTTTACTCGTTTTCCGTCGCTCTTTACTTGCGGCTGGAGAGGGGCTGCGCCATTTATGGGACGATATCGGATCGGCTATCAGAAGCGACTGCTTGCCTATCTGCTCTTTGGGGGACTCTTTCCGCTCCTTTTAGCTTCTGCGATGATCCTCTATGCGGCGGATCGTGTCTATGAAAATACGCAGGCAAAGGGCGGCCGTGCCGAGGTACAGCGCATCTCGCGCGAGATCGACAATCTTGTTGGCAGCTATCAGCGCCTGATGAACCCTCTGCTCGTGCGTGGGGAGACCATTGCATTTCTGCGTGGTGAGCGTGCAGATGTAGAGAACATCTACGGCGATCTCTATGCGATTCTGGCAGGGCGTTCCGGCGAGGCAGCAATCTATCTCCTCTCCGCAGACGGCAGTCAGGTCATTGCGACGGATGATCTGCCGCGCGATTATCGGCTGCCGGAACATCTGCATTGGGGGCTGCTCGGCCGTGCCGTGGAGGGGCAGGACTGGGTGATTGCTTCTGCAGACCGCTATGAGGCAGATCGCAGGGAGACGGTCTTTTCGATGGCGCGTGCGATTCGTCAGGGGGAGGAGCTGCTCGGCTTTGCCGTTATCGATGTGCGGCGTGAGGCTCTTGTGCCGCTCATTCAGCGTGTGCAGGACGGCAATGAAGGGCAGATCATCCTGACGGATCGCTATCGCTATGTCATGATGGACATGCTCGATCATCACCGCGAGGGGTTTTCTTCCGTATTTTCTACGCCCGAGGAGGGGACGGCTTCGGAGTCTGTCTTTCGCGACTATGCCTACTCCTCGTCGGATACGGGCTTTGCCGTGCATCTGCGCCAGCGGCTTGACTCCGCACCGCTTGACTATCTTTTCCGTCTCGTGCTGATGGTGGATGCCGTCGCGCTCTGCATGACTGCGTATCTTGCCTATCTGCTGAGCCGTCATCTCTGGCGTCCGCTGCACAGCCTTGCGCTTGCCATGCGCCGCGTACGCAGCCGCGATGATTTCTCGGTACAGGTGGACGCGCAGCGCGGCGATGAGATCGGGGAACTTGCACTGACATTTAACAGCCTCGTTTCGCATATCCGCACGCTGCTTGCAGAAAATCGGGAGCGCGAGCGGACACTGCGCGTGGCGCAGGTGAAATCGCTCACGGAGATGATCAAGCCACATTTCATGTATAATACGCTCAACCTCATCAAGTGGAGTGCGAAACTCGGCGATAGTGAGGGGGCTGCCGACATTGCCGTGCAGCTCGGGAAGCTGCTGCGTGCCTCGGTGAGCATGAAGGAGTTCGTAACAGTGGCGGAGGAGCTCACCTTTCTCCGCACGTATCTGAAGATCCAGCAGCGCCGATTTGAGGGACGCCTCAAGGTGACGGTGCGTGTGGAGTCCTCGGCATATGGCTGTTATGTGCCGAAGCTGATTTTGCAGCCCCTTGTGGAAAATGCGATACAGCACGGCATCGAGATGGCAGAACGCGGCGGATGCATCACGATCACAGGCGCGCGGGAAGACGGGTATCTCGTCTTTCGCGTGAAGGACAACGGACAGGGGATGAGCCCTGAGCGGCAGCAGGAAGTGCTCGCGCGGCGGGATGACAATCATTTTGGACTTTACAATGTGCATATGCGCGCGGTGCTGAATGGGGATGAAGTTTGCGGAGTCGAGCTGCACTCTGCGGAGGGGAAAGGGACGGAGGTAATACTGAGATTGAAGCACTGGGAGGAGGCTCCTCATTATGATTAAAGTGCTGATTATTGACGACGAGCCCATGCAGCGTGAGGGCATTATGCGCCTGACGCCGTGGGAGGATTTTGGCGCCGAGGTCATCGGTGCGGCAGGCAGCGGCATGGAGGGGATTCTTCTCGCGCGCGAGTATCGTCCCGATGTACTGATTGTGGATATCAAAATGCCCGGGCTCTCGGGGCTGGATGTGATTGCGCGCCTGCGCGAGGAGCTGGAAGCAGAGTACATCATTCTCTCAGGCTACGGTGAGTTCGAGTACGCGCAGCAGGCGATTGCACTCGGCGTATGTGCCTATCTCCTGAAGCCGCTTGACGATGAGGAGCTCTCCGCGGCCGTGCGTCTGGCAGCAGACCATATCAGGGAGCGCCGCGTTCATCTCCATGAAGCGAATGCTTCGGAGGTCATCGCTACACATCTCGATCTGCCGGAGGAGGAGCCGATCCGCGGCTATCTCCTGCACGCTGTGCGCCATATGGAGGAGCATATGGCGGAGCCGATCACCGTGCGTGAGGTCGCGGATGAGCTGGGACTGAGCGTCAGCTATCTGCACAAGCTCTTCGCACGCTGCGGCACCTCGTTTAGCGCTTATCTCACGGATTGCCGCCTGCGCCGTGCGGGGCAGATGCTGCGTGAGGGCGATGAGAAGATCTATGCGGTTGCCGCTGCCTGCGGCTATCAGGACACGCGCTATTTCAGCAAGATCTTCCAAAAGCATATGGGCGTAAAACCAACAGAATATCGCCATGGTAAGGAAGCACTGATAAATTCAGCACCGCCATCTTGGCGTATCTTTTTTGCCCTCTCTGTGTCGACAAATCCTCCACATAGCCCTTGCTATG
>NZ_KB290952.1:150561-182103 GCF_000318175.2 Selenomonas sp. oral taxon 138 str. F0429 | reverse complement strand
CCAATCTGACGGACTTCATTTTATCAGCGATTCCGTAAAAATTTATAAATTTTTTTCAAAACCCCTAGCCAAAAGACAAAATATGTTGTAATATAATAATTGTTATTGGGTAGTAACTTATACATAAGTCTAATCTCCCGATACATCTGTGTGTTATGTTTTAATTGTGTGTATTATATTAAGGAGGGCTTCCCGTGAAGACATGGGTTTGTACGGTTTGCGGCTGGGTCTATGATGAGGCGGTCGGCGACGCCGACTACGATCTCGCCGCAGGTGTGGCGTTTGAGGATCTGCCGGAGGATTTTGTCTGCCCGCTCTGTGGCGTGGATAAGTCTCTGTTTGAACAGCAGGAGTAACGTCGTCCATCTAGGAGAGCAACCCCGCGCATGCGGGGTTTTTTCATGCCAAAGAGCGCGAGCTCCCGAAAAATTTTGCTTTTCGGGCAAAAATCTCGTATAATGAACGTCATATTGTTTAAGGAAGCACTGATAAATTCAGCCCGATCATCTTGGAGCATCTTTTTCGCCCTCTCTGCGTCGACAAATCCTCCACATAGCTTTTGCTATGCGTCCGGTTTGTCTCCTTGACAGGACAAAAAATCTACACCAATCTGACGGACTTCATTTTATCAGCGATTCCTTGCTAACGGGGGATTTGTCTTTGGCAGAGCAAATTGAAATCAGCGTCATCTTCCTTGTCTATATGCTCGTGATGATGGGGATTGGCGTCTATTACTATCGGCGTACGCGCAATATGAGCGACTACTTTCTTGGCAATCGGAAACTCGGCGCATGGGTGACCTCGATGAGCGCCGAGGCATCGGATATGTCGGGGTGGATGCTCATGGGGCTGCCTGGATTTGCATATGTGGCAGGGCTCAATGCGGGCTGGATTGCCCTCGGTCTTGCACTCGGTACATGGGCGAATTGGCAGTTCATTGCGGCGCGCCTGCGCGTCTATACGGAGCTTGCGAACAACTCGCTGACGCTGCCGGATTTCTTTGAGAATCGGTTCTTTGCGACATCGGGTGCACTGCGCATCGTGCCGGCAATCTTCATTCTGATCTTCTTCATTCTCTATACGTCTTCGGGATTCGTGGCGGCGGGGCGTCTCTTCGAGACGATCTTTCAGCTGCCGTATTTCACGGCTCTCATTGCAGGCGCGGCTGTGGTCGTCTTCTATACGCTTGTTGGCGGCTTCCTTGCCGTCTCGCGCACGGATTTCATCCAGGGCGTGATGATGTTCTTCGCGATCCTCGTGGTGCCCGTGGGTGCTGCCGTCATGCTCGGCGGCTTCACGGCGACGGCGGAGCTGATCTACATGGAGCACGCCTCGTTCTTTTCGCCGCTGACAAAGGTGGACGGGAGTACGCTCGGAGTCATTGAATTCATTTCTCTCATGGCATGGGGCATCGGCTACTTCGGACAGCCGCACATCCTCGTGCGCTTCATGGCGATTCGTCATGCGGAGGAGCTGCCGCAGGCGACGCGTATTGCAATGGTGTGGGTGGTGATCTCGCTCTCCGCTGCGATTCTGGTCGGCATGGTCGGTGCAGTCTATCTCAGGACACCCCTTGAGGGGACGGCGGCAGAGACGGTGTTCCTCGCGATGGCGGGCGAGCTCTTCCCGCCCATTGTGGCAGGGCTGATCCTCGCGGCGGTGCTTGCGGCAATCATGAGTACAGCCTCTGCGCAGCTGCTCGTTGCGGCATCGGCGTTCGCGCAGGATATCTATCGGCGCAGCTTCCGCCCGCATGCACAGCAGGTGGAGCTCGTCTGGGTGAGCCGCTTGTCCGTGCTTGCGATTGCGGCGGCGGCGATCTACCTCGGACTGAGTCCCGATAACTTTATTCTCGATATGGTGGCGTACGCATGGGCGGGCTTCGGTGCATCCTTCGGCCCTGCGCTCCTCATGTGTCTGTTCTGGCGGCGTACGACGGAGCGCGGTGTGCTTGCGGGGATTGTGACGGGCGGCATTACGGTGCTCGTCTGGAAGCAGTTTGCGCTCTTTGGTCTCTATGAGATTGTGCCGGGCTTTTTGCTCGGACTTCTTGCGATCTACATTGTGAGCAAGCTCGATCGGGAGCCCGCACCTGAGGTGACGGAGCTCTTTGACCGCGTAGACCGCACGTAATTATTGTGTTTGTTACTGCATATGCAGTGTTTCCGAGATACAATGTGTTTTTGGTTGGGAGGACAGGATGTCATTTACGTTTACGCACGTGAATTTCAATGTGCTTGATCTTGCACGCAGCATGGACTTCTATGAGAAGGCATTCGGCTTTCGTGAGAAGCGCCGCTTGGAGGCTGAGGGATTTACGCTCGTCTACCTCTGGGATGGCGTGACAGATTTCGAGCTCGAGTTGACGTATCTGCATGCGCGCACGGAGCCGTACGATCTTGGGGAGAAGGAGTTCCATCTCGCGCTCTATACGGACGATTATGCTGCAGCACGCGCAAAACATGCGGAGATGGGCATCATCTGCTATGAAAATGCGGAGATGGGCATCTATTTCGTTGAAGATCCGGACGGGTACTGGGTGGAAGTTTTGCCAAAAAACATGTGACGAACGCCGTTGTTTCGTGTATAATAGGGAATACATGTAACAGTCCGTAAAAGAGGGTGAGTTTGTATGGGGAAATTACGGGTGCTGATTGTGGATGACTCCAAGATCAGCCGCGTGATGATTGCTGAAAATCTAAGGGATACGGATTTCGAGGTCTGCGGTATGGCGGCAGATGCGGTAGAGGCACTGCGCCTTTACACGGAGCTGCATCCGGATCTTGTGACAATGGATATGAATCTGCCAGATGCAAATGGGTTGGAGTGCAGCAAACGTATTCTTGCGGCGGATGCGCATGCAAAAATTCTGATGATCAGTGCGATGAAGGATCTGAATCTCATCACGCAGGGAAAGGCTGTCGGAATCCGCGCATTTTTGCAAAAGCCGGTGTCGAAGTCGGATCTTGTGGACACGCTCCATCTCATCTGTGAGTCTGCGGTGAGTCAGGAGTCGGCGTTTCGTGAACTCTATGCCAAGCCCTTTGGGCGAGGCCTCCAACAGGGACTCGCAGGACTTCTCGGCATGGAGGGGGAGGTCGAGATTGAGCCGTATGATTCGCGCTCACTCGATGTGAGCGGTGTTGCCGTCATTATCGGCATTACGGGATTCACGACAGGCCGTGCGATTTTCTATATGGATGAGTCTGTAATCAAGCTGTTCGCGATGCACATGCTTGGACGTGCGCCTGTGGAAGAAGTCGATGATGTCGAGGCGGTGGATGCCGTCGAGGAGGCGGCGAACATCCTCGCGGGACGTGCCGTATCGAAGATCAACAACGTACTTGAGGGAAAGGAACTGCGCCTGACACCGCCGGGGACGATTCATGGGTCTCAGGTGCATATTGTCAGCCCACGTATGACGACGTTCTGCATCAGCATACGGCTGCCAATTGGAATGGTGCGGATGAATGTGGGCTTTGCAGAGGGAGAGTAGTAGATGGATGCAAAACTGATCAATCCTTTTGTGGATGCCTTTACAACGGTCATGCCGATGCTGGGGTTCCCCGAGCCGACGCGGACAAAACTCTATGCCGCATCGGATCGGGTCAAGAGTCACGGGGTATCGATGCTGGTCGGCTTTACGAAGCAGATCCGCGGGAATGTCGTCTACAATATGAGTGAGGATACGGCAAAGTTCATTGCCTCTCAGATGATGATGGGCATGCCGGTGGAGTCGTTTGACGAGATGGCGCAGAGTGCGATCTCTGAGCTCAGCAACATGCTGACGGCGCACACGGCGACGAATATCACGGGGCTGGGTCTCGACGTTGACATCTCCACGCCATCTCTGAGCGTGGGCAAGGATTTCGATGTCAAGATCAGCGATGGGCAATACCTCGTTGTGGAGATGAATTTGAGCGGTCAGATGGTGGATCTCGCGATTGCCGTCGATCAGAATTAGGCTATGCAGGACACTTTTTGTCGGAGGGACGATTCGATGAAGGGTGCGGAGCAGGTACGTGTCTTCCTCGACGGGAGGCAGGTGGATGCTGCGGGCGAGGAGAGCCGCATTGCGCTGTCCGTTACCGGACGGCGTTTTTTGCGTGGTGAGAGCCACTATGTCAGCTACGATGATGCGACGCTGATTGATGGTGAGACCGTTCCGTCGGTTCTGCGGATCGGCGCGGCGGGGGTTATGCTCCAGCGTCGCGGCGTTGTACGCTGGACGCAGCATTTTTCCGCAGGTGAGGAGCGCTCGAGCAACTACCGTACGCCGTACGGCACATTTCTCATCAAGACGGATACGCGCCGCCTGCGCATGCGTACATTTGCGGACGGGCGGGAGGAGATATATCTCTTTTATACACTCTATGTGGATGGCGTGCGTCAAAGTGACAATACGCTCGAGATACGGATCGAACCTATGTAAAGGAGTAATAACGAAGGTGGATATCAAGCAGCAGATCGAGCAGGCGCTCATACGCGCAGTAGAGGCAGCTGTGGCGGCGGGAGAGCTGCCGGAGGGCGACGCACTCCCTGCAATTCTTCTGGAGGAGCCGCCCGAGAAGGAGCTCGGCGACTTTGCGACGAATTTTGCAATGCAGTCCGCACGCGTCTTTCGTCAGCCGCCGCAGAAGATTGCAGCGGCGATTCAGGCGCATCTTGCGGGTGATTGGCTCGATCGCGCGGAGGTCGCAGGCCCCGGCTTCATCAATCTCTATCTCAAAAAGTCGGTGATTGCCGATACTCTGCGTGCCATTCTTGCTGCAGGGGAGGACTATGGTACGCTGCCATCGCAGGATGCGCCGCGTATTCAGGTGGAATATGTCAGCGCGAACCCGACGGGTCCTCTGCACGTAGGACATGGGCGCGGCGCAGCCGTCGGCTCGGCGCTTGTGAATCTGCTGCGCACGGCGGGATATGCTGTGGACAGCGAGTACTATGTGAACGACGCAGGCAATCAGATGAATCTCCTCGCTGTGTCGGTGAATGCACGCTATTTGGAACTCCTTGGCAAAGAGGTGGAATTCCCCGAGAATGGCTACCACGGTGCGGATATCGTGGAGACGGCGCAGCGGATCATTGACCGCGAGGGGGATAGGTATCTCGCACTGCCCGAGGAGGAGCGTCTGCAGCTCTTTCAGGATGTCGCCTACCGTGAGAAGCTTGCGGCGCTTGAGGAGGATCTGGCGGATTTCGGCGTGACCTTCGATCGCTGGTACAGCGAGCGCACACTGCATCCCGATGCCGTGCGTCGTGTGGTGGACACGCTGCTCGAGCGCGGGAAGGCATACGAGAAGGACGGCGCAGTCTGGCTGTGCTCGACGGACTACGGAGATGACAAGGATCGCGTGATCTTCCGCGATAACGGCGTACCGACCTATCTCGCAGCAGACATCGCCTACCACGACGATAAATACGAGCGCGGCTACGGACGCCTCATCAACATATGGGGCGCGGATCACCACGGCTATGTGGCGCGTGTCAAGGCGGCGATGGCGGCACTCGGACACGATCCCGAAGTGCTCACGGTACTCCTCCTGCAGATGGTGAGCCTCTACCGTGATGGAGAGCTCGTGAAGCTGAGCAAGCGCACGGGTGAGACGGTCACACTGCGCGAGCTGATGGAGGAGGTCGGCGTCGATGCAGCGCGCTACTTCTTCCTCATGCGCTCGCTCGACAGTCAGCTTGATTTCGACCTCGACCTTGCCAAGAAGAAGTCCAATGAGAATCCCGTTTACTACATCCAGTATGCGCATGCGCGCATCTCGAGCATCTTCCGTCAGGCGGATGAGGCGGGGATTGCCGTGCGGGATGGGGCAGAGCTCGAGCTCCTGACGGACGAGACGGAAATCGCACTCATCAAGAAGCTCGCCTCCTACCCCGAGGAAATCGCGCGCGCAGCGACGGATTATGCTCCGCAGCGCATTGCACGTTACAGTCATGAACTCGCGAGTGCATTCCACTCGTTCTACAATAAATGCCGCATTGTCGGACAGAAGCCGGCTCTCGCCTCTGCGCGCCTCGCCCTTGTGCTTGCGACAGGGCGCGTGATTCGCCACAATCTCGGTGTGCTCGGGGTCTCGGCACCGGAGAAGATGTAAGCGCCGCTTGAAAGGAGCGTATCTATGGATTTTGAACACATGTCGGAAGTGGACGCCGCCTATCACATCCTCGCGAAGAAGGAAACGCCCGTTCACTATAAGGAGCTGATCACCGAGGTCATCGAGGCGACGCACAAACCCGTACAGTCTCTGGCCATGGCGATCTCCGAGATCTATACGATGATGAACATGGACAGCCGCTTTCACTATGAGGGCGAGAGCAAATGGGGGCTGACGGAGTGGGTTCCGCCTGAGGTCAAGCGCTCCTCGTCCCGCGCCTCCTCCGCTGCGGCAAAGACGGCGATTACGAAGGAGACAGCGCGCAAGAAGAAGCTCGAGAGCATTCAGAACTGATGTAAGGAGTGCGGAGGAACGGCATGGCAAAGTATATTTTCGTCACGGGTGGAGTGGTCTCATCGCTCGGCAAGGGCATTACGGCGGCATCGCTCGGTCGGCTGCTCAAGAATCGCGGGCTGAAGGTCACGATTCAGAAATTCGACCCCTACATCAATATTGACCCCGGCACGATGAGCCCCTATCAACACGGCGAGGTGTTCGTCACGGATGACGGGGCGGAGACGGATCTCGATCTCGGGCACTATGAGCGCTTCATCGACATTAACCTCACAAAGCGTTCGAATATCACGACGGGAAAGGTCTACTCGACGGTGCTCAACAAGGAGCGCCACGGCGACTATCTCGGCTCGACGGTGCAGGTCATTCCGCATATCACGAACGAGATCAAGCAGCGCGTCTACGATGTGGCAAAGGCGGACAACGCCGACGTGGTCATCACGGAGATCGGCGGGACGGTCGGCGATATCGAGAGCCTGCCGTTCCTCGAGGCGATTCGCCAGGTTAAGAAGGAAGTCGGCAAGAACGACGCACTCTATATCCATGTGACCTTGCTGCCCTACATCGGGGCGGCGGGCGAGCTGAAGACGAAGCCAACGCAGCACAGCGTCAAGGAGCTGCGAGCGATCGGTATCCAGCCGGATATCCTCGTCTGCCGCACGGAGCAGCCTATTCCGCGCGAGATGAAGGAGAAGATCGCACTCTTTTGCGATGTGGATGCGGATGCCGTCATCGAGAACCGTACGGCAGCGACGATCTACGAGGTTCCCCTCATGATGCAGCAGGAGGGACTCGACCGCATCGTGCTCGAGAAGATGGCGATGAACTTCGATCCGTCCAATATGGAGATGTGGGAGAAGATGGTCTTCAAAATCAACCATCCCGCGAAAAAGGTGAAGATCGCCGTTGTCGGCAAATACGTAGCCCTGCCGGACGCCTATATGTCTGTGACGGAGGCGCTCCATCACGGCGGCATCGAGCACGATGCTCAGGTGAAGATCACGTGGATCAACGCGGAGGAGCTTGAGGCACCGAATGCCGATCTCGATGAGATCTTCGTCGGATGCAGGGGAATTCTCGTCCCCGGCGGCTTCGGCGACCGCGGTGTCGAGGGGAAGATCCGCGCGATCCAGTATGCACGCGAGCATGAGATTCCCTTCCTCGGGCTCTGTCTCGGCATGCAGTGTGCCGTCATCGAGTTCGCGCGTCACGTTGCGGGTCTCGCCAATGCGCACAGCACGGAGTTTGTGCCCGAGACGCCGCATCCCGTCATCGCCCTGATGGCAGATCAGCAGGATGTGGAGGAAAAGGGCGGTACCATGCGCCTCGGGGCATATCCGTGCATCCTCTCCGACGCGTCCCGCTCCCGTGCAGAATACGGCACAATCGAGATCAGCGAGCGCCATCGCCATCGCTTTGAGTTCAACAATGCCTACCGTGCACAGCTCGAGGAAAAGGGCATGGTCATTGCGGGCACAAGCCCCGACAACCGCCTCGTGGAGGTCGTGGAGATCGCGGATCATCCGTGGTTCGTCGCCTCTCAGTTCCATCCGGAGCTCAAGTCGCGGCCGAACCATCCGCATCCGCTCTTTGCAGGTTTTGTGCGCGCAGCGCTCGCTGCAGCTCCCAAATGAACGCACTCTTTTCGATCTTGTGTGCAGACAGCGGCGTGCATCAGCTGGCAGATTCATTGGGCGGGGAGCCACAGCAAATCCTTGCGCACGGATTTGCCGGCTCCATGAAGCACGCTGCCGTCGCTGCTGCCTATGACAGCGCCCCGCGCCCACTCGCCATCGTGACGAGCGGGCGCGAAGCGCTGCGCGCGTGGCAGGAGGATCTGGCATCGCTCCTGCCTGAGGCGGATGTCTATGAACTGCCCGAGCTGGATCGCATCGATTTCGCTGCACCTGGTGCGGCAAAGGGGCTCGAGCGTTCGGCACAGCGGATGAACATTCTCGCCCGGCTCCTGCGCCATGAGCCGATCATTGTGCTCTCGGATATCGGGGCGGCGGCACAGAAGGGGCTCAGTACGGCGGAGTTTTCGCGCGCTGCGCTCTCCCTGCGCCTCGGTGAGGAACTGCCGCGCGATACGCTGCTCGAGCGCCTGACTGCGCTCGGCTATGAGCACGCGGCCGAGGTGGAGCACGTTGGGCAGTTCAGCGTGCGCGGCGGCATCGTCGACATCTTTCCCATCAACGCGCTCTCTCCCATCCGCATCGAATTCTTCGACGCGGAGATCGACTCTATGCGCGAGTATGATCCTTTGACAAAGCGCTCCATCAAAAATATCGGCACGGCTTCCGTCATGCCGCTGCGTGCAGCGGATGATGAGGGGGAGGCGTGCTTTTTGACGTATCTCGGACGAGAGGGAATCACGCTGTTCGATGAGCCATCCCGTCTGAGTGCAGCGCTTTCGGACGCTGCGCAGGAGGATGACATACGCGCCGCGCGCCTCTTCTCGTGGGAGGAGCTGGTTGTGGCGGGCGCGGCGGGACACGAAGTGTTTGCCGCACTGATGAGCCGCTCCTATTCCGCCTGTGCACCGACGACCCTTGTCGGCTTCCACATGGTGCCGATGACGGCATTTCAGCGTCAATTCGCCCTACTCGAGAGTGAACTGCGCCGTTATCTTGCGGATGGGACAAGAGTGCTTGTCCTCGCAGGCGGCGTGGAGCGGGCGAATCTCGTCCGCGATATGCTGACGGGATGGAAGATCCCTGCAATTGTTCTTCGCAGGGAGGGCGAGGAGGTCAGGGATGCGGTAGTCGTGACCTCGGGGGCATTGCGCGCGGGCTTTGAACTGAGCGCGGCGAAGATTGCGGTTCTTACGGAGCAGGATATCTTTGGTCGCCACAAGGCAAAGCTGCGGCGCACACCGTCGGCAGGGGAGCGCATCCGTCACTTTCGCGAGATTGCGCCCGGCGACTACGTTGTCCATGTATCACACGGCATTGGGAAGTACCTCGGGGTGGAGACGCTCGAGGTGGCAGGTGTGCACCGCGACTACCTGCGCATTCAGTACGGCGGAGACGACAAGCTCTTCGTGCCGACAGATCAGGTCGGCCTCCTGCAAAAGTACATCGGCTCGGAGGGCGCAGCGCCACGCCTGCACCGCATGGGTACGGCGGACTGGGCGCGTGCGCGCGCAAAGGCGCAGAAGTCCGTGGAGGATATTGCCGACCATCTGCTCGAGATCTACAGCGCGCGCCAGCTCGCGAAGGGGCATGCCTTCACACCAGACGATGCGGGGCAGCGCGAGTTCGAGGAGGCGTTCCCCTACGAGGAGACGGCAGATCAGCTGCGCGCCGTTGCAGAGATTAAGCACGACATGGAGAGCGAGAAGCCCATGGATCGCCTGCTCTGCGGGGACGTGGGCTTTGGCAAGACAGAGGTCGCCGTGCGTGCGGCGTTCAAGGCAGCAATGGACGGCTTTCAGGTCGCCGTGCTCGTGCCGACGACGGTGCTTGCCCAGCAGCACTACCAGACCTTTGCTGCGCGCTTTGCCGAGTTCGCGCCGAAGGTGGACGTGGTCTGCCGCTTCCGCTCCGTGCGTGAACAGGCTGCAACCCTGCACGAGGTGGCACGCGGGCGCGTGGACATCCTCATCGGGACGCACGCGATCCTCAATCGGAAGCGCGTGCGCTTCCAGAACCTCGGTCTCCTGATCGTGGATGAGGAGCAGCGCTTCGGCGTCACGCAGAAGGAGAAGATCAAGGAGTTCGCGGCGGGGGTCGATGTGCTGACGCTCTCGGCGACGCCGATTCCGCGCACGCTGCATATGTCGCTCGCGGGAGCGCGCGACATGAGCATCATCGAGACGCCGCCCGCCGACCGTCTGCCCGTGCAGTCCTACGTTGTGGAGAGCAGCGATGCAATGATGCGCGGCGCGATCGAACGCGAGCTCGCGCGTGGGGGGCAGATCTATTTCATCTACAACCGCGTGGAGAGCATCGACCGCATGCGCGAGCATCTGCTGCGTCTCGTGCCCGAGGCGCGCATTGCCTCGGCACACGGGCAGATGAACGAAGACGTGCTCGAGCAGGTCATGATGGACTTCTACGAGGGACATTATGACATCCTGCTCGCAACGAGTATCATCGAGAACGGCATCGACGTGGCAAATGCGAATACGATCATCATCTACGATGCTGATCGCTTTGGGCTCTCGCAGCTTTATCAGATGCGCGGGCGTGTGGGGCGTTCGGCAAAGATGGCGTTTGCCTACTTTACGTATCGGCGCGACAAGGTACTCAGCGAGACAGCGGAGAAACGTCTGCAGGCGATGAAGGAGTTCGCCCAGCTTGGCTCGGGCTTTAAGATCGCCATGCGCGATCTCGAGATTCGCGGGGCGGGTAGTCTGCTTGGAGCACAGCAGCACGGGCATATCGCAGGCGTCGGCTTTGAGATGTATGTCAAGCTGCTCGAGGAAGCTGTTGCGCGCAAGCGTGGTGAGGTACCTGTGCCGCCGCCCGTGGAGACGGTCATCGATCTGCCCGTGGAGGCCTATCTCGACGGCGGCTACATCGATGATGCGATGCACAAGATCGAGATCTATCAGAAGATTGCCGCTGTCCGTACGAATGAGGATCTGGATGCCCTGCTCGATGAGCTGATCGACCGCTTCGGCGAGCCGACAGCACCTGTGCTCGCACTCCTCGACATCGCGCGCATCAAGAACTATGCGCGCAGCTTTGGCGCGCGCAGCATTGCGGCTAAGGGTGAGGCTCTGGATATCGCACTGCCCGAGGGAGAGAAGCTGCCCCTGCCCGCACTCATGCGCCTTGACCGCGCCTTTGGGCGGCGTGTTGGGCCCCTGCCGGAGGGAGATGGCTACCGCATTCGCTTGCAGCCGAAGGAGCGCAGGGAGATATTGGATACGGCACTGGAGATTGTACAGATGGCGAGTGGAGAGTGAGATATGGCAGAATATAAACTGACAGTGGCGGGACTTGGCCCCGGGGATGCGGGGCTTGTCACGCGCGCGACATGGGCGCGCATCGAGGCGGCGCAGCACATTATCCTGCGCACGCGCATTCATCCGACGGTGGAAGTGCTCGATGCAGCGGGGATTTCTTACGAGACGTATGACCATCTCTACGAGGAAGCCGACGATTTCGATGAACTGTACGCGTCAATTGTGGATGATTTGATGGCGCGTGCACGCACGATGGATGTGCTCTATCTCGTTCCAGGTAGCCCCTTTGTCGCTGAGCGCACGGTACAGCTTCTGCGCGAGCGCACGATGGAGGCGGGGGTGCCTCTCGAGATCCTGGCTGCGATGAGCTTTTTGGAGCCGCTTTTTGCTGCACTCGGGCTCGATCCCGTGAACGGGCTCTCCATTGTGGATGCGATGGATGAGGAGGCTGTTGCTGCGCCACCTGCACAGAATCTCATCATCACACAGCTCTATTCACGTGAGCTGGCCTCTGATCTGAAGATCCTCCTGATGGAGCACTTCCCAGATACGCAGGAGGTCATCTATCTTCATCATCTTGCACTGCCCGATGAGCGCGTGCAGCGCATCCCACTTTTTGAACTCGATTGGCAGGAAGATATTGATCATCTGACCACACTTTTTATTCCATACACCCCTGGTTTTTGGGAAAATGGATAAAAAAACGTGTATTTTTAGGGAAAAAAGCGGTTTTTTTTTGATTTTCCCCTTGATTTTTCGAAGTAATTCTGTTAAATTCTCTCATGACAGCGCGACCCCTTGTGGTCGCTAGGAAAATGGAAAATATCTAAAGGAGGATGCTACTTTGAACAAGCAGGAATTGGTCGCAAACGTAGCAGAGCAGGCAGGTCTGACGAAGAAGGACGCAGAGAAGGCGGTCAACGCCGTTTTTGAGGCAGTCAAGAACGCACTTTCCGAGGGCGACAGGATTCAGCTGATCGGCTTCGGTACCTTCGAGGTGAAGGATCGTAAGGCACGCAAGGGGCGCAACCCCCGGACGGGCAAGGAGATCAACATTCCGGCCTCGAAGACGCCTGTGTTCAAGGCTGGCAAGGCTCTGAAGGATTCTGTGAACTAAGTTTTCTCTTGAACGTGAGACCGGACTTCCGTTGGGAGTCCGGTTTTTCTTTTGATCGGACGGATATGGAACAGAATATTTTTACACGGGATGCCTTCGTGGGAAAAACGGCACTGATCTCGGGCGGAACCTCGGGAATTGGGCTTGCTGCGGCAGAGATCTTTCTTGCGGGCGGGGCATCGGTCATGCTCGTGGGGCGCGATGCGGCGCGTGGTCAGACGGCGCTTGCGCAGCTTTCGGCGGGGGAGCGGGCGCAATTTACGCGCTCTGATGTGCGCCGCACGGAGGACTGCCATCGTGCGGCAGAGGAGACAGTACACGCGTTTGGTGACATCGATATCCTCGTGAACTCCGCCGGGATCTACGTAGAAGGTGCGCTGGATGATCTCACGGAGGAGACCCTAGATGACTTGATTGCGACGAATGTCAAGGGGACATTCCATCTGACGCAGGCGACGCTGCCGCATCTGCGGAGCACGCTGGGCAATATCGTGAATGTAGCCTCGGATGCGGGACTGCACGGGAATTATTTCTGCGCGGCATATGCGGCGACGAAAGGGGCGGTCATCGCCTTTACACGCTCACTTGCGCTCGACCTTGCAGGCGATCAGGTGCGCGTGAATGCCGTTGCTCCTGCCGATATCCTGACGCCGCTCACGGAGCGTCAGCTCTCATCGCAGCGTGCCCGTGAGGAGCAACTGCGGGAGATGGCGTCAGTCTATCCGCTCGGACGCATCGGAACGCCCTGCGAAGCCGCTGCTGTAATCGCATTTCTCGCCTCACCCGCAGCAGGATGGGTGACGGGGAGCGTTTACTGTGTCGACGGTGGTCTCACAGCGTAAAAAATTTTTGTCCATCGTTGAAAATTGTGATACAATAATCGTGGTTCTGTGAGGAGGTGGAGGATGGAGCGTGCCCGTATTCTCATCCTGACAGCGTCCATCGGGTCCGGACACACGCGCGCAGCCGAGGCAATCCGTGCAGCGCTCGCGGCGCACCCGCAGGCAGATGCTATACAGGTGGATGTTGTCGATTTTATGGCGCGTGAAGTTTCCACAATTCACTACCTCATGAAGCGCATCTATCTCACGATGCTACGCTTCGTCCCGGATCTCTATGATGTTTTCTTCCGCATTGCGGGAAAGAAGGCGAGCGGCGGTATTGTGCGCGGCGCATTTGCGCAGGTGATGGTGCGCACGATGGGACGGATCGTGCGGTGTTATGAGCCGGATCTCGTCATCGTGACGCATCCCTTTCCCGAGGGGGCTGCGGCGCTCTGGCGCACGCGATATGGAGGCTCCTACGCATTGGCGGCACTCCTGACGGACTATGCGCTGCATGCAATCTGGCTTGTGCGCGGCGTAGATCAGTACTTTGTCGCAACGGAGGCGATGGCGGCGGAGATGGCAGAGCGAGGATTTGCTCCTCGCACGGTAGAGGCGAGCGGCATACCGATTGCGCGGGCGGATTATGCGCTGAGACAGATGGAGGCACAGGAGCGGGTAGGCCTGCATGGGGGACTGCCGACCGTTCTTCTCATGGGCGGAGGACTCGGACTCGGCGGCATGGATCGCACGCTTGTGGCACTTGAGACGCTTGAGCGACGGCTTGCCATCCTCGTTGCTGCGGGGCACAATGAGGTGCTCGAGGCACATGCGCGTCGTGTGGCTGAGACATCGCGGCATGTGATCCGCGTCTTTGCCTATACCGATGAGGTGCCTGTGCTCATGCGGGCGGCAGACCTCCTTATCACGAAGCCTGGAGGTCTCACGATTAGTGAGGCATTTGCAGCGGGGCTGCCGCTCCTCCTGCACGATCCGATTCCAGGTCCTGAGACAGAGAACGCCGTCTATGCGACGCGGCGTGGAGCCGCCGTATGGCTGCACCCAGGGGAGCGCATGGCACCTGCGGTGGAGGAGATCCTTGCGCATCGGATTTCGGATATGCGGCGGGCGGCAGGTGACTGTGCATGTGAGGATGCAGCACAGCGCGTGGCCAAGATTCTGATGGAAATGCTGACAAGGAAGAGGGGGCATACGCATGGCAAGGAGAAGGACGCCTAGGAGACCGCGCTGGTTTATGATCGCACTCCTTCTCATTCTGGCCTATTTTGGCTCGATGATCGTATCACAGGGATTCTACCTCTCCCATGTGTATGAGGATCAGCGTCTTGCAACGGAGCGCCTCACGGTGGCGCAGGAAGAGAATGACCGTCTGCGCGCTGAGAAGGAGCGTCTGGGCGAACTCCCCTATATTGAGAAGCTGGCGCGTGAAGAGCTGGGCATGACGGGGGCGGGGGAGCTTCCCTATGCGCCAGGAAAGCGTTCCAACAACAATTGACTCCATATCTGTGAAAACGCCGTACAATGGCTCCGATGCGCACCTGAATTTCTTGACACAGGATGTATTTGCCCTGTATAATAAACGGGTCAAATAAATATGGGGGACGACCCCGACGGTTTGTAGTTGAAGGGAAGAGTTGTATTGGCCATCGAAGTTGGCAGTGTAGTAGAGGGCGTCGTGACGGGCATCACGAATTTTGGCGCCTTTGTCGAGCTCCCCGAGGGAAAGACGGGACTGATCCACATCTCAGAGGTTGCCGATGTCTATGTGAATGATGTGCACGATTTCCTCAGAGAACGCGATACGGTCAAGGTCAAGGTGCTCACCGTGGACGACCGCGGCAAGATCGGACTATCGATCAAGGCGCTTCAGGATAAGGCGGCAGCCCCGGCACAGCCGTCTGCGGCTCCTGCACGTCCGCCGCGCCCCCCACGTGATATGCGGCGCACAGCTGCCTCGCGGCAGATCGGCTCTCCTTCTTTCGAGGACAAGCTGTCGCGCTTCCTGAAGGACAGTGATGAACGGCTGACCGATCTGCGCCGCAAGACGGATTCCAAGCGCGGTGGACGCGGATCGCGCCGTGGCTGAGACAGGGATGTGCTAATATTGGATGGAATGTGTGCGCTCTTCTGCAGCAGCATACAGTCATAGAAGAGGGAAAAGGGCACTCCGTTTGGAGTGCCTTTTTTTATATCGGGAGCATATCTTGCTGAAAAATCTCGAAGGTATTCTGCGCGCACATGATTTTTTCAATGCGGCGCGTACGCTACTTGTTGCATGCTCGGGCGGCACGGACTCGCTTGCCCTGCTGGATGCGTTGGAGCGTCTGCACAGCGCGGGCGGTGCGCGTGTCATTGCCGCCCACTATGAACATGGCATTCGCGGTGCGGCGTCCCGTGCGGATGCGCGCTTTGTCAAGGATTTCTGTGCGGCGCGTGCGCTTCCGTTCGTATGTGAGTCGGGTGCCGTGCCCGCCTATGCGCGCACGCATAAGATCTCGCTTGAGATGGCGGCGCGCATCTGCCGCTATGACTTCCTGCATCGCGCAGCCAAGGAGCATGATGCGGATGCGATTGTGCTCGCGCATCATGCGGACGATCTCGCAGAGACCGTACTCCTGCGCATCCTGCGCGGGACGGGGCCTGCGGGGCTCGCGTCGATGCGCGTCTTTGACGGGCTGCATTTGCGCCCGCTTCTCTCCCTCACGCGCGCCGCAATCGAGGCGTATGCGGAAGAGCGTGGGCTGTTGCCGCGTCACGATGCGACAAATGATGCCTTGGATGTGCGGCGTAATCGCATACGTCATGAACTCCTGCCCGCGCTTCGCGCGCAGTATAACCCCGCCGTGGGGGATGCGCTCACGCGACTCTCTGCCCTTGCGGCGGAGGAGGACGATTTGCTCGCCGCACTTGCGCGCGCGGAATACAGTCGGGCGCGCTGCGAAGGTGGGCTTTCTATCGAGGTACTGCGCGCACTTCATCCCGCCTTGCAGCGGCGTGTGCTGCGCCTCTTCTGGGCGGCAGAAACGCAGGCGGCGCAGGATTTTTCCTATCTCCATGAGGAGCGGCTGCGCGCGCTCCTCACTGCCGAGGGCACGGCACATGCTGAGATGCAGGGGGGATGGCATGCATACAGCCGCTATGGCGTGCTTGCGCTTTGCCGTCTGCCCGCACACAAAGATGCTTTAGAAAATCGTGAAATTTTGCTTCCTTTCACCCGCGAATATGCTATAATGAATTTTCAGGGCATGGAGTTTCACATCAGGTGTCTGAACCGCATGACGGCGGACGATTGGCGCAGGATGGAGGCGCGCGAAGCGGTCTATGCAGATCGCATGGCACTTCCTCCGCTTGTCCTCAGGACGCGGCGGGAGGGTGACTATATGCAGCTTCCCGTCGGGCGAAAGAAGCTCAAGGAAATCCTGATTGATGACAAGATTCCGCGTGAGGAGAGGGATACGATGCCGCTCATTGCGCTTGCGGATACACATGAGATTTTCTGGATTGAGGGCGGACGGCGCAGCACGCTTGCGCCCGTGACGGAATCCACCCGTGATATTTTGTGTATTTCATATGTGAAGGAGACGATAGCCAAATGATGAGCAGCGACATCGAGCGTATTTGTTTTTCCGAGGATGATATTCGCACGCGCGTGCAGGAACTCGGCGCGGAGATTGCGCGGGACTACCGCGATGCACCGGAGACGGTCTACTGTGTCGGCATCCTGAAGGGGGCTGCGGTCTTCTTCACCGATCTCGTGCGCGCCATCGATCATCCCGTTGCCTTTGACTTTATGCTTGTGTCTAGCTATGGAGACGCGACGGTCTCGAGCGGGCAGGTCAAGATCCTGAAGGATCTCGATTTCTCCATCGAGGGCAAGCACGTCATCATCATTGAGGATATCATCGACTCGGGTACGACCATGCACTATCTGAAGCAGATGTTCCAGGGGCGCCATCCGAAGAGCATCAAGATCTGTGCGTTCCTCTCGAAGCCCTCGCGCCGCGTCGCGCCTGTGGAGATCGACTACCTCGGCCACGAGGTGCCGGATGAATTCCTCGTGGGCTATGGCCTTGACTATGCGGAGAAATATCGGAATCTGCCCTACATCGGGGTGCTCAAGCGTTCCGTCTACGAATAAACCGGAGGAGGTAGAAATTGAATCAGTCGATATTGCGAAATCTTGCTTTTTACGCGCTCATGTTCTTCGTTGTCTGGACGGTCGCCGACTATATGTCGGGCAGCCATCAGGCACCGCACGCGACGGCGCTCGGATACAGCGACTTTAACGCAAAGGTACAGTCGGGCGAGGTCGACAAGGTCGTCATCGTACAGAACAACATCCGCGGCACGCTGACGGACGGGACAGAGTTCACGACGATTGCGCCCGATGCACCGAACAGCGATCAGGATCTCTACAAGCGCCTTTCAGACAAGGGGATCAATATCTCGGCGGAGAATCCGCCCGAGCCGCCGTGGTGGCAGACGATGCTCACATCACTCATCCCGATTGCGATTCTCATCGGTTTCTGGTTCTTCATCATGCAGCAGTCACAGATGGGCGGCGGCCGCATGATGAACTTCGGCAAGTCGCGCGTGCGGCTCATGGTGAGCGACAAGAAAAAGGTGACGTTTGCCGATGTCGCGGGTGCGGACGAGGCGAAGCAGGAGCTTGAGGAGGTTGTGGAATTCCTTAAGACCCCCGAAAAATTCAACGACCTCGGTGCGCGCATTCCGAAGGGCGTCCTGCTCTTCGGCCCTCCGGGCACGGGTAAGACCCTCCTCGCAAAGGCGGTTGCCGGCGAGGCGGGCGTACAGTTCTTCACAATCAGCGGCTCCGACTTCGTCGAGATGTTCGTCGGCGTCGGTGCTTCGCGCGTGCGCGATCTCTTCGAGCAGGCAAAGAAAGCCGCGCCGTGTATTGTCTTCATCGACGAGATCGACGCCGTCGGTCGTCAGCGCGGGGCAGGGCTCGGCGGTGGACATGACGAGCGCGAGCAGACGCTGAACCAGCTGCTCGTCGAGATGGATGGCTTCGCATCGAACGAGGGCATCATCATCATCGCGGCGACGAACCGCCCCGATGTGCTTGACCCCGCGCTCCTGCGCCCCGGTCGCTTCGACCGCCAGATCGTCGTGGACAAGCCCGACGTGCGTGGGCGCGAGGCGATCCTCAAGGTGCATACGAAGGGCAAGCCAATCGCGGATGATGTGAATCTGGACGTGCTTGCGCGCCGTACGCCCGGTTTTACGGGCGCGGATCTCAGCAACCTCGTGAACGAGGCGGCGCTCCTTGCTGCGCGCCGCGACAAGAAGAAGATCTACATGGCGGAAATGGAGGAGGCGATCGAGCGCGTGCTGGCAGGCCCCGAGCGCAAATCCCACGTCATGACGGACGAGGAGAAGCGACTCACGGCATACCATGAGGGCGGTCACACCCTTGTCGGTCTGCTGCTCGAGCACGCCGATCCCGTGCACAAGGTCACAATCATTCCGCGTGGGCGTGCGGGCGGCTATATGCTCTCCCTGCCGAAGGAGGATCGCTCCTACCGCACGCGTTCGGAGCTGTTCGACCGCATCAAGGTCGCGCTCGGCGGGCGTGTTGCAGAGGAGGTCGTGCTCGGTGAGATCAGTACGGGTGCATCGAGCGACATCCAGCAGGCGACGCAAATCATCCGCAGCATGATTATGCAGTACGGCATGAGCGATACCATTGGCCCCATCGCCTACGGTGAGGAGAACCATCAGGTCTTCCTCGGGCGTGACTTCAACCGCGACCGTAACTATTCCGAGGAGGTCGCGGGCGAGATCGACCGCGAGGTGCGCCGTTACATCGAAGAGGCGTACGAAGCGTGCCGCGTCATCATCACGGAGAACCGCGAGAAGCTCGATCTGATTGCGAACGCACTGCTCGAGCGTGAGACGTTGAATGCAAGCGAGCTCGAGGAGCTGATGACGAAGGGGGAGATAAGCGATAAGAGCAAGGATGACGACGATACGGATGATACCGGCAAACCTGCAATGATTCCCGTTGACGTCGTGATCGACGACTCTACGCAGACGAGCGAGGAAGCAGAGCGCGCCGCCGAGGAGCGTCCTGCGCCCGTTCCGAGTACAGAGCCGAAATTCAATGTGACGCAGTGGAATAAATAGAAACAATGACGGAGGCGTTGCTGCATGAGTGAGAATGCGGCAGCGCCTTTTCTTTAGGAAATGTGAGATTTTGACGATAATACAAGGGGATACATTATCCTACTTGTAATGCAAACTGTATATGGATGAATTCTTGAAGACAGTACCGGAAGCTGATTCTCCGGTACGCGCGCTCGTCATTGAACCGATGTTTGGGGAGGGGATTCTGTCTATCCGCAATTATTTCCGCAAGCTGCGGCGGGAAGTGGCGATCGATGCCGTTGTGACAGATGTGCGTTATTTGGAAGATGTGCGATCTATGACAGACCGTATCGTGCAGACGGATACATTGGATCACCTCGCGGATGAGGTGCATGAGCACTACGACCTCATCATCGCTGCTGCACAGCTCAATGACCTGCTGATCTGCGACATCCTCTCGTTTTTTCAAATCTGTCATGAACGTCTTCGTCCGCACGGCTTTGTCTATGCCTCTCTGCATAACTACAACAGTTTCGAGCATACCATGGAAAGCTTGCCGAATCAGATTCCGTATCTTGTTTATGACACTGTTATGCCACTCGATGGGCGACGCATATATCCGACGACGCGTTTTGTTGCAGCGTTGCGGGAGCGGTTTACTGAGCCGTCAGTACAGATCGGGTATGTGACAGGCGGCCAGGTTTTCAATGGCATGGAATCCTTTGCCGAGAGGGTGTATGCTGCTCTTGGAACTCCGGAAAATGATAGAGCCTATTTGCGTCAGTTCTTGTCCGGAAATAGTGTCATTTTCCATATACGAGCGATTTAAGTGATAAAAACATGAGGGATATGTGACTTAGTTATTATTCGTGAAGCAGTCTATGACGAAGGGAGCAGATGTATGAAGGTTGTTATCCTGGCCGGCGGGCTCGGTACGAGGATCAGTGAGGAATCAGCGCTGCGGCCGAAGCCCATGATCGAGGTCGGTGGGAAGCCGATTCTCTGGCATATTATGAAGATCTATTCGCACTATGGATTTCATGAGTTTATCATCTGTCTTGGATACAAGGGCTATATGATAAAGGAATACTTTGCCGACTACTATCTGCACACATCGGATGTGACCTTCGACTTTACGCAGGGCAACGCGATGACGGTACACAACAATGTTTCAGAACCGTGGAAGGTGACGCTTGTGGATACGGGGCTCAATGCACAGACGGGATGCCGTATTAAACGCATTCAAAAGTATGTGGGTAACGAGACCTTTATGCTGACTTATGGTGATGGGGTGAGTGATATTGACTTGCATGCGCTTGTTCGAACACATAATGCGAAGCAGGATCGTGCACTCGTAACGATGACGGCGATTCAGCCGGGGGGCAGATTCGGCGTTTTGGATATCGAATCCTCGACTAATGAGATCAGCCGTTTTGTTGAAAAGGCAAAGGAGGATGGCGGCTGGATCAATGGCGGATTTATGGTAGTCGAACCGGCGGTCTTTGACTATCTCCGCGATGAGGAGCGATGCATTTTTGAGACGGAGCCGCTTGAGACAATTGCGAAGAACGGCGGGCTTCATGCGTATAAGCATGGGGGCTTCTGGCAGTGCATGGATACGCAGCGTGATAAGGGGAAGTTGGAGACTCTATGGGAGAGCGGTGATGCTCCGTGGAAGTTATGGTAGCCGTCAAGGGGATAATTTGAAATCTCATTGATGCCATTTGTGGAAGGGTAAAAAGACTATGGCAAAGCTGAGTATAATCATCCCCGTGTACAATATGAATGAACAAGTCAATCAATGTCTTTTGACGATACGCAATACTGTTCAGCTGCCGTATGAGGTGGTCATTGTCGATGACGGGTCATCGGCGGATGAACCTGTCGCGATTCTGCAGGGGATGATGATGTCCGTGTGATCCACTGTGCGGAGCTCCGCGGCTTTTCCCATGCGGTGAACACAGGGATTCGTTCCTCTCTTGGAGAGGTTTTGCTCTTTCTACATGCGGGTGTCCTGCTTGCTCCGTTCGCAGCGGAGGATATGCTGGACGTATTGATTCATGATGCTGCGTTGGGGGCAGTGTGCGCAGTTGCACCGTCGGTGTATGAACGGGCACAACTGCTGCCGGATACGCCCTATGAAGGCTGGGATGCGTTCGTGGCGACGGCGGCAGCGATTCGTGCGGAGAAGAAAGCACCGCATGTGGAGCTCTTCGCGGAGATGATTGCGCTCATGGTGCGACGTGGGGTGGTCGAGGCAGCAGGATTCCTCGATGAGCGGTATACGGTTCCCGCGCTCGCTGCATATGACTACACGCTGCGTATGACACAGGCAGGTTACGGCATGGCATCGCTTCCAAATGTCTATGTTCATCACGATGATGGACTTCAGGATACTGAGGAATATGAGCGTATATGCGAGAGGAAACGCACACTTTTTCACAATAAGTGGGGGCTTTCGCTCAACTATTCTTTTGCGGTACGTTCGGAACTCTTCCCGCTGATGGATCTGTCGCAGGAGGGACTGCGTATTCTTGAGATCGGCTGTGCCTGTGGAGCAACTCTGCGGGAGATCGGAATGCAGAACCCCAGAGCAAAACTTTATGGGGTGGAGCTGAATGAGAGTGCGGCGGCGATCGCGGCACCATTTGCCAAGATCCTCTCTATGAACGTGGAAAAGCTTGAACTCACGGATATTCCAGAGCGATTTGACTAGATTATCTTGGGGGATGTGATCGAGCATCTTCTTGATCCATGGTCGGCGATTCGGAATATGCGGGAACTGCTCGTGCCAGGTGGTTCGATCGTCGCAAGCATTCCAAATGTGGCGCATATCAGCAATCTTTATCATGTTCTCTGTGGTCGTTGGACGTATGAGGACATGGGGGTGCGGGATCGTACACATTTTCGTTTCTTTACGAAATACGAGATTGTCCAGGTGTTTGAGAATGCGGGGTTTATGGTTGATGAGATTCAACCCAGGAAACTTCCTCTGGATGCACAGTGGCAAGAGTTCAGAGATGAGATCCTTTCGCTTCAAATGGTTCATGTGAATGCGGAGGATCTGGATGCCTATCAATGGGTTGTACGGGTGCAGCGCACGTAGAAGAGCCGTATTCATATTTTTCGATTTTTTTGTGGCATGGAGCCGTTATCTGCGCTATAATGGGGCGGATAACGGCTTTTCGATTGGAGGTATGCGATGAGCAGGGATGTGCTGGAACTCCTGCGGGCGGCGGGCGGCTATATCTCAGGCGAGAAGATGGCGGAGCGGCTCGGTGTGACGCGCGCAGCTGTGTGGAAGAAGATCGCAGCTCTGCGTGATGCGGGCTATGATATATCGAGCGCGCCGCGCAGCGGCTACGTCCTGCGCTCCGCCCCTGACCGCCTGATCGAGACGGAGATTTCGCAGGATCTGAAGACGGCGCTCGTCGGTCGGAAGGTCATCTGTTACGATGTGGTGGACTCAACGAATCTCGTGCTGAAAAACCTTGCACGCGAGGGTGCGGAGGACGGCACGGTGGTCGTTGCCGACAGTCAGGGGACAGGGCGTGGGCGCATGGAGCGCGCGTTTTTCTCGCCGCCCGGCAAGGGCATCTGGGTGAGCATCCTCCTGCGTCCGACGTTCCTGCCGCAGGACGCGCCGAAGTGTACGCTGATGGCAGCGGTCGCGGTGGCGCGTGCGATGGAGAAGTTCGGATTGCGCGCGGCGATCAAGTGGCCGAATGACATCCTGCACGACGGGCGCAAGCTGGTCGGCATCCTCACAGAGATGAGTGCGGAGATGGATTGCGTGAACTATGTCGTGATCGGCATCGGCATCAATGTGAACATTGCACCCGAGGAGTTCCCCGCAGAGCTGCGCGCGATAGCAACGTCGCTGATGCAGATGAAGGGCGCACCGCTGCCGCGCGTGGCGTTCCTACAGGAACTCCTGCGTGTGCTCGATGACCTCTATGCGAGCGTGCAGCGCGAGGGCTTTGCCCCTGTGCTGGCGGCGTGGCGGGAGTATGCCGTGACACTCGGGCAGGAGGTGCGCGTGATCGGCCCTGCGGGCGAGGAGTTCGAGGGCGTTGCGGTGGATATTGATGCGGAGGGCGCACTCCTTGTCGACACGGCAGAGGGGCGGCGGCGCGTGCTTGCGGGTGATGTGTCGATTCGTCCGCGTGCATAAACTCTTTGAAATAAATTTAACTATACAATAGTACGGAGGAAAGAACTTGCTGCTAGTACTGGACATCGGCAACAGCAACATCGTCATGGGCGCGTACGAAGGGAAGCGGCTTCTGCGGCACTGGCGCATCTCGACGGATCGGCAGAAGACGGGCGACGAATACGGTATTCTGTTCAATGAATTGTTTCGTTATCAGGGCATTGAGATGTCCGATATCAAGGCAATCATTATCTCCTCGGTTGTACCGCCGCTTGTCGTTCCCCTGCGAAAGATGTGCGAGCGCTACTTCCGCATCCGCCCGCTGATCGTTGGGCCAGGCATACGAACCGGTATACGTCTGAACTACGAAAATCCGCGCGCCATCGGTGCTGACCGCATTGTAAATGTCATCGGCGCACACGAGCAGTTCGGCGGGCCGCTCATTGTCATCGACATCGGGACGGCGACGACATTCGACATTGTGGCGGAGAACGGGGACTTCCTTGGCGGTGTGATCGCGCCGGGGCTTGGCTCGAGCGCAGAGGCTCTCTTTCAGCGTGCGGCGCAGCTGCCGCGCATCGAACTCGTGCCGCCGAAAACAGTGGTCTGCCGCAGTACGATCCAAGGCATGCAGGCGGGCATCATCTACGGCTACGTCGGGCAGATCGACGAGATTGTCCGACGTATCAAGGCGGAGCTTGCGATGGAGATGAAGGTGGTCGCGACGGGCGGCTTTGCACGCATGGTAGCAAAGGAATCGCAGACGATCGATAAGGTCGATCACTTTCTGACGCTTACGGGGCTGCGTGTTCTCTATGAGCGAAACCAGCCGTGAAGCCAATGAAAATAGGAGCGTTCACGTTCGATGATCCCGTCTTTCTTGCGCCGATGGCGGGGGTGACAGACACGGCATACCGCGTGATCGTACACGATATGGGCTGCCCACTCGCGTTTGCAGAGATGGTGAGCAGTCAGGGCATCCACTACCGCAACGAACACACGATGAAGATGCTCCGCACGGAGGAGGGCGAGCGTCCAATTGCGATGCAGATTTTTGCCAAATCTGCGGCGATGGCGGCGGAGGCTGCCGCCTACATCGAGGAGATCGGGACGGCGGACATTCTGGACTTCAACATGGGATGTCCCGCGCCAAAGGTTGTGAAGAATGGCGAGGGATCGGCGCTCATGCGCGAGCCGAAAAAGGCGGAGGAGATATTAACCGCGATTCGCCGCGCGACGAAGCTGCCGTTTACGGTGAAGATGCGGCTCGGTTGGGATGATGCCTCGCGCAACGCTGTGGAAATTGCACAGATGGCAGAGGCGGTCGGTGTCGATGCCGTTGCCGTGCACGGGCGTACGCGTGAGCAGTTCTACAGCGGCAATGCGGACTATGCGGCGATCGCCGAGGTGAAGCGTGCCGTCAATATTCCCGTGATTGTGAGCGGTGACATCCGCCGTCCCGCCGATCTTGCGCGTGCACTCGACATCACAGGTGCAGATGCGGTGATGATCGGACGCGGGGCGCAGGGGAATCCGTGGATTTTCCCGCAGCTCATTCACTGCCTGCACACGGGGAAGGAACTGCCCCCGCCGACTCTCGCGGAGCGTGCACAGGTAATCCTGCGGCATCTCGATCTCCTCGTCGGCTATAAAGGCGAATACATTGGCATCCGCGAGATGCGAAAGCATGCGGCATGGTACACGCGCGGTCTAAAAGGCAGTGCAGAGCTGCGCGAGCGATTCAATCGCGCGGCATCAAAAGATGAATTCGTGCAGATTTTGCACGAGGCGTGGGATATATGAAAGGAATACATATGAGTGACGATAAGAAGACCTCGGTCTGGTCAAAATACACAATGGAGGAACGCGCCGCAGTCGATGTACTTGCACACGGCTACATTGACTTCCTCTCGGACTGCAAGACGGAGCGCGAGAGCGTGACGGAGGCAGTGCGCCGCGCACGCGCAGCAGGCTACCGTGACCTTGCGGATGTCATCGCGAATGGGGAGACACTTGCGGCGGGGGACAAGGTCTACGCCGTCAACATGAAGAAGGCGATCGTACTCTTCCATATCGGGGCGGAGCCGATGGAGCACGGCATGAACATCCTCGGCGCGCACATCGACACCTGCCGCCTTGATGTGAAGCAGAACCCTCTGTATGAGGATAATGGGCTGGCGTATTTTGACACGCACTACTACGGCGGCATCAAGAAGTATCAGTGGGTGACGATCCCACTTGCACTCCACGGTGTTGTCGTGAAGAAAGACGGCACGGTTGTCGAGATCACCATTGGGGAGAAGGCGGACGATCCCGTCTTCTGCGTGACGGACCTCCTCGTACATCTCTCGCAGGAACAGCTTGAGAAAAAGGCATCAAAGGTCATCGAGGGCGAGAAGCTGGATGTGCTCATCGGCGGTTATCCGCTGAAAAAAGACGACAAGGAATCCGTCAAGGACGGGATTCTCGCGCTCCTCAAAGAGCATTATGACATTGCCGAGGAGGACTTCAACTCGGCGGAGCTGACGCTTGTTCCGGCGGGACGTGCACGCGAGCTCGGTTTTGACCGCAGCATGGTGCTCGGCTACGGGCAAGATGACCGCGTCTGCTCCTATACTGCACTTTGCTCTATGCTCGAGACGGAAGCGGTAAAGCGCACGGCGTGCTGCCTTCTCGTGGATAAGGAGGAGATCGGAAGCGTCGGCGCGACGGGGATGCAGTCGCGCTTCTTTGAGAACATGGTCGCAGAGGTGCTCTCTGCCTGCGGGCAGTATACGGAGATCGCCCTGCGCCGCACCCTTGCACGCTCAAAGATGCTCTCCTCGGATGTGTCGAGCGCGTACGACGGGCTCTATGCGGATGCGTTCGAGAAGAAAAATGTCGCATATCTCGGGCGCGGCATGGTGTTCAACAAATTCACGGGTGCACGCGGCAAGTCCGGATCGAGCGATGCGAGTGCAGAGTACCTCGGCGAGCTGCGCCGCATGATGGACGAAAACGGCGTCAGCTATCAGCTTGCGGAACTTGGGCGCGTCGACCTCGGCGGCGGCGGCACGATTGCCTATATCATGGCACGTTACGGCATGGATGTCATCGACAACGGCGTTGCTGTCATGAGTATGCACGCGCCGTGGGAGGTCACGAGCAAGGTCGACATCTACGAGATGAAGAAGGGCTACGACGTATTCCTGCGGAATGCGTGAGGGCTGAAGGCATAGGCGCCCCTATCGGCTCACTGCGTTCGCCACTTCCCCCGTCTCGGACGGGGGAAGCTAATATGCCGCAATCTGGAAGCCTCTCCTGTGCGGCACGGGGGAGGGGGACCACGCGAAGCGTGGTGGAGGGGGCACTTTGAGCGTCTGAACAACAAGAGCAAAGGGCTGTTGCATGAGTTAAAACGACTTCGTGCAGCAGCCTCATCATTTCGTTTAGAAAAGGGGAGGACGATATGGTTTCGCAAGAGATGTACGAACTCGGTACAAAGAAATCCACGATCCGTACGATCTTTGAGTACGGGCAGAAGCGTGCGGCAGAGATCGGCCCAGAGAACGTCTTTGACTTCAGCCTCGGGAATCCGAACGTGCCTGCGCCGACATTCATTCAGGAAGCGGCAGTGGACATCCTGACGCACAGTGACCCGACGGAGGTGCACGGCTACACGATTTCGCCCGGAAAACTGCAGGTACGCGAGATCCTTGCGGCCGACATCAAAAAAAGATTTGGTTTGGAAGTCACAGGGAAAAATCTTTTTCTTACGGCGGGGGCGGCGGCATCCGTGACAATCGCATTCAAGGCATTGATGGAAACGGGAGATGAATTTGTCACGATTGCGCCGTTCTTCCCCGAGTATCGTGTCTTTGTCGAGGCGTGTGGAGGGCGGCTTGTCATCGTGCCCGCAAAGACTGACAATTTTCAGATTAACTTTGCCGCACTTGAGACGGCAATCACGCCGCACACGAAAGCCGTTATCATAAATTCGCCGAATAATCCGAGCGGTGCAGTCTACAGCGAGGAGACCATTCGGCGGCTTGCGGAACTCCTGCGTACAAAGGAGCAGACGTATGGACACCCGATTTTTATCATCGCGGACGAGCCATATCGTGAGATTGTCTACGATGGCCTGAGCGTTCCGTGCATTCCTCTCTACTATGACAACACGATTGTCTGCTACTCCTACAGCAAGTCCTTTTCCCTGCCGGGCGAGCGCATCGGCTATATCGTCGTCCCGGATACCGTTGCGGATTTTGCACGCGTCTACGGTGCAATGGCAGGTGCAGCGCGTGTCCTTACACATGTCAACGCGCCCTCGCTCTGGCAGCTTGTCATTGCACGCTGTGCGGGAAAGGCTGCTGATCTGAGTACATACGCACATAATGCAAAGCTGCTCTACGAAGGGCTGACGGCAGCTGGGTTTGAATGTATGCGTCCGCAGGGGGCGTTCTATCTCTTTCCAAAGGCACTCGAAGAGGACGATGCGGCGTTCTGTGCACGCGCACGTGAGTTCGATCTGCTGCTTGTGCCGGGCGCGGACTTCGGCTGTCCAGGGTATTTCCGTGCGGCGTACTGCGTGCGTACGGAAATGATCGAGCGTGCACTGCCGCACTTTCAAGAGTTGAGAAAAACTTACAAAGAAATACATGGATGAAGTTCGTTAATGATGGCTTCATTAAAATATATATTGACAATCACTCTCCTCAGAGCTATACTTAATATCGATTTACACTTCGCAAGGGTTATCATTATCGAATGATATGCCACGAGTCTATCGGGAATTACGCGCGTTTTCATACGTTTGACAAGGAAGGTGTTCTTTTTGACCAGTGCTGAACTCTTTGAAAAAGGCGGACCGGTAATGTACCTGCTGCTCCTGTGCTCGCTCACGGTGGCAGCGATTGCTATCGACCGTTTTTTGCTCTATCGTCGTGCATCGCAGGGGGCACGTGCGCTTGAAGCGGATGTTGCCGCCGCGCTTCGCAAGAAGAAGCTGGATGAGGTTGCACCTGCTGTGAAGGGCAAGGACAACATGGTTGCCCATCTCATACAGAGTGCGGTTGATGCGCGTGCGGCAGGGGAGGATGTTCCCATGACGCTTGAGGCGGTCTACGGTGAGGCGGCAATGCTTCTGCGTGCACGTCTCAACTATCTTTCAACGATTGTCACGCTTGCGCCGCTGCTCGGTCTCTTGGGTACAATCTCGGGTATGATCCAGTCCTTCAGCGTGTTCAACCTGCAGGCAGGGCAGCCGATGGCGATTACGGGCGGCATCGGAGAGGCACTGATTGCAACGGCGACGGGACTTCTTGTCGCGATCTTTGCACTTGTTGTGCACACCTACTTCGCACAGCGCATGGACATGATGCTGACACTGCTCGAAAAGACGATGAATACCCTGCTCGCGGGGTTCGCCGCGAATGATGGAGGGCATTCTCATGCGTCGTAATTTTCATGATGTGCGTGAGCCGCTCGTCATGATTATCCCGATGATCGACATTATGCTCTTTCTGCTTGTTTTCTTCATGCTCAGTACGATGTATATGGTGAATGCGAGCACAGTGCAGGTCAGTCTCCCACAAGCGGCGAGTGCACAGCAGGACACGCGCCCGCACATCGTATCCATTACGGTGACGGAGGACGGCAAGGTTCTCTTTGACCGCGATGAGGAGCCGACGCGGGAACTTACGGCGCGGGTCAAGACGCAGCTCGAAGATGATCCCGATACGGTCTTTGTCGTACGCGGCGACCGCAAGGCGGACTACCAGTTCGTCGTCACCGTCTTTGATGCGCTCAAGGAAGCGGGGACACGCCATGTGTCCATTGCGACGGAGACGGGAGGGGTCTGAGTGCAGTATCAGACACATTGGCGCCTCGCCTTTGTCCTCGCCTTCTTCTTTCACATCATCGCGTGGCTCTTTCTGACGATTCTTATTCCGCACGTCTTCAAAGCACTTGAAGCACCTCCGCAGGAGGAGCCGATGGAGTGGGTCGAACTCGCGGATGATCCAGGGCCTCCCGAGGAGGAGCAGGCGGAGGAGCCCCCTCCGCCCCCTCCGCCCCCGCCTGAACCCGAGCAGGTCGAAGAAGAACCGGCCGTGGTCGAGGCGGAGGTTCCGGAGGAAGCCATCACCGAGATTATGAAGGAAGTCGAGGAAACGCCGGAAAAGGAGGAGCCTAAGGTTCTTCGATCCGGCGAGGGGAAGCAGATCGGTCAGCCCGGCAAGATTCTGCATGCGGAGCAGCCGCCCTATGGTGCCATTCAGTTCAAAGGACGCATTGCCGTCTCGGCACGCATCGGTACGGACGGCAAGGTCATCAGCACCCGCATCCAGGTCTCCTCCGGAAATGCGCTCTATGATCGGATGGCACGGCGCATTGTCGAGAAGCAGTGGAAATTCGAGCCTGCGAAGGATATGAACGGGCAGCCGATGGAATCCGACATGCAGTGTCCTGTTTATTTCAACATGAAGCCTGCACGCAATATTAAATAATGTGCATGTGCTGGAAGAAGGGGAGGAAATAAGTAATCTCATGAGAAAACTCTTTATGTTTATTACGGCACTCTTTCTGCTCTTGCCTGCAGCATCCACGAATGCGGCGCAGACGTGGCAGCAGATCCACGACCACATTGCCGCTGAGATGAATAATGTCTATACGATCTATCAATCAGGCAATGCGGAGGGGGCAAAGGATGCCGTCAATGATATCTACTATGGCATCTATGAAAAGGATGGTCTGGAGAGTGCCGTACGCAGCGGGATCTCGTCCAAGAGTGCGAATCTCACGGAGTACCAGTTCTACACGCTCAAAAAGGCGATCCGCTCGGGTGCACCGCAGTCTGAGGTAGAAGCCGAGGGAAAAAAACTTCTCGACATGGTTCAGGCGGAAGTGACAACCCTCGAGACAGCGGGCGTGCAGTCGGGCGGCTGGGGCATGTTCCTGCAGGCGTTCCTGATCCTTCTGCGTGAAGGTGTTGAGGCGATCCTCGTGCTCGTCGGCATCATCGCCTACCTTGGGCGTGCCGGACACGAGAAGGAACTCTCCACGGTCTATAACTGGGCGATTGTAGGCGTTATTGCAAGCTTTATCTCGGCGTATCTCTTCGTTGAAGTTCTTGATAATACAACGACGACGGGCTCCGGACGTGAGATCATCGAGGGCTGTACAGCACTCTTCGCCGTGCTTGTTCTCCTCGGCACATCCGCATGGATGGGCGGCAAGTCCAATGCGAAGGCGTGGAAATCCTACATTGACAAGCAGGTGAAGCTGACGCTCTCGACGGGAAAATCACGTGCCCTTGGCTTTGCCGTATTCCTCGCCGTCTATCGCGAGGGTGCAGAGGTTATCCTCTTCTATCAGGCACTCTTCAACAATGCCATCGGCGATGTCGATATGATCTGGGGCGGCTTTGTCGCTGCTTGTGCGGCACTCGCCCTGCTCTTCTTCCTCATGCAGCGCGGTGCGCTGCGCATCCCGATCGGTCCGTTCTTCAAGGTGACGAGCGCGTTCATGTTCATTCTCGCCGTTACGTTCCTTGGCGGCGGACTCAAGGAACTGCAGGAGGCTGATGTGATCTCTACCTCGGTCATCGAGAGTATCCCCGTGCCGAGCATTGACTTGCTCGGGCTTTATCCCACCTATGAAACCATTGTGCCGCAGATTCTGCTGGTTGCAGCGGCGGTCGCGATGGTATCATATAGAAAGCGCTCTGCTGCGGCAGAGGCGTGAGTTTTCCCCGCAAGAGGGAGCAGTGTTTCATCTTTGTAAGGAGGATTATCCCATGAAGAAATCCGGTCTCAGCATGCTCAAAAAGGCGCTTGCCATTGGCGCTGTCGCATTCTCTACGTTTGCGATCAATGCGAACGTCAGCGAAGCTGCGTTCGAGGAGTTCCCGATCGGTGACGAGATCGAGGATACGACGAACCACTTCAAGGTTGCGCTCGTGT
>NZ_KB290952.1:77198-150541 GCF_000318175.2 Selenomonas sp. oral taxon 138 str. F0429 | reverse complement strand
CTTCCAGCCGGTCACGATGGAGCCTGCCGGCATGAGCCTCCCGGCAGATCAGGCGGACATCCATATTGAAACGGATATCCATGCAACCGAGGGCAACGAGTGCGGCTTCGGTGTTGGTGAGTGGATTCCCTATCTGACGGTGCACTACAAGTTCACGAAGCGTGAGACGGGCGAGAGCCTCGAGGGCGTATTCATGCCGATGAGCGCAGACGATGGTCCGCACTACGGCGCGAATGTCAAGATGCTCGGCGCGGGCACCTATGACTGCGAGTTCTCGATCGACAGCCCCGCACGTCAGAATTACATGCTCCACACCGACAAGGAGACGGGCGTTCCGGGTCATTTCTGGACCGAGCCGGTCAAGATGAGCTGGGTGTTCAACTACGTTCCGCGTAAGTGGTAATTTCAGCTACTCCCGGACGATGACGGCGTGGGATTCCTGTGCCGCAGATTGTCCTGCCGGAATTAGAATGGCTGCCGTCCTTCGGGGACGGCGGCTTTTCTAGTAGGAAAGGGTTATTACAATGTTACAGGCGTTTCTACAACAATTGGTGCCGGCGCTCGAAGAGAGCATCAAGCTCGCCGTGCCGCTCGGTATTCTGCTTGCAATCATTCTGCCCCTGCCGAATCAAAGCATTCGCCATACGTTTGTGCGCGTTTTGAAATGGGGCTTTTTCCTCTCGCTCTTTATGACTGCCGTGCGTGTCGGTACAAAGTCCGCAGTCAACCGCGAGATTTTCGAGAGCATGGCAATCGGTGTCGATCTCGTGGGCGCGCTCGTTCTCTGTACGATCCTCCTGCGCAGCCTGCATCGCGAATGGACCTCAAAGGAGGAGCGCGTCTTCCGCCTCGGAACAGGGGCTCTTGCGCTTGGCATCTTCCTCTATCACGGGTTGGAGCTTTGGCTGATCCCCGTTGCTACGGTTCAGGTTGCGATGGGAGATTATTTCACACTCATCTTCTTTGTGAAGATGCTCGGCTTTTTCGGCGGCATCTTCCTCGGCTTCCTCTCTGGGTATCTGGCGTACCATGCGGCAGCTGCCCTCAACCACGGGCGTCTCGTTTTCGTCTTTACTGTGCAGATGGCGGCGACTGCCGTGCAGCAGGTCATATTCGTCATGACGGTTATGATGGCGCGGCAGGGGTTTGGTGCAGAAAGTCTCATTTCTTTCATGGCATCGTTCATCGACAATCAGAACAAGATCATCTATGCGATTTACTTCGTTTCGATTCTCGTTCCTGTCACGCTCTTTCTGCAGCCGCGCCCCGAGCGTCCCGGTTGGGCAAATCCCGCGCAGTACCGTCAGCTGCTCGCCCGCGCGATTCGGCGCAAGCGCTGGGGATCGGGACTTCTTGCAATGCTCGTCCTGACAATCCTCATATCGAGCGTCGGCGGCTGGTATGCGAACAAGAAGGAGCAGCTTGTCCCTGCCGTTGCAGTCAAGGCGGAGGACGGCCTTGTGCAGATTCCGCTCGAGGAGGTTTCGGACGGACATCTCCACCGTTATGCCTTCCGTGCCTCAGATGGGACGGAGGTGCGTGTCATCATCGTACAGAAGGGCGGCTCTGCGTTTGGTGTGGGTCTTGATGCGTGTGAGATCTGCGGACCGACGGGGTACCTCGAGCGCGACGGACAGATCGTCTGCCGCCTCTGCGATGTCGTTATGAACAAGGCGACGATCGGCCTTCCCGGCGGCTGCAACCCGATCCCCGTGGAGTACCGCGTGGCAAACGGTGCGGTGCAGATCGCAGGGGATACGCTTGAAGCGGCACGCATTCACTTCCGCTGACGGCATGAGAGGAGGAAAGCCATGTTTTGGCAAATGGTAAAAGGGGCGCTCATCCGTCAGCGCGGGAGGTTCATCCTCATCGCACTGACGGTCGCCCTTGGCGTTTCGCTCGCGACTGCCATGCTGAATGTCATGTTCGACATCGGCGAGAAGGTCAATCAGGAGCTGAAGGCATTCGGTGCGAACATCACGGTAACACCACGCAACTCGATGGTGCTCAAGGATCTTTACGGCGTGGAAACCACGAAGAGTACACATCGTGAATACCTCGAAGAATCGGATCTCGGCAACATCAAGACAATTTTCTGGACGAACAACATCGTCGCATTTGCCCCATCACTGACGACGAATATGACGCTTGCGGACGGTGAGACCGTTCCACTCTTCGGCACGTGGTTCGAGCATACGCTCACGCTGCCGACGGATGAGGTCTACACTACGGGTGTAAAATTTATGAAGTCGTGGTGGCACGTCGACGGTGACTGGGCGGATGATACGCAGACGGATCAAGTGCTCGTCGGTACAAAGCTCGCACAAAAACTCGGTGTGTCGGCGGGCAGTACACTCTCGTACAAGAAGCCGGACGGTTCGGATGGCACGCTGACGGTCACCGGCATCCTTTCGGGCGGCGGCGATGAGGAGAACCAGATTGTCGGCTCACTTGCTCTTGCGCAGAATCTTGCAAACGCTGCGGGGAAGATCGATCAGGTCGAGGTCAGTGCGATGACGACACCGGAGAATGATCTTGCACGCAAGGCGGCAGAGAACCCGAAGTCGCTCTCACAGGCGGAGTATGACATCTGGTACTGCACCTCATATGTCGGCTCGATCGCCTACCAGATCGAGGAGGTCATGCAGAATGCAGCGGCACATCCCGTGCGCCAGATCGCAGAGTCCGAGGGCAAGATTCTCGGCAAGACGCAGCTCCTTATGCTGCTGATTACGGTGCTCTCGCTGCTCTCTTCGAGCCTCGGTGTCAGCAACCTCATCAGTGCGAACATCATGGAGCGCAGCCGTGAGCTCGGACTTCTCAAGGCGCTCGGCGCGACGAATCTCGCGGTCGTGCTCTCCGTGCTTGCGGAGATCTTTATCGCGGGGATTATGGGCGGCATCCTCGGCTATGTCGTGGGGCTTGGCTTTGCTCAGCTCATTGGCGAGAATGTCTTTGGCTCGGGCATTGCGGTCAATCCGTATGTCATTCCGATCATTGCCGTGCTCATGTCGCTCGTGCTGATCATCGGGAGTGTGCCCGCGATCCGTATGCTTCTGTCGCTGCAGCCGGCAGAGGTTCTCTATGGCAGGTGATGAATGATGAATCGATATAAAATGTTCTTTATCATGGTCGCCAATTCCCTCTTGCGACGGCGTGCACGCATGGCAATCGCTCTGCTCGCCGTCGCCATCGGGGCGACGATCATCTCGGGCATGATTACGGTCTACAAGGAAGTCCCCGAACAGATGGGACGCGCATTCCGCGCATACGGGGCGAACCTGCTCATCCTGCCGGGCGCGGACACGGGCGTGATTCAGGAGAGTTCGATTGCCGCTGTACGGAAATCTCTCTCGGGCTATGAGATCGTCGGCATTACACCGTTCCTTTACGATACACTTCTCATCAACCATCAGACGGTCATGGCAGGCGGGACGGATTTTGCCGTGCTGCAGGAAGTCAGTCCATATTGGCAGATCCGTGGTGAATGGCCGACGGCAGGGGAGAAGGAGATTTTGCTCGGTGCGGAGTTTGCGTCAAAGCTGCGCGTGAACCCCGGCGATACGATCACCGTCTCGGGCGGTGAAGGGACGATCGTGAGCGATTATCGTGTGTCCGGTATTGTTCGCACGGGCGGGAATGAGGAAAACTTTGTCTTTGTCTCCCTGCCCGATATGCAGAGCATGAAAGAACGCCCCGGTGAGCTGAGTCTTGCGCAGGTTTCCGTTGTTGCGGGGCAGGATGAGCTGACGCGTGCGGAAGAAAAGATCCGCACGGATGTGCCGGGCGTTGAGCCGCAGCTGGTCAAGCAGATTGCCCAGTCCGAGGGCACAGTGCTCGGGAAACTGCAGGCACTCGTGCTCATTGTCACCGTTGTTGTCCTTGTCCTGACACTGATCTGTGTCTCGACGACGATGATGGCGATTGTGACGGAGCGTCGCCGTGAGATCGGTCTGAAGAAGGCACTCGGTGCGGATAACCGCCACATTGTTGCGGAGTTTTTCGGAGAAGGGTGTCTCCTCGGCTTTCTCGGCGGCGTGCTCGGCTCGGGCTTTGGCTATCTCTTTGCCCAGAGTGTCAGCGTCAACGTGTTCGGACGCGGCATCGAGTTCTCGGCGACCATCGTAGTCGTTGCTCTTGTCATGTCCATCTTTGTCACGGGGCTTGCATCGCTCCTGCCCGTGCGCATTGCGACGAATGTAGATCCCGCGATTATCCTGCGCGGCGAATGAGGAGGAATAACGCATGAGTTTGCTTGAACTGCGGCACGTTTCCAAGGCGTACAATGAAAAGGTGCTCGCTCTGGACGATGTCAATCTGAAGGTTGAAAAAGGCGAATGGCTTGCGGTCATGGGCCCCTCCGGCTCGGGCAAGTCGACGCTCATGAACATCATCGGCTGTATGGACAGTGCGACGAGCGGCGAGGTCATCCTCGACGGCGAGGTGCTGACAGATGCGACACCGGAGGAACTGACGCGCTACCGCCGCGACAAGATCGGCATCGTCTTCCAGCAGTTCCACATGATCCCGTATCTCACGGCGGTCGAGAACATCATGGTTGCGCAGTATTACCACAGCATGCCCGACCGTGACGAGGCAATGGCAGCACTCGAGCGCGTCGGACTTGCCGACCGTGCGAGCCATCTGCCGAGCCAGCTCTCGGGCGGCGAGCAGCAGCGCGTCTGCATCGCGCGCGCCCTCATCAACTACCCCGTTCTCATCCTTGCAGATGAGCCGACGGGCAACCTCGACGAGCAGAACCAGAAGCTCGTCATGAAGATCTTCCACGAGCTGCACGACGAGGGGCATACGATTCTCACCGTTACCCACTCCGCCGAGGTCGGCGATGAGGCACAGCGCTGTGTCATCATCGAACATGGTCATATGCGTGAAAGGACGGCATGAGCATGAAGAAAACAGTTCTGGGAGTCGCGGTGCTCCTCTCGATCGGCGTTATGCTCGTCGGCTGCGGCGACGAGAAAAAGGATGCGCCGAAGGATGCGGCAAAACCCGCTGCACAGGCGGTGTCCGTTGATCTGACGGGCGCGAAGGACGGCACATATGCGGCGGACAGCGCCAAGCACGAGCAGCTTGGCTACTCGCATGTCGAGCTTACGATTGAAAACGGCGCGATTGCGAAGGTCGTCCATACGGGCTTTGACAAGGACGGCAAGCAAAAGGATGAGAACTACGGCGCGGATAAGCCCGAGGGCGTTCGCAAGAAGGCGCAGAACGCCTACAAGGCGATTGGATCGTACGCAAGCCAGCTTGAGTCGAAGAAGGATCTCGCGAAGGTCGACGCCATTGCGGGCGCAACCGTCAGCTACGACCAGTTTAACGAGGCGGTCGCAAAGGCGGTCGAAGCGGCGAAGAAGTAAATCGTATACGTATAAAATGGAAGTCGTCATACATCTTGTGTGGCGGCTTCTTTTTGTCTGTGGTACAATAGGGAACATAGTTACAGTCAGGAGGCAATACTATGATAGACGATGCAAAATTGTTGGAGACAGTTATCGGAGAGTTTGAGGCACTGACGCACATTCCGCGTCCGTCGGGACATGAGAAAGCCGTCAGTGACTATCTGAAGAAACGGTTTGAGGAGCTCGGCTGCTCGGTGACGCAGGACGAGGCGCTGAACATCATCGCGGAACTCCCCGCGACGAAGGGCTGCGAGGCTGCGCCGCGCACGATCCTGCAGGGGCACATGGACATGGTCTGTGTCGCGAAGCCGGGCGTAATCTACGATCCGCTGAAGGATCCAATCAAGCTTGTCCGTACGGAGGATGCGCTGACGGCGGACGGTACGAGCCTCGGCGGCGACGACGGCATCGGCGTTGCGGAGATCTTGACCGCGATGCAGCATACGGAGGAACACGGACCGCTGCGCGCCATCGTTACGGTCGATGAGGAGCAGGGGATGTCGGGGGCGCGGCATCTCGCTGCGGATCATCTGAAGGAGGCGCGCTTCCTCATCAACTGCGACTCCGAGGACTACCATATTATGACCGTCGGCAGTGCGGGCAGTGTCAACCTTGACTTCTCGCGTACGCTCTCGCGCAGGGAGTCGGAGCTGCCCGCCTATCGCATCGCGGTGGAGGGCTTGCTTGGCGGGCATTCGGGGGAGCGAATCGGCGATGGGCGCGGCAATGCGATTCGCACGCTCGCGCTTGCACTGCAGGCACTTGAGGCACATGGTAAAATTGAGATTGTCACATTCACGGGCGGTACGGCGCGCAACGCCATTCCTCCGACGGCAGAGGCGGTCATTCGGACAGGTATTAACGAGCGTGAGATTGTCAATGTACTGGTCGCAGAGGAGAAGCGTTTTCATGCGCTCTATGGCACGGCCGATCCCGGAATGAAGTTTGCATTTACTACGGTGGAGAATGCAGGGCGCGTCATCGGCGAAGCAGAGGAGCGTGACCTCATCGACCTGCTCACGCTCCTGCGTACGGGCGTGCATGATATGTCGCATCTGCACGTGGATAAGGTGGAGACCTCGGCAAACCTCGGCGTCCTCCGCATGGACGAAAACGATGTGCACGTTCAGTTCTTCCCGCGCTCCTCGGTGAATGAGCGTCTGGACGAAATCATTGTGATGGCGCGGACGATGGCAGAGCGTACGAATTTCAACCTCACAGTGGGATCGCAGTCGCCCGCATGGCGTGAGCGCGAGAACAGCGTCCTCGCGAAGCTCATGGGCGAGGTCTATGCCGCGCAGAACGGCGGTGCAGCGATGAAGATTGAGAGCATCCATGCAGGCCTTGAGACCAGCTGGCATGCAGCGAAGAATCCGGAGCTGGACATGGTGTCCATCGGCGTGACGACGACGGGCATCCACACACCTGCCGAGCGTGTCGAGATTGCCACGATTGTTCCGGAAGCGAAACTGCTGATGGGAACCCTGCGCCGTATTGCACAGGAGAAGGAATAAACGGATATTCTCAATTAGTTTTTCATCTCTATAGAAAAAAGTTGTGGACTGTGCTATACTATTCTCATTGATTGTGATTATATATTGGAGAGTTATTATATAATAACATGCGGAGGGAAAAAGTATGGCAGAGACCTATACGATGGAAGATCTGAAGAAACGTCTGCAGGCAACGCAGCGCAAGATGACGCCGCAGCGTCAGATTGTTCTGCAGGTAATATTGGATCATCCGAGCGAGCATCTGAGCGCGGAGAAGATCTACGATATCCTGCGCGGCACGGAGTCGGAGATCGGTCTTGCGACGGTCTACCGCAGCCTTGAGATTCTGGTGTCGCTCGGGATTCTGCAGAAGATCGAATTCGGCAAGGAATTCGACAAGCGCAACAAGGGTTCGTACTCCTACGAGCTGAACCCGATTGATCCGAACCAGCACTTCCATCATCATCTCATCTGCACGGAGTGCAAGGAAATCTCGGAGTTCGAGGAGGATATGCTCGATCATCTGGAAGAGGATATCTTTAAGAAGACGGGCTTCAAGGTTGAGAATCACCAAGCAAAGTTTTTTGGCATCTGCAAAAACTGTCAGGAGAAGCAGAAATAGGCGTGAAGATTCGGTCGTTAACGATAAATACACGCACCGAGGTCATTGTCAAAATCGTCCGCGAGGTATTGACGCTCTTCAAGGCGGAGATCGTCGGGCGGGCAGGGGAGGCGGATTACGCCCAGCTGTCGGTGGTGAACCGGCAGTTGGGATGTGAGCCGCCTTCTGTTATGACCGAGGTGTTTCTCTTTGCCCTTGACGGTTCGTGTGAGAGATTTGAATGTTCCTCGGATGGTGCGGCGGATGAAGTTCCGCGTGCCGCCGTGCATCGCACGATAAAGCGCAATGTCTATGCGTTCTTCCGCACGCGGTTTCAGCTCCCGCCCGCGCCGTGGGGCATTCTGCACGGTGTACGCCCGACGAAGATTGTGCACCGCTGGCTGCGGGGCGGAATCTCACCCGAGGCGGTCATCGCGCGCTTGCAGACAGACTATGAGTGCAGCGCGGGCAAGGCGCGGCTCATCACAGCGGTTGCCGTGCGCCAGCTGCCATTTCTTGCCCAAAACGATGTGCGGCGGGTGAGCATCTATGTCGGCATCCCATTCTGCCTCTCGCGCTGCCTCTACTGCTCCTTCCCGTCGAATCTCCTGCCGGGCAGGGAGAAGATCCGTTCATTTATGGATGTGCTCGCGCGTGATCTCGCCGCAGCGGCAGAGGATGTACGTGCGCTCGGGCTGACGATCGAGAGCATTTACATCGGTGGGGGCACGCCGACGAGCCTTCCAAATGATTTTTTTGCCGAAATGCTCAAAATGGTATATAATGCGTTTTATGGATCCACGATTGCAGAGTTCACCGTCGAGGCAGGACGCCCCGACAGCATGAGTGCAGAGAAGATTGCGGCGATGAAGACGTATGCTGTAACGCGCGTGAGCGTGAATCCGCAGTCGATGCAGGCAGAGACGCTGCGGCGGATCGGACGACATCACACACCCGAGGACATTGTCTGCATGGTGCGCGAGATTCGCGCGGCGTTCGACGTACACATCAATATGGATGTGATCCTCGGGCTGCCGGGCGAGACGGCGGAGGATGTCGGGCAGACAATGGCGCAGGTGACTGCACTCGCGCCCGACGATATCACGCTGCATGCGCTCGCGCTGAAACGCGGCTCGAATCTCCGGCTCAAGATGGAGAGCGAGCATGTCGAACTCCCGTCGGATGCGGAGACGCAGCGGATGAGCGAGGCTGCCGTACACGCGGTAGAGGAGGCGGGGTATCGCCCGTACTATCTCTATCGGCAGGGCTACATGAGCGGCGACCTCGAGAATGTGGGCTATGCGCGCGCGGGCGCGGAGAGCATCTACAACATTCAGATCATGGAGGAGCGCCAGACGATCATCGGCATCGGCGGCGCCGCCACAACGAAGGTGCTCGGCGTTCGCTCGGGGCGGATGCACTCCGTCTTTCATGCGAAGGATCTCGTGACCTATCTGCGCGATATTGACATCTACATTGAAAAACGCCGTGCGCTTCTGCGCGCGGAATATGAGGAGGAAACGCCCTGATGCTGACGAATGCGCCGCGGGGAACGAAGGACATACTGCCCGATTCAGTGGGTGCGTGGACGCATGTGGAAGAGGTTATTCGCGATCTCTGCTCCCGCTATGGATACCATGAGATTCGCACGCCTATCTTTGAGCATACGGAGCTCTTTCAGCGCGGAATCGGCGACGGTACGGATGTCGTGGACAAGGAGATGTATACCTTTACGGATCGGGGCGACCGCAGCCTGACGCTGCGCCCCGAGAATACAGCATCCGCCGTGCGCGCCTATCTGCAGAACAAACTCTATGCGGACGGTGGTCTGCAAAAGCTGTTCTACATCGGCTCGATGTTCCGCTACGACCGCCCGCAGGCGGGGCGCATGCGCGAGTTCCACCAGTTCGGTGTGGAGGCAATCGGAGGGGCGAGTCCTCTGGTGGATGCCGAGGCGATTCTCCTTGCCTATGACTTCCTCACGACGCTCGGGCTGACGGGGCTGACGCTGAAGCTGAATTCCGTGGGCTGCCCGACCTGCCGCCCTGTCTATCGGGAGCGCCTACAGGAATACTTCAAGGAGCATCTGCACGAACTCTGCGGCGACTGTCAGGATCGCTACACGCGGAGTCCTCTGCGTATTCTCGACTGCAAGGCGGACGCCGACAAGCCATTTATGGCCGGCGCACCTGCGATTACGGACTGCCTCTGTGCAGAGTGTGCGGAACACTTTGAGGAGGTACAGTCGCATCTGACAGATGCGGGCGTTGCCTATGAGCTCGATCCGCGTCTTGTGCGCGGGCTGGACTACTACACGCGGACGGCGTTCGAGATTGCCTATCCGCCGCTCGGCGCGCAGAGTGCCGTTGCGGGCGGCGGGCGCTATGACGGACTCGTGGAGGAACTGGGCGGCAATCCGACCCCTGCGGTCGGATTTGCAGCGGGGCTGGAACGCGTTCTCCTCGCACTCGAGCAGCAGAGTCTTCTGCCCGCGCGTCCGTCCGATGCGGATGTATTCATTATTGCGCTCGGCGATGCTGCGGCGCACGCGGCATTTCCCCTGCTGCATGCACTGCGGCAGGGCGGTGTGCGTGCCCTCATGGACTATGCGGGGCGCAGCATGAAGGCACAGATGAAGCAGGCGAATAAATCCGGCGCGCGCTATGCCGTCATCCTCGGGGATGATGAACTGACGCAGCATGCGGCAGTTGTGCGGGATATGGAACAGAGCACGCAGGAGAGTTGCTCTCTTGACGATATGGTAAAACGATTGATTTCTGAGGTGAAGGGCTGAGATGGAAACGATGCAGGGACTTAAACGGACACATGACTGCGGCACGCTACGCAAGGAGCAGGTCGGTGGAGAGGTAACGCTGTGCGGCTGGGTGTCGCGCCGCCGTGACCACGGCGGGCTGATCTTTGTCGATATGCGCGACCGCTCTGGATTTGTGCAGATCGTCTTTGACGAGGCGGCGATGGCAGCGGGGACGTTCCACGAGGCGGAGACGCTGCGCTCGGAGTTCGTCATCTGTGTGCGTGGTGCGGTGCGCGCTCGCAGCGCGGAGACGGTGAACCCGAACATGGAGACGGGTGAGATTGAGGTCGTCGTCAATGAGCTGCGGATTCTGAACAAGGCGAAGACACCGCCGTTCTACATTCAGGATGGCATTGACGTGGATGAGATGATCCGTCTGCGCTATCGCTATCTCGACCTGCGCCGTCCCGAGATGCAGGCGAATATCATGCTGCGCCACCGCGTGACGAAGATCATGCGCGATTTCTTCGATCGGAACGGCTTCCTCGAGATCGAGACCCCGATGCTCTGCAAGAGTACGCCCGAGGGCGCGCGCGACTTCCTCGTGCCGAGCCGCCTCAATGCGGGCGAGTTCTACGCATTGCCGCAGTCGCCGCAGATCTTCAAGCAGCTGCTCATGGTTTCGGGCTTCGAGAAGTATTTCCAGATTGTACGCTGTTTCCGCGATGAGGATCTGCGTGCCGACCGTCAGCCCGAGTTCACGCAGCTCGATATTGAGATGTCCTTTATGGATCAGGACTCCATCCTCACGCTGATGGAGGAGATGGTCAAGGAGCTCTTCGACAAGAGCATGGGCATCAAGGTTGAAACACCGTTCCGCCGCATGGGCTGGGACGAGGCGATGGAGCGTTTCGGCTCGGACAAGCCCGATCTGCGCTTTGGCATGGAGCTGCAGGACATCACGGACTATGTCGGCGGCTCGGAGTTCAAGGTCTTCAACGCCGTCATGGAGGCGGGTGGACGCGTCAAGGTCATCAATGTCGAGGGCTATGCGAACATCCCGCGCCGTGAGCTCGATGAGCTCGTGCTGTATGTGCAGAACTACGGTGCGAAGGGGCTTGCGTGGATTCAGTACACGGAGGAGGGTGTAAAGTCGCCCTTCAAGAAGTTCTATTCGGATGAGACGTTCGAAACGATCAAGAACGCCGTTGGGGCAAAGATGGGTGACCTCCTGCTCGTTGTCGCCGATCAGCCCGCCGTCGTGGCACAGGCACTCGGCGAACTGCGCCTTGAGATGGGTCGTCGCCGCAATCTGATGAATCCCGATGAACTGTCCTTCCTCTGGGTCGTGGACTTCCCGATGTTCGAGTACAGTGCGGAGGAGAAGCGCTACAAGGCGATGCACCATCCGTTCACCGCACCGCGCGACGAGGACATTCCGCTGCTCACGACCGATCCCGGGCGTGTCAAGGCGAATGCCTATGACATGGTGCTGAACGGGGTCGAGATCGGCGGCGGCAGCCTGCGTATCTATCGCAGTGATCTGCAGGAGCAGGTCTTTGAGACACTCGGTTTTGCACCGGAGGAGGCGCGCGAGCGTTTCGGCTTTATGATGAATGCATTCGAGTACGGCACGCCGCCGCATGGCGGACTTGCATTCGGTCTGGATCGCCTCGTCATGATTATGGCGAAACGCCGCAGTATCCGCGATGTCATTCCGTTCCCGAAGACGCAGAGTGCGTCGGATGTCATGTGCGAAGCACCGTCGCCGGTCGACGAGAAGCAGCTGCGTGAGCTCTATATCCGTACGGCTGTGCCGAAGAAAAAGGCGGATGATGCCGCGCAGTAACGAGTAAAAATAGAGGGCGTCCGGAGAGAGACGCTCTCTTTTCACGATGTGGGAGGGGAATGCCCTTGAGCGAGCGTGTCAATATACTGGGCGTGCATGTCGATGCGGTCACGATGACGGAGGCGGTTGCCGCCGTGCGTTCCTATATGGACGAGCGTGCGGGTGTGATGATTGCCACGGCGAACGCGGAGATGATTATGCGTGCGACGCATGACACCGAACTGTGCGACATCCTCAATGCTGCGGCACTCGTCGTGGCGGACGGGGCGGGGACGGTCTGGGCGGCGCGCCACCTCGGGCATCGGATGCCCGAGCGTGTGGCGGGCTATGATCTCGCGCAGGAACTGCTGCGTGCGGCACCCTCAGAGAGGCGGCGCGTCTACTTCTTCGGCTCTGCGCCCGGCGTTGCGGAGAAGGCAAAGGCAAAGGCGGAGAAGCTGTACCCCGGCATTGAGATTGTTGGTGTGCGCGATGGCTATTTCAAGCCGGAGGACAATGCGGCAATCATCGAGGAGATCAAGGCGGCGAAGCCTGATCTCCTGCTTGTGGCACTTGGCGTGCCGAAGCAGGAGAAGTGGATTGCCTCACATCTGGCGGAGCTTGGCGTGCCCGTTGCCATCGGTGTCGGCGGGACGCTCGACGTGATGGCGGGCGTGATGAAGCGAGCGCCGCGCTGGATGCAGAAGGCAAAGCTCGAATGGCTATTTCGCGGGATGCTGCAACCGAAGCGTGCGGGGCGTCTGCTTGCCCTGCCGAAATTCGTGCTGAAGGTGCATTCCTCGCGAAAATAAGAGATAGGTCTGTGGACAAAGAATAGGCTTTCCTTTATAATTGGGGAAAGTGTGAGGTGTCATATTGTACTCCTAAGCAAATCCTAGTGGAGCAAGCGGGGAAAGTAGCAAACCCTAGTGGAGCAAGCGGAGCAAAGGGAACGTTCTGCCCCCTGCGGATTTCTTTCGTTCAAGCGAAGCGCGTTTAAGAAGTCCGCAGGTATTTAGGCAGATAAGTGTACGACCGTTTGCGTAACGAGGCGTTTGCGTGGAGTACAATACAGAAACCCATAACATTTGAAAAGGAGGCGGATGCGCATGGTCATTGTAAGCGAGGGCTATAAATTTATCGGCGCGGCGCTTATACTGGCTCTGATTCTTGGCATTTTTGCACATCCGTACGCGGCAGTTCCGTTTGTCGTGCTCGCGTGCTACTTTGCATATTTCTTCCGCAGTCCCGCGCGCGAAATCGTGCAGGATGTGAATCACATTCTCTCACCGGCGGATGGCACGGTCACGGAGATCACGCCCGTAGGCATGGATGACTTCGTGGGCGAGCCGTGCAACAAGATCGTCATCTTTATGTCGGTGTTCAACGTGCACGTCAACCGCAGTCCCATCCATGGTGAGATCAAGCTGCAGCGATACTACTGCGGCCGCTTCCGCCCCGCCTACAAGGACGAGGTGGGCTTTGAGAACGAGCACCATCTGATCGGCATTGATCGGGGCGATCTGCGCATTACGGTGAAGCAGATTGCGGGCATCCTCGCGCGCCGTATCGTCTCGTGGGTGACGCTCGATGATCAGCTGCGGCAGGGGGACATCTACGGCATGATCCGCTTCGGCTCGTGCCTTGAGATCGTCATGCCCGAGCGCGCGGAGATTCTTGTGACAAAGGGCGAAAAGGTTCAGGGCGGCAAGACCGTTCTGGGGAGGCTCGAAAGCGAATGAATTACAGACGGTTTCTGCCGAATCTGTGCACGGCGATGAATCTTGTCTTCGGTATGTGCTCCATCCTCTCGACCATCGAGGGGCATCTCGACTGGGGCGCACTCTTCATCCTCTGCGCGCTCATCGCGGACGGTCTGGACGGGCGCATTGCGCGCGCGTTCGGCGTGTCCAGTGAGTTCGGCAAGGAGATGGACTCCCTCTGCGACCTCGGCTCGTTCGGCGTCGCCCCCGCAGTCCTCGCATGGACGCTTGCTCTGCACAACTACGGACTCATGGGCATCGCAGTGACGATCTTCTTTGCCGTCTGTGGCATGTGGCGGCTCACGCGTTTCAACGTGAATGCGAGCGTTGTGCACGGCTACTTCATGGGGCTTGCAATCCCTGCGGGCGGCAATCTTGTCGCCATGTCGACGTGGCTCTTTCTCGAGCTCGGGATTGACCCAACCTCGTTCGGTCTCATCTATCCCGTCGCCGTCGCCGTGACGGCATATCTGATGGTGAGTCATGTTCACTATCCCGACTTCAAGGGGGGCGGGGAGAAAATCTATATGGTGTCCAAGCTCTTTGCGCTCGTTGTTTTCGTGGGGATTCTGTACGTCGGCAGCGCGGCAATCCTGCCCGCCGTCTTTGCAGGGATCTTTGCGACCTACGCGCTCTTCGGGATTGTCAATCATACGATTGCCGTTATGGCGCGTGCAAAGGAAGGCTGAGCCCGCATGACTGAGTTCATTCAAACTGTCTCGCCCTATCTTCCGGCGCACATCTTTGACATCGTTATGGTGCCGCTGCAGATCATCATTCTGCTCTTTACGCTCTATTTCTTCTGCATCGGCTTCTGCTGCCTCTGGCGGCGCAGGGAGAAGAAGATCCTCACGCCCGAGAAGACATTTGCCGTCGTGGTTGCCGCGCACAATGAGGCGGCGGTCATCGGGCAGCTGATCGAGAATCTGAAACGTCTCGACTATCCCGCAGAGCTTTACGATATCTATGTGATCGCGGACAACTGCACGGACGATACGGCGGAAATCGCGGAGCAGGCGGGCGCAATTGTCTGCGTGCGCACACATCCGACGAAGAAGAGCAAGGGCTTTGCGCTCGAGTGGATGTTCGAGCGCCTCTTCGAGATGGACAAGGAATACGATGCGATTGCCATCTTCGATGCGGACAACCTCGTACACCCGAATTTCCTGAAGGAGATGAATCATCGCCTCCTGAAGGGGGACAAGGTCATCCAGGGCTATCTCGACGCGAAGAACCCCTATGATACATGGGTTGCGGGCACGTTCGCCATTGCATTCTGGGTCATCGACCACATCTCACATCTTGCAAAGACGAACATCGGGCTCTCCGCCTGTCTCGGCGGCACGGGCATGTGCATCACGACGGACGTGCTGAAGCGGCACGGCTGGCGCGCGACCTGCCTCACGGAGGACATGGAGTTCACGATGAAGCTGCTCGCCGAGGGGATCAAGACGACGTGGGCGCATGATGCCGTGGTCTACGATGAGAAGCCGCTCACGTTCAAGCAGGCGTGGAATCAGCGCCGCCGCTGGGCACAGGGGCAATTCGATGTGGCGCACCGCTTTATCCCGACGATGATTCGCGAAGGGTGGAAGCGGCGTGACATCCGCATCTGGGATGGCTGCATCTATCTGCTGCAGCCGCATTTCCTGATGATCTCGACGTTCTTCATCATCATCAGCTACGTGCAGCTGGCATTCCCGCCGTTTTACACGAGCATTTACAAGTTCCTGCCGTCTCAGCTCATGACCGCAATCATGATCGGTCAGTACGTTCTGCCTATGATTATCCTCATCAAGGTTCGCGCGAAGCTGAAGGCGTGGTTCTATCTCTTGCTCTATCCCGTGTTCATCTATTCGTGGATTCCGATCATCTTCCTCGGATTCATCCACCGCAACGAACACGAGTGGAGTCATACGAAGCATACGCGCGCCATGAGCATGGATGAGGTCATGAGCGACGTGAAGTAAGAAGTAAAATAAAGGCTGCTGCATGAGTGCAGCAGCCTTTTCATAAACGAGAAGGAGAATAATATGTATACATTGCGCGTTGAGGGCGCATTCGAGGCGGCGCACCGCGTCGTGAACTATCCCGGCAAATGCGACCGTCTGCACGGGCACAACTGGGTGGTCGAGGCGACGTTTCAGGGCAGAGAGCTCGATGATCTCGGTATGCTGATCGACTTTAAGATTGCAAAGAGGGCGCTTGCCGCAATTCTGGACGATTTCGACCACTACTATCTGAACGATTTCCCGCCGTTCAACGCGGGAGTCAATCCCACGGCGGAGAATCTTGCGCGCATCATATTCGAGCGGCTTGCCGCGCGTGAGGAAGTCGCAGTATCTCCCGCAGAGCTGGCCGCGCTCACTGTCTGGGAGTCGCCGAAGTCCTCTGTCACCTACACCAAGGACTGATATGCGCGAGAATATCATCGAAATTTTTTCCTCCATACAGGGGGAGGGGAAGTACGTCGGCTGCCGGCAGGTATTCGTGCGCCTAGAGGGCTGCAATCTCGACTGTACATATTGCGACACGGAGAATGAGATTGGACGGCATCCGCGCTGCATGGTGGAGATTCCTGTCGGCTCGCATGAACTCGTGCCTTATGAAAACCCTCTCTCACCCGCGGAGGTCGCGGGGATCATCACACGTCTCGCGGACGGCGTGCCGCACCACTCACTCAGCATTACGGGCGGCGAACCGCTGCTCCATGTGCCGTTTATCAAGGATCTCGCCGCGCATTGTGCGTTGCCGATCTTTCTCGAAACGAACGGTACATTGGACAGGGCTCTCGCGGACTGTATCGACTGCATTTCGTACATCAGCATGGATATCAAGCTGCCAGACGTGCTCTCTCGGCCCGTTTGGGATGCGCACGCACGCTTTCTCAAGGTTGCACGCGCAGTGGATGTCTATGTCAAGGTCGTTGTCGCGGCAGAGACGCGCGCAGAGGATGTGGAGCGTGCGGCGCATCTCGTCGCCGACATCGCCCCCGCGACACTCCTCATCCTCCAACCCGTCACGCCATACGGCGGCTGCACTGCACCAACGCCCGTACGCCTCCTCGAACTCCAACGCATCGCCCTCCGCCATCTCCCCGATGTCCGCATCATCCCGCAGACCCACCGCATGATGGATCTGTTGTAGGATGCTATTTTTGTAACTTCTTTTCAATCACGAATCCGCTCCAATTATCTGCATACTGTAGAAGAAGCGTGAGCGGTTCCTCGCGTGCGGCGACACATTTATTCTCCTCTACGTATTGACCGTCGTGGTAGACAATTGCCTGTGTCTCTTCCTCTGTAAGAGGAAAGTGCGGCAGAATGAGGTAAATGCTGCGCACGGGGACACTCAGATAGGTGAGCTCCCGATTCCAGCGATAGGGATATCGTGCGCCCTCCTCATCATTTTTCAGATACTGCGGTGTTCCGGGGACGCCCGCTTTGCCGAGATCGTGGAGGAGGGCGACGATGACACAGCTCTCCTCAGATAGGTCAGGAGCGACTGACGCGCGCATCTTCAGCATTGTCTCGGCAACGTTCACGCTGTGCTCGAGCGGGCCGTGCCTGCGACACAGGTGATACTTTGTAGAGGCGGGCGCTGTGAGGTAGGCCGTCTCCTGCTCGATGAAGTGCATCAGTGCGGCAAATGCCGTGCTGCGGTTTCTCACCATGTTCTTCAGAGCCTGATACCTGTGACAGAGCTCCACATCGAGATGCAGCAACAGAACTCCCTGAGGCGTCTGCGCCGTACCGAGCATTTCCTCAAATACATTGCTGTAATACGATTCCCACTCCTCTCGCGTGGTCTTCTTCATTGTTGGGTCGCCGACAAAGTTCAGCAGAATGAGTCGCACGGAGGGGAAGAACTGTGGTACGCAGCGTGCTTGGATTTCATAGAGAAATGTCAAGCGGTTCGCGAGTTGATAATGCCCCTCCGTCCAAAGCGTAAAATTTCCTTGCGGGAAATGCACTGCGTGATTTTTCTTCAGAGTTTCATTGATCTGATTTATGCTCTTTGGGTCTTTTGCCTTCGACTTCTGTCCTTCGGCCTCCTGCCGATAGGATTTTGCCTCCACCAGATAGAGTGTGCCGCTGTTTCGGCCGATGGCTATGCCGTCCCATTGCGGTTGATTCTTTGGCCAAAAATCGAAGATATTCATCTTGTCCGCACCGGGAAAGAGGCTCGACATCGCTTCATTTTGATTCAACTTATATTCCTTGAAATTATTTTTGGGGAGGGGGGCAATCCACTCCACCTCCTCCCCGATCTGCGCGGTACATTCCTGTGCTAACAATGGGAAACGCGGTGCATCGACTAACCTCTGCATCCACAGACGACTCCCTTTTTCGGCACTTCCCGGCGTCAAATTGCTTTTACTTGCTGTCATTTTTTTACCTCCGAATTATTGAGTGCCATACTTTCATCCGTGTGAAACAGAAAATCCCATCGAGGTCTGTCTGCGTTCGGCAGGCTGCAGGGCAGCGACATTGAAGTCGGCGGCGGTGAGCTGCCGCAGGCTGTCTTCCGTCAGGGGGGTCTGTTCACGAAGCATCCAGAGCCTTTGCGACTGCTTCATGAGCGCCTGCTCAAAGACATTTCGTACGAAACGTCCGTTGCCGAAGTCCTCCTGCCTGCACATGGAAGAAAATTGCGTGCGGCAATGAGTTACGATCTCCTCTGTGAGCGTGTATCCCTGCTGGCGTGCGATCAGGCTCAGGATCTCTGCAAGCTCGTCCGCTGTGTAGTCAGGGAAACTCACGTGGAATGCGATGCGGCTTCGCAGCCCCTCGTTGGCGTCTAAAAAGTCCTGCATTTTTTTCGGATATCCCGCGAAGATGACGATCACGTCCTCCCGATGATTTTCCATTTCCTGCACAATGGTGCTGATTGCCTCATCTCCGTAGCTGCCGGAGCGGTCATCGAGGAGAGCATATGCCTCGTCAATGAAGAGGATTCCGCCGCGTGCTGCACGGAATTTTTCTTTGACGCACACCGCTGTCCACCCGACGTATTTGGCGACGAGGTCAGAGCGCCCGCACTCGATGAACCGTCCTGTGGGAAGGATGTTCTCCTTGCTCAGGATGTCGGCGAGCAGGCGTGCAACCGTTGTCTTTGCAGTGCCCGGATTGCCTGTGAAGCACATGTGCATGGACGGGCGTTTCGTTTCTGTGCCCATCTCCGCCCGCATCTTCCGAATGGCGAATGCAGCGACAATCTGTTCCAGGATTTCCTTCTGCTGCTTCAGCCCGACCATGTCCCGCAGTACTGCAGCGGCATCTTCAGTCGGCTTCTGCACTGTTGTTTCGGGATGGAAGTCCACGTCCTGATATGCACGGTAGGACTTGTTCTTCAGTGCGTCCCGGTAGAGCTTTTCGTGAATTTGGTGAATGTCCGATGCGCGGAAGGTACGCCGATCACCGAGAGCCTGCTCCAGTTCGTGCTCGGTGTAGTGGGGCATTGATGACTGTGCATCAAGGCTCTGCAGATATGCAGCTGCCTGTGCACGGCTGCCTGCACCCTCCTCGATGTGCACAAAGGAAATATCCTCACGCAGTGTGGTCAACAGATTTTTCAGCCCACCCCTCTGCATGTGGAAGTCGACCAGAATAAAGAGCGTATTGCGCTGATACTTACGAATCATGGCAGCCAAGTACTCATTTACCCGTTCGTAGCTGCCCGCATATCTTTCCTCCTCGGCGCAGCTGCACATCTCGAGGACAACGGTTCCGCCCTCCGCATGACGCAGGAGATGATCCAGGTCAGATTCGTCATAGCATTCTTCCTGTATGTTGTAAACCCTGTTGATGCGCTGCCCTGCAAGGCGCTTGTTGGCGTAGAGAGCACGTACTAGCAGGCGCGTCATTGTCATTGCAGCGTCTGAATTTCCTGCTGTGATGTGATAATGTACAGGATGCCCGTAAAAAATCTTCCGCTCATTCTTGTCAGAGTAAATTCGCGCCAGCTCATCCAGGAAGCTGCTGTCTGCCATCAGCCCGTCTGCCTCGCGGTATGCCTTTGCGCGTGAGAGCTGCGGGCGCATAGTGCCCATCTCCTCCGCAAGCCGAAAGTAGCGATTATCTGCATAATTCAGCTGTAGATCATACAGGGGGTTACAGCAATTCAGGTAACTTTTTTTATCACAAATTTCGATGTAATGGGCGAATTGTTCGCGTGTGATCTCACGCAGAGAATTTACGGAAACTTTTTTTATGCCGCATGCTTCGGACAGCATCGGTGCAAGCAGCTTTCCAAGCAGTCCTGCAGTCATAGGTTTCGTCTGTTTCACAGCCCCACACATGTGGAAGCCGTCCGAAAGGGGACGGTCAATGACAAAAAAATTCTTTCCGTCGGTGTGCTGTGCATAGAGCAGTTCGTTCAGTTCGGAGAGTCGTTCCTCGCGCTTTCTGCGCTCTTCACCGTATCCGGACGGAAGCTCCTCCGCAGGGCTGCAGCTGATCTGAAATTCGTAAAACAGCATTGTTCTCACTCCTTTGATCTATCATTCCATTATCTCAATTATTTTCATATGCATGCAGAGATCAATTTGATTTAGTTTTCAGGGAACAAGGAGGGGCTTCCAGCCCATAGATCTCACACATGCGCCGCAGCGCATCCTTTACTGCTGTGCGCAGACGCTCGGGTGAGATGATCTCGACATATATGCCGAACTGCAGCGCCCAATACTTCATCGCCTCTTCGTTGCAGCGGAGGGTTACGAGCATGCGCTCCTCGTCTTCCAATTTGAGGCGGAAATTCCTGCCGAACCAGCCCGTAAGCGCATCCATCATATAGGTGTATGTTCGAAGCTGAACGGTGACACTCTCTCCACTGAACATATAGATGTGTTCCGCCATGTGGCGCGGCAGACTGAATCTCTGTGCGAAATCGCGGATTGCGCTCTTTGGCTTTGCAGGTTCATCCAGCATCTTGATGTCTGTAATGCGGTCAATGCGGTAATGCGAGACGTTGTCATATGCATCATAGTTGCCGATGAGGTAATAGCGACCGTTCTGTGCAGCCATCTGATAGGGATTTACCACGTATGGCGCAGTCCGCCGCGGATGCAGTCGAAAATCTGTACCACAGCTATTGTAGGTGAACTGCACCTTGTGCTTCGCCTCTATGGCATCGTTCAGCACGTCCAGAGTGTGCATTACCTGTGCATTCTCCGCGTGGTGGAGCTTTGAGAGATGAGCCACATGGGATACCTTTGGCTGAAAATAACGACTGCCAAGCGATTTCAGCTTTTCGATCAGGCGATTTGCCTGCACTGCAGACAGTTCGTGTGAAAAGAGTACGCTGTCGATCAGCATCCGCAGCTCTGCATTGTCGAATGTCCGATCAATGAGTGCGTATCCTGGGCGTACCTCAATCTCATAGCCCATTTCCTGCAATGCCTCAATGTTGCTGCGCACCGAGCGGCGGTCACAGGTGACGCCGTACATCAGCTTCATCAGACGGATGATTTCCTGCTGTGTCAGACGATGTTCCTCATCTGTATGCGTTCGAAGAATCTCCAGAATCATCATGTTGAGCATCTTTTTGCTCCCGCTTGCATACATCCTTCTGCACCTCCTTGATCATCAGTATAGCACAGTCGATGTGCATTCTTTTGTACATTTTGGCTCGAATCGTGAAAAAGGAAGCTTAGAATCTGCATTTATTTGTTTCTTCGGTTACAGAAAAACTATTGACGGATATGGTAAACTAAACGGATAGTGATACTTAGTTATTTTTAGAAAGAGAATATATATGAAGATCATTGATGCTCATCTGCACTTTGGCAGAGGGGAGTATTTTGATACCGTTGCGCGGGCGGCGGGGCACGAGAATACGGAGGAGGCTTTGCGCCGCGACTTTCGTGCGTCGAACATTGTCCACGGCATCGTGATGGGCAATCTGCCTGTGGAGGAGACGAGTCCGAACTATCCCGATATCTTTCATTACTGCGTTGGAATCGGGGGCGACGGTGTAACGGAGATCGTGGAGGGGCGCATCGAAACGCTTCTGCCCGCGCTCGAACAGCATCTAAAAAATGAGCGATGCGTCGGCATCAAGCTCTATCCGGGCTATCATTATTTCTATATCTACGACGATATGCTTGCGCCCGTCTATGAACTTGCCGCGCGGTATCAAAAGCCTGTTGCGGTGCACACGGGACTGACGGCGACGGAGAAGGCGCTGCTGAAATATGCGCATCCGAATGTGATGGACGAGGCGGCGACGAAGTTCCGCGATGTGCATTTCGTCATGTGTCATTTCGGCGAGCCGTATTTCACGGACGCAGTTGCCGTGATGGAGAAGAATCCGAATGTGAGCGCCGACCTCTCGGGGATGCTTGCGGGAAAAATTCAGGATTTTGCGCTATTCTGTGAGCACAAGAAGTTCTACATCGAGCAGCTGCATGGCTGGCTTGCATATTTGAATGCCTATGACCGCCTGATGTTCGGGACGGATTGGCCGCTTGCAAATCTGGACGACTACATTGCGTTCACGAAGCTGCTCATACCCGAGGAGCATTGGGACGCGGTGTTCTATGATAATGCCGTGCGGATCTACAATCTGCACATATAATGTAAAGTAAGGGAAAAACTATGGCGATACTGGACATCAAAAAAGCGGGTGATCCCGTTCTGAAACAAGTGGCAGCGCCGGTCGACCGCCTCACAAAGTGGCATCGCAAGCTGCTCGACGATATGGCGGAGACGATGTACTCCGCAGACGGTGTGGGGCTTGCTGCACCGCAGATCGGGAAGTCGCTGCGGATCGTGGTGATCGACGTGCAGGATGAGAATGGGCTGCTCGAACTCATCAATCCTGTCATCACGATGCGCGAAGGCTCTGTCACGGACTCCGAGGGCTGCCTCTCCGTGCCGGAGGTCTACGGCGATGTGGAGCGTGCGGAGCGCGTGACGGTGGAGTATACGGATCGGCGCAGCCGCAGGCGCAGCCTGACGGCGGAGGGGCTACTCGCGCGCTGCATTCAGCACGAGTGCGACCATCTCGACGGCAGACTCTTCATCGACATTGCCGTGAGTCTGCGCAAGGAGGAGAAAAAGGAGTGACGAGAATGCGTGTCGTCTTTATGGGGACGCCGGACTTCGCCGTGCCGACGCTTGCGTCGATTGCCGCGCGCAGCGATCTCGCCGAGGTGGTCGCGGTTGTTACGCAGCCCGACCGTCCGCGCGGGCGTGGAAAGAAGCTCAGCCCGTCGCCCGTCAAGGCGTGGGCGCTCGCGCATGATATCCCCGTCATGCAGCCCGTGCGTGCGCGCGATGCGGACTTTGTCGCGCAGCTGCGCGCGTTTGCGCCCGACCTTGCTGTCGTCGTGGCGTTCGGTCAGATCCTCTCTCAGGAGGTGCTCGATGTACCCGTACACGGCTGCATCAACGTGCATGCTTCCCTCCTGCCGAAGCTGCGCGGGGCGGCGCCGATTCAGCACGCCATCATGGCAGGTGAGCGGGTGACGGGCATCACGACGATGCAGATGGACGCGGGTCTCGATACGGGCGATATGCTCCTCCGCCGTGAGGTGCCCATCCATGCGGATACGACGTATGGCTCGCTTCATGATGCGCTGATGGAGACGGGGGCAAGTCTCCTCGTCGAGACGTTGGAGCAGCTCGCGGCAGGGACGCTTGTGCGCACGCCGCAGACGGGGGAATCCTCGTATGCGGCGCGCATCACGCGCGAGACAGCTGTCATCGACTGGTCGAAATCTGCGCGGGCTCTGGACGCCCTCGTGCGCGGGCTGAATCCGACACCCTACGCGCAGACTGCGCTTGCAGGAGATACCTACAAGGTTGGGGCATTGCGCTCCACAGGGCGCGTGGCAAGCGCAGAGGTAGGCACGATCATCGCTGCCGATGCCAAGGCGGGACTCGTCGTTGCGGCGGGTGATGAGGACGTGGAAATCACGGAGATTCAAGCGCCCGGGAAGAAGATGATGGCGGCAAACGCCTTTTTGAATGGCTGTGCGCTGACCGTCGGCGCGAGGTTTTCGCCATGAGCGGCGAGACGCTGACGGTGAATGGCAAGAAGGCTGGTGAGAAAAAGACCATCGCTCTCCCGTCGCGCCCGAAAAAACGCCTCTTTATCGGGATGCTGCTTCTCGTGACCGTGCTCGCAGCGGCGCTTCTTTTTGGTATATGGTACATCGGTGTACCGGGGCTTGAGCGCATTCAGCCGGCACTGCCGTGGATTATCGGGGGGGCGCTGACGCTTGCCGTCCTGCTGTCCTTCTTCGGGATTTTCAATATGGTGCTTGCCATCGCGGGGCTGCCGTATCTGCCGTGGATGAAGCGGCAGACGTACGAGCTGATCAATCTGCTCTTTCCTGCGGCAGTGCGCCTCGGCGCGGTATTTGGCGTCAAGCGGCGCAGGCTCGAGGGGTCGTTCATCGCGGTCAGCAATCTGCTCTTTCACCGCATGCACATCCGCGTGCCCGCAAACCGTCTGCTCGTCGTAACGCCGCACTGTCTGCAGCTTGCGAGCTGCCCGCATAAGGTGACGCGTGACCCGAACAACTGCAAGCGATGCGGTGGCTGCAACATCGGCGACCTCGTGGCACTCGCGGAGGAGATGGGCTTCCATTTCTTCGTTGCGACGGGCGGAACACTCGCGCGTCAGATCATCTACAATATGCGTCCGAAGGCGGTGCTTGCAATCGCGTGTGAGCGCGATTTGATGAGCGGCATTCAGGATGTATTTCCCCTGCCGGCTGTCGGCGTGCTGAACATCCGTCCGAACGGTCCGTGCTACAACACGAGTGTGGATATGGCTGAGGTGCGCCGCCAGCTTGAGGAGATCATCGAACCCGTGGATCAGGTCACAGAGAAAGGCGCATAATGCAGAGGTATCGTGAGGACAAAATCGACCGCGTGCGTGAGCTGGCGATGCAGGTGCTGCAAAGAGTGCATACGGAGGGCGCATATGCCAATGTTGCGCTCGCACAGACGCTGCGCGATACAGTGCTCGCGGAGCGCGACCGCCGTTTTCTGACGGAGCTTGTCTACGGTGTCACGAAGGCGGGGGAATCGCTCGACTATATGATCGGGCAGTACGTCGCCGACATCCGCAAGGTTCAGCCCGCCATCCGCGAACTCCTGCGGCTTGGCTTCTATCAGATCTTCGTCATGGATCGCGTGCCGCCGTCTGCCGCGTGCAATACTGCGGTGGAATTGGCAAAAAAACATGGGCGCAGGGGTGCGGATTCGTTCGTCAACGGTGTTCTGCGCGCGGCACTGCGCGCGCCAGAGCGTGCGGTTCTGCCTACGGGACGGGATGCGCGCGCACTTGCGCTCAGGTCTTGGCATCCTGCGTGGATGGTCGAGCGTTGGATGCGCGCCTACGGCTACGAACGTACGGAGGCGCTCTGTCTCTGCAATAATACGAGCGCGCCGCTCTCCGTGCGCGTGAATACGCTGCGTACGAACCGCTCCGCGCTGATGGAGCAATTTGCAGTTGCTGGGGCAGAGGCACGCGCCTCTCGCTGGGTGCCGGACGGCATTGTCCTGCATGCGCATGGGGCGCTCGATGATCTGCCGCCGCTGCGCGCGGGACTCGCACAGGTGCAGGATGAGAGTTCGATGCTTGTCGCACATGTACTTGGGGCAGAGCCGGGCATGACGGTGATCGATACCTGTGCCGCGCCGGGCGGGAAGACGACGCATATCGCTCAGCGCATGGAGAATCGCGGGCGCATTCTGGCGTTTGACATCTACGAGGAGAAGATTCGACGCATTGAGCAGAACGCACGGCGGCTCGGCATCTCCATCATCGAGGCTGAGATGCGCGATGCGCGGGAAATTGGCGCAGCATACGAGGCCATGGCGGATCGCGTGCTCGTCGACGCACCATGCTCGGGGCTCGGCGTGCTCAGGCGAAAGTCCGATGCACGCTGGAAGAAGAGCGCGTCGGACAGAAAGACCCTGCCGCCCATCCAGCGTGCCATTCTTGCAAGTGCGGCACGGGCGGTGAAGTCGGGCGGCGTGCTGGTCTACAGCACGTGCACAATGGAGGAATGCGAGAATGCCGCCGTTGTGCAGGACTTCCTGCGCGCGCATCCCCATTTTACTCTCGAGCAGACGGGCGCATTCCTGCCTGAGCAAAAGACTGCGGAGCCGATGGTTCAGATCATGCCGGAGACGGATGGACCGGACGGCTTCTTTATCGCGCGCATGAGGCGGACATGAAAAACATCTTCGGTCTGACAAAAGAGGCGCTTGCTGATGCGCTCAAAGAATATGATATTCCCCGCTTCCGCGCGGATCAGATCGTCCGATGGATGTATCAGCGCGGTGCGGCTTCTTTTGATGCGATGGACAATCTGTCGAAGGCGCTGCGTACGCAGCTTGCCGCGCATTTCTCTATCGAGCGTCCGAAGGTCGTCTCGCGTCTGCATTCTGCGGACGGGGCGACGATCAAGCTGCTCTATGAATTCACGGACGGGCAGACGGCAGAGACGGTGCTGATGTGTCATCCGTACGGCAACAGCGTCTGTGTCTCGACACAGGCGGGCTGCCGCATGGGCTGTGCGTTCTGCGCCTCGACACTGCATGGCCTGCAGCGCAATCTGACAGCGGGGGAGATTGCGGCGCAGGTGATCGGCATGGCGGATTTCCTGCGACAGGAGGGGGCTCGCGTCGATACGATCGTCGTCATGGGCTCGGGCGAGCCGCTCGAGAACTATGACAATGTGATTGCGGCGCTGCGCCTGCTGCACGAGGAGTACACAATCGGCCTCGGCTATCGCGGCGTGACGCTCTCGACTTCGGGCATTGTACCCGGCATTGAGCGGTTGGCGAAGGAGGGGATTCCAATCTCACTCTCGATCTCGCTGCACGCGCCGACAGAGGAACTGCGTTCGAAGATCATGCCCGTCAACCGCATTTACCCGCTCTCGGATGTGCTGCGCGCGGCGCGTGCCTATGCGGAGCGGACGAAGCGGCGCGTCACCTACGAGTATATTCTCATCCGCGATCTGAACGACTCCGCACGCGAAGCGGAGCAGCTCGCAAAGCTCCTGCGCGGACAGCTTGCGAGTGTGAACCTCATCCCCATCAACCCCGTCGCCGAGCGGAATCTCTTCCGCCCGGACAAGGCTGCCATCCGCCGTTTTCAAAAGACGCTCGAGGATCGGCGCATTGCCGTGACCCTGCGGCGTGAGATGGGAATTGATATTCAGGCGGCGTGCGGACAGCTGCGCAACCGCCTGATGGAAGCTGGACTATAAATTTCCATATTTTTGTGGTATGATATAACAGTTAAGCAGTTTATTCTGTATTTATTTCGTTACCAAAGGAGAGTATTGCACGATGATTGATCGCGTGGAATCTTTTCTGGGAGAGCATATCGAGGGCTTTTTCAATCGCAAGTTCAGCAGTCACCTCGAGCCTGTCGAGCTTATCAAGGGGCTCGAAAAGGAAGCAAAGAAGCAGGGCGCGGGCGGACGTCTCGCCAACGCTTACGTCATTTCGCTCGGCACGGAGGACTATCAGCGCCTCTGCTCACACCGCGTGGCGGATGAACTTGCTGTGGCACTCAAGAAATATATCATTCGCGCGGATCTTGTGATGGATGGGAAACTCGGCATCTGCTTTGCGCTCGATGAGGAGCTGCGCGCAGGCTCCTATCATCTCGCGGCGCGTGTGCAGCACGACTGTGTGCCCGTAGAGGAGGGTACAGTTTCTCACGATACGATGGCGCAGACCATCGTGCTCGAGCGCCCCTCCATCATAGAGGCGCGTTGTCTGAACCTTCCGCCCGAACATGAGATTGCGACGCTTACGGTGCTTGGCGGCGCGGACGAGGGCATATCCGTGCGTCTGGGAGAGCGCAAGATCTATATGGGGCGTATGGCGCGCAATGAGTTCATCCTGACGGATTCGAATGTCTCGCGCGTACACGCGTGGATTGCGTATGAGCAGCACCGTCATGTGCTGTATGATGCCGAGAGCCGCAACGGCACTTTCGTCAACGGCACGCGCATCACGGCGCAGCGGCTGCGCGACGGCGATGAGATCCGCCTCGGCACGACGGCACTGCGCTACGGTGTACTGTGATGCCGGCGCTCGCATTGAAGGCGCTGCGCGTTCTGCTCGAATACGGCGCGCTCCTCTGGCTTGCGTACGCCGTACTGCGCCTCGGGCGCAGTATGTTCCGTACGCTGCACAGAGATATCAAAGAGACGGCGCGTCTGCCCGAGGCGCAGCAGGGCGCAGCGTCCTTCCTCGTCATCGCGGGCGAGGGGCTCGCGGGGCGGCGCTTTCCCGTGGGACATGAGCTCACAATCGGGCGCAGCCCCGACAACGATATTGTACTTGCGGATAATTTTGTATCCCATCATCATGTATGTGTCTATCAGAGAGAGAATTCGTATATCGCAGAGGATTTGGGCAGCCGCAATCACACCTATCTGAACGATGGGCTGCTGACGGGGCGGGCGTATCTGCGCGCGGGCGATGTCCTTCGCATCGGCGCCGTTGCCCTGCGTTTTGAGAGGTAAGCACATGATAGAGGTTTCGAGTGCGTCGGACATCGGACGCGTGCGGACATCGAATGAGGACAGCTACGGCGTATTTGCTCCTGCGGTCTATGTCGTTGCCGACGGGCTGGGTGGTCATGCGGCGGGCGAGGTCGCGAGCCGCATGGTGGTCGCCGCCGTCCACGATATGGCAAACGAGGGGGCGGCGATGGATACGGCGACGTTGAAAAGCGCCGTCCTGCGCGCCAATCAGCAGGTGCTGGATGCCTCGGCGGGGAACGCCTCCTACGAGGGGATGGGGTCGACGGCGACCGTCCTCCATGTGGATGAAGCTGCAGGGATGGCGTACTACGCGCACGTCGGAGACAGCCGTCTCTATCTCCTGCGGCGCGGCGTATTCCGTCAGGTCTCGCGCGACCACTCCTATGTGGAGGAACTCGTCGCGCGCGGTGAACTCAGCGAGGCGGAGGCGCAGCACCATCCGCGCAAGAATGTTCTCCTGCGTGCCGTCGGCATCGAGGAGCGGCTGCACGTGGACGGGGATTCCTTCCCGCTTGAGGCGGGCGACCGTCTGCTCCTCGCGACGGACGGTCTGACAAATATGGTGGACGATGCCGTGCTTGCCGCCTTGCTCGGTGGAGATTTTGCAAATGTAGCGGAGCGCATGGTGGAGCAGGCGCTCGCAGGGGGCGGCAGCGACAATATCACGGCGATTGCCCTTGCCTACGAAATGCCATGACAGCGGGTCTGAAATTCGCGCCTGTGGGGCTGCTCCTCTGCGCGCTCGGCGTTCTGTTTCTGAAACAGGGGGCAGGGCAGGCGGGATGGGTATTTGACTGGCACACGCAGCTCGCATATCTGCCGTGGCTCGCACTCCTCATCTGCGCGGGCGTCGCAAGCTATGTACTTGCGGCGCAGCGCAGATTGGACAGCGTTCCTCTTTCGCTCGCCTATCTGCTTCTCGCCGTCGGCCTTGCGGAGATTGCACGGCTGAAGCCCGAACTGTTCACGGCACAGCTTCGATGGGCGTGCGTCGGCATCGCCTTCTGGGCGCTGACGGTTGTTCTGTGGGAGCGTCTGAGGAATTTCCTCGCCTATCCCTATGTATTGGGGATTGCGACGACGATCATCCTGCTCCTCCCGCTGCTGTTCGGCGTGAGCATCGGCGGCAATACGAATTGGCTCGCGTTTGGCGGCTTTTCCGTGCAGCCCTCGGAGTTCGGTAAGATCCTGCTCATCTTCTTTCTTGCAGCGTATCTCGCCGACCATCGCGCAGTGCTGACCCTGCCCGCGCGGCGCTTCCTTTTTCTCCATCTGCCGCCCGTGCGATTCATCGCGCCGCTCGTCGTACTCTGGGGGCTTGCCGTCCTCATGTTCGTCATCGCGCGCGATCTCGGCGCGGCACTGCTCTTCTTCGGGATGGCGGTGCTTATGACCTATATGGGGACGGGGCGTAAGTCCTACGTGTTCCTCGCGGGGCTGTTCATCCTCGTGGCGGCGGCACTCAGCTACGCGCTCTTCGGGCACGTCCGCGTGCGCTTCGACATCTGGCTGCATCCGTGGGCAGATCCGAACGGTATGTCCTATCAGGTCGTGCAGTCGCTCTTTGCCATCGGTACGGGCGGCATCTGGGGGACGGGCTTTGCAGAGGGGCATCCGATGCTCATCCCCGAGGTGCACACGGACTTTATCTTTGGGGCGATTGCCGAGGAGTTCGGGCTGATCGGAGCCGTCTTCGTTCTCATGTGCTACGCTCTTCTCTTCTGGCGGGGCAGCCGCATCGCGATGGGCGTGCCGCGTGCGGAGGAGTCGCTGCTCGCGGCGGGCTGTGCCGCAAGTCTCCTGCTACAGGCGTTCATCATCACGGCAGGTGTGACGAAACTCCTGCCGCTCACGGGTATCACGCTGCCGTTTGTCAGCTATGGCGGCAGCTCAATGTCGGCGAGCTTCATTCTTGTCGGCATATTGACGGCGCTCTCGGGCGAGAGGAGGGGGGCGGCGGATGGCTGATCGGAAACTCCGAAAGCATATGGCAGTCGCGGCGGCATTCCTGCTCGCCCTGCTCGGTGTTCAAATTCTCTATCTCGCAAAGCTGAGTGTTTGGGATGGGGATATGCTCGCCGTCCATCCGCTCAATACGCGCTCTGCGCTGATGGAGCAGGGCATTCGGCGCGGGCGCATTGTGGATCGTGCGGGGAACGTGCTCGCGGAGAGTGCGGCGGACGGTATGCGCTCCTATCCCTACGGCAGAATCCTCGCGCCTGTGACAGGCTATCAGACGGAGCGCTACGGCGCAACGGGCGTGGAGCAGACGGCAGGGCAGGAACTCAGCGGCGTGACCTTGGATGTCGCGCATATGGGACCTTTGCGTACGCTTCTGCGTGCAGATGCGGGCTATGATGTCCGCCTGACCGTCGATGCGCAGCTCTCGGAGACCGCATGGAACGCTCTTGACGGGCGACGCGGTGCGGTCGTCGTCATGGATGCAGAGACGGGGGCAATCCGTGCCATGGTGAGCTCTCCTTCCTATGATCCCGCCTCTGCGGCGGCGAACTGGGATGAACTCACGGCACGCGCGGACAGCCCTCTGCTGAACCGCGCGGCGCAGGGGCTCTACCCCCCCGGCTCGACATTCAAGACGCTCATTGCCGACGCTGCGCTCACGGCGGGTGTGACGAATTCCGACGAGGTGTTCACCTGTACGGGGGAACTTGCGATCGGTTCGGATTACGTACTTCATGAGCCGCATGGCGAGGTGCACGGAAAGCTCCGACTTGCAGATGCGCTGCGCGAATCCTGCAACGTCACCTTTGCGACGCTCGCCCTGCGCCTTGGTAGCAGCGGTCTTTCATCGGCGTTTGATCGCTTCGGAATCGGTGCGGAGCTGACGGATACCGAGATTCCGATGGCAAAGGCGCATGTCCCTGATCTAAAATCACTCGGTGACGGGGAGATCGCGCAGCTCGGCATCGGGCAGGGGGCGCTGCTCGTCACGCCCTTGCAGATGGCGCTCGTTGCGGATGCCTTTGCAAATGGCGGGCGCATGATGCAGCCGTATCTGGTCGGGCAGGTTCTGACAGCGGACGGGACACCTCTCTATGAGGCGCGTCCACAGGTATGGCGGACAGCGACGGCGGCGGAACGAGCGGCTGTCATCGACGGCTATATGGCGGATGTCGTTGCCGCAGGTACAGGCACGGCGGCGGATGTCGCCGGTGTGCGCGTCACGGGCAAGACCGGCACGGCAGAGAATGCGAGCGGAACAGATCACGCATGGTTCATCGGCTCGGCAGAGCGCGGCGGTCAAAAGATCGTCGTTGCCGTCCTCGTGGAGGAGGGCGGCTTCGGCGGGCGCGCAGCGGCAGGGATTGCACATCAGGTGATACGAACGTATTTTGAAGGGCAGCGATGAATACGCTCAACGCACCCTTTCTGAGATAGTGATGGCAGAGGCGTTAGGAGGAACGAACATGGTCGAGCGTGTCTTGGATGGACGCTACGCGCTGGAAATGCTGGTAGGCAGCGGCGGAATGGCAGATGTCTATCGGGCAAAGGATCAGCTCTTGGAGCGCACCGTCGCCGTCAAGATTCTCCACCAGCAGTACGAGAATGACACGGAGTTCATCGCGCGTTTTCAGCGCGAGGCAAAGGCGGCAGCGCGCATTACGCATCCAAACATCGTCAACGTATTCGATGTCGGTGTCGCCGAGGGGCGGCACTACATCGTCATGGAATACGTTCCGGGGCGTACGCTGAAGGAGCGCATCAAGGAGGAGGGACCCGTGCCCGCCGCCGAGGCGCTGCATATCACGCGTCAGATCGCAGGGGCGCTCGCACAGGCGCATGCAAACAACCTCGTGCACTGTGACATCAAGCCGCACAACATCCTTGTCATGCCCGACGGCAACGTCAAGGTCGCGGATTTCGGCATCGCGCGCGCGGTTACAGAGTCCACGATGACCTACAATGACAACATCATGGGCTCGGTGCATTACTTCTCGCCCGAGCAGGCGCGCGGAACGATCATCACGCCGAAGTCGGATGTCTATTCCCTCGGCGTCGTCCTCTACGAGATGCTGACGGGACGAATTCCTTTCGATGGAAATACGGCAGTAAGCATTGCCCGCAAACATCTCGAGGAGGAGCCGCAGCCCGTGCGCTCCCTCGTGCCGAACATTCCGCCCGTGGTTGAGGCTCTCGTCACGCGTATGATGGCAAAGGACCCGGCTCTGCGCCCGGACAGCCGTATGCTCGTGCAGGACATCATGCGCACAGAGCAGATGATGCGCGGCGACACGGCGGCAATGCCGGCATTCGATCCCGATGCGACGCGCGTTCTCACGCCTGTGGAGGCACAGGAGATCAGCGCCGTTGTGGAGGCGGAGGAAGAGACGGCAATGGAGGAGACAGAGGAGAAGTCCTTCTTCCGCACGAAGAAATTCAAATTTGGTCTCGTCCTCATTCTACTGCTCGGCTTCTTCACAGGATTTTTCCTGAGCTTTGGAAAGTTCTGGAGCTCTGTGGAAATCACAGTGCCCGATGTGACGGGCAAGCAGCTTACGCTCGCACGGCAGATTCTCGAGGATCAGCATCTGCGCGTCACGGTCGCCGAGACCTATGATGCCTCCGTGCCCGTGGGCGTCGTCGTGTCGCAGAGCCCCGAGGCAGGTGCAACGGTCAAGGAGGAGCGTACGATCACCATCTATGTCAGTAAGGGCGGCGAGGAACTCGAGATGCCGAACCTGCGCGGACTGAAACAGTCGGATGCGATCGACAAACTCCAGCAGATGGGGCTGCGCCTCGGTTCTGCCTACGAGACGTTCTCCGATGAGGACAGCGGCACGGTCATCTCGCAGGATCCACGCAGCGGGACGCGGATCAGCAAGGGGCAATCCGTGGACATCACCGTCAGTAAGGGGCAGAAGGTCAAGAAGATCAGCGTTCCCGATGTGAAGGGCGTTCCCTCGGATCGTGCGCGCACGATGATTGAGGGCAGCGGCCTGAAGGTTGGTAGCATCTCGGAGGAGGCGAGCACACAGGCGGCGGGCACTGTCGTCAGCCAGTCGCCCTCTGCAGGCAGTGAGGCGGACAGCGGCAGTACCGTACGTCTCGTGGTCTCGAGCGGCAAGAAAACCTCCGGTTCCAAGGAAGATGCGAAGGGCGGCGACAGCAAGAAAAACGACAAGGATCCCGCCGGACGCCGCATCCAGACGGAAAAAACGGAGTAGGGAGTGCATGGTGGCGGAGCAGGGACGTATCCTAAAGGTCTATAACAATGTACTCCATGTCGCGACAGAGGATCATATGATCCTCTGCAAGCTGCGCGGCAGGGTGAAGAAGGGGCGCAGCGAGCTGACGCCTGTCCCCGGTGACATCGTTTCACTTGAACGCATATCATCCGATGAGGGCGTGATCGAGCGTATTGAGGCGCGCACGAACCTCTTGCAGAGACCACGCGTGGCGAACCTTACGCAGATCGTTGTCACCGTCGCGGCGGCATTGCCGGATCCGCACCCACTCGTTGTGAGCCGATTCCTCGTGCTCGCAGAACGCTCGGGCATCAAGAAAATCGCTCTTTGTGTGAACAAGATGGATCTCTGTCAGGGAACACCGGAGGACGTTCTTGCGGCATACGAGGCAGCGGGCTATCCCGTTCTGCGCGTCTCGGCTGAGCAGGGGACGGGACTGCGTGAGCTGCACGAGCGCCTTGCGGGCGAGATCACCGTGTTTGCGGGACCCTCGGGGGCGGGGAAGTCCTCCCTGCTGAATGCGCTCGACCCATCGCTTGCCCTTCTGACGGGAGTGGTCAGCGAGAAGATCGGGCGCGGCCGCCACACGACGCGCCGCGCTGAACTGCTCCCGTTTGCAGGGGGCTATGTGGTCGATACGCCGGGCTTTACACAGCAGGAGCTGACGGAGATCGCGCCCGAGGAGCTTGTGGCGTGCTTTCCCGAGTTTGCCCGTCATGCGGGCTGCCGCTTCGCACCGTGCAGTCACAGCCACGAGCCGTCCTGCGCCGTCAAGGCGGCTGCAGAGACAGGAGAACTTTCACCCGAGCGGTATGATGCCTACATCGCACTGCTCGATGAACTAAAATTGAAAAGAAAATAGGAGAATCCAATGGCACACGAACATGATCACGAAGAAGAAATGCTCGAAGAGGAGCACATCCACATCGAGCGTCCCACGATCGTCGCACCGTCCATCCTTTCGGCGGACTTTGCAAATCTCGGGGCGGATGTCCGCCGCGTGGAGGAGGCAGGTGCGGAGTACATCCACATTGACGTGATGGACGGGACGTTCGTGCCGAACATCACCCTCGGTTCCTGCGTCGTTGAGAGTCTGCGAAAGGTATCCAAGGCGGTCTTTGACGTGCATCTCATGGTTGAGCATCCCGAGACCCATATCGAGCCGTTTGCAAAGGCGGGCGCAGACATCATCACATTCCACGTCGAGGCGACGCGCCACGCACACCGCGTGATTCAGCAGATCAAGGCGGCGGGCTGCAAGGCGGGCATAGCCCTTAACCCCGGCACGTCGATCTACACCCTTGAGGAGCTGATCGACGATGTGGACATGGTGCTCCTCATGACGGTCAACCCCGGCTTTGGCGGGCAGAAATTCATCGAGAATACGCTCGGCAAGATTCACGCGCTCTATCATACGGTCATGGATAACGAGCTGGATGTCGACATCGAGGTGGACGGCGGCATCAATGCAGAGACGGCAGAGTCTGTGCGCTCAGCGGGGGCAAATGTGCTCGTCGCAGGTTCCTATATCTATGGTGCAAAGGACATTGCTGTAGCAGTTCGCTCGCTGCGCGGATGAGAGGGCACGATATGGGGGGAAAAGCAGTAATCCTGCTCTCGGGCGGGCTCGACAGCTGTACCTGCATGGCGGTTGCGCGCGCAGCGGGCTATGAACTCTATCCGATCAGCTTCGACTATCATCAGCGGCATGACCGCGAACTGGACTGTGCAAAGCGGATTGCTGCACACTATCATGTCGCGGAACATCTCATTATTGAGACAAATATGAATGCAATCGGCGGCTCTGCGCTGACGGACGACAGCATCGCAGTGCCCACGGGGGATGCAGACCGCACGGAGATTCCCGTCACCTATGTTCCTGCGCGCAATCTCATCTTTCTGAGCTATGCACTTGCTTTTGCGGAGCGCGTAGGGGCGACTCATCTCTACATCGGCGTAAACTCTGTGGACTACTCAGGCTATCCCGACTGTCGCCCCGAATTCATCGCCGCATTTCAGGCGGCGGCGGATGCGGCGACGGCAGCCGCCACCGAGCGTGGACGGCGCATTGTCGTCGAGACGCCGCTGCAGCATCTCTCGAAGGGAGAGATCGTGCGTCTCGGTACTGAGCTCGGCGCACCGTACGAACTGACGACGAGCTGCTATCGCGGCGGTGTGGAGGCGTGCGGCGTCTGTGACAGCTGTGTCCTGCGTCTGCGCGGCTTTGCCGAGGCGGGACGGCGCGACCCGATCCCGTATGCGGCAGGAGTACGATGATGCTGGATGTACAGAACCGCGAGGATGAACGCGGCATTGCGATTCAACGCGTCGGCGTCAAGGAAGTGCGTCTGCCCTTCCTCATCAAGAAGCAGGCGGGCGGCTATCAACAGGTACTTGCGCGCATCGCGTTCACCGTCTCCCTGCCGATGGAATTCAAGGGGACGCATATGAGCCGCTTCCTCGAGATCCTCCTGCCGTGGAGCGAGAAACCGCTCGCCGAGGAGGAGATGGACGCCATGCTCACGGAGGCATTGGATCGTCTTCATGCAGAGGCGGCTGAGGTATCGCTTGCCTTTACCTATTTTCTTGAAAAAAAGGCGCCCGTCAGTGGGCGCCCGTCGCTGCTCGATGTGGACGCTTCCTTTACGGGGCGCAAACGGTGCGGCGAGCCGATGCAGTTTGAACTCGGACTAGCAATGCCGTTCACCTCGCTCTGCCCGTGCAGCAAGGAGATCTCCGCCTACGGGGCGCACAATCAGCGATCCACGGCGCGCGTGCGGCTCAGGTATCGCGAGAGGGTGCCGTGTATCTACATCGAGGATCTGGCAGAACTTCTCGAACGACAGGGATCTGCACCGATCTATCCGCTACTCAAGCGTGTGGATGAGAAGTATGTCACCGAGGCGGCGTACGAGAATCCGAAATTCGTTGAGGACATCCTGCGCGATACAGTGCTCGCACTGCGCGAGCTGCCCGGGCTTGCATATTTCTCACTGGAATGCGAGAATGAGGAGTCCATCCACAGCCACAATGCCTTTGCGGCGCATGAAGAATATTTGAACGAGTAGGAGAAAGGGGAGAGCGTAGAGCATGAGCAAATTTGCGCGGCGCTTCCTCTTTCTTTTGGTGCTTGTTGTTGGTATCTCTGCTGCGGTCATCTACACGACCGTGGACATCAATACTCTCCACAATCTGACGCGTTTTCATCCGTGGTCGCTGCTGCTGGCGCTCCTCGCCGTCGGGCTTGGGATGTTCTTCGACGGCAGCCGCCTCATGCATCTCGTGAAGATTTCCAACGAAAAAATCACACTGTACCAAGCGGTACAGGTGATCTTCGGCAATTATTTCCTCGCGCTCCTCACTCCAGGGGCGACGGGCGGCGCTGTCGCACAGGTCATGTTCCTGCGCCATGCGGGCGTCCCCACGGGTAAGGCTGCTGTTCTCGTCATTGTGCGGACGCTGCTCTCGATCTTCTTTCTTGCGCTCTGTATGCCGTTCATCTTCCTGCACGATGAGGGGATTGTGCCGGGGATATCGAACGATATCCTCATGGCGGTCACGCTTGCCGCATTCGTCGGCATCGTCCTTATCGTCGTCGGTGCGCGGCGTGGCTACCTCGACTATCTCGTCGTCTGGATCGCGCGTCGCCTACGCGACAAGAAGCGGCATCAGCTCTTCGGACTCTACCGCGACACCAAGAGCGCAATCTCGCTCCTCCTCGGTGCACCGCGTCAGATGCTTGTCGTCTTTGCAGAGTCGGGGCTGAATCTCCTCTGTATCTACGCCGTCGTGCCGTGCCTCCTGCTCGGACTCGGCGTTACGGATGCCGACTGGTACACTGTTATGGGGCGCATGATCTTCCTCAATATGCTCCTCTACTTCAGCCCAACGCCGGGCGGCTCCGGCATTGCAGAGGGCGGCTTCGTCCTCCTCTTTGCCGCCACCGTTCCGGCGGGCACGGTCGGCATCGTCGCCGTATGCTGGCGCCTCATCGCTGAATACCTCCCGTTCCTCATCGGATTCTACTACACCGTTACCGTCTTTGGCCGCGAATTTTTGCGGCGGTACTGATATTTTGTTCACTGCGCCGTTCATAACGGCGCTTTTTTTGAGCAAATGTCGCATCAAATACGATCCAGGGAATCCCACGGATATTCCGCCAAGCCGAACTTCTCATTCATGCGCCCCATTATGTCGTAATAACAGGCAATTCTTTCGGCGTAGGTTCTATGTTCCCATGGCGGGGAGCTCAGACGATTGAAAAAGTCTGTGGCACCATAGAGGATTGTCATGAAAAACTCTTTTTCCGGCAATGTATATCGTTTGTCACTCCAATTAGTGCGTACGATGACGAAATTATGACCACATTCTTTGATGGATATTTCACATGGACATCCCCAGAATCTGCAGGTTGCTTTTCCTGCATGGAGAACTTCATCCACGGATTTTACCAGATTGTTCCAGAGAATATCCACATAGTCCCAGTTCCTTAGCGTCAATATGGACTGGCCGTAGTAATTCAGTATAATTGCCCCCTCGATTTCATCATCACCGATGTATTTTGCAATTTTACGGATACCTTCTTCGTCGTCCATACTGATGAAAGTTCCGGGAGGAATATTTTCTAAGTCGGTAACTTTTTTCTTGGGGTGCAGTAAAAATGACTGATAGGAAAACATTTTGTCGATAATCATAGCAGTGGCTTTTTTCCATAATGTATCGTGCTGTTTGCGTCATTTTACGGGTGGCACACTCCACACGGTTCGTATCCGTCGGCAATAGCCGCCTCGCGTGAGCTGTAGGGAACGAAGTGTGGCGCGTCGGGATGTTTGATCGTTCGGCAGGTTGCGTAGTGGAACTTGCCCGACTTCGTGTTGGCGAGATAGTCCGTTGCGAGCGCGGGTGTCGCTGCAGAGAGTGTAACGGCGGCAAGCGTCGCAAGTGCAATTTTCCTAAGCATACATATTCTCCTTCTTTCTATATGATATATGATTATGCCCTAAAAGTTATCAAGCTGCAAGTATAGCGCATATCATTCAGCTAAAAATTTCTACGAAAACGCGCTCATCATATAGGGAAACATCAGATCGTAAAAAATTATTTTCTCCTTGATATAATTGCTACTTGCAAAAAGTCAAAAAAACAAATATAATATAGAAAAGCACAATTAAGGAAACAGAGAAGGTGATATGATGAGCAACATTGCCGATATGATTGAGTCCTACATTCTCCGTCAGCTCGCCACACGGCAGGATGGGCAGGTGGAGCTACGGCGGACGGAGATTGCAGATGAGATTTCATGCGCGCCGTCACAGATCAGCTATGTGCTCTCCACGCGTTTTACGCAGGATAAAGGATTCGTAGTAGAGTCGCGGCGCGGGCTGGGCGGGTTCATCCGCATTGTTCAAGTGCCGCTGCGTGATCTCGTCTATCAGGACATGCTGTCGAAGATCAACGAAGAGACCGACATGGAGACGGTGCAGTCGATGGTGCGTTACCTCGCCCAACACGGGATGGTGGAGACGCGCGAGGCTGCGCTTCTCATGCAGGTGGTGACGGGGCTGTTCCACTCGGAGACCCTCGCCGCTAAGGAGCGTGTCCAAATGCTGAAAACAATGATATTGACACTGGAGAATTTCCGATAGCTGTTCGATATAGATAAAAAGGACGCTGCATCAGAGGCGCCGGATGGAAAGGCAATCGTTATGATCTGTGAGGAATGCGGCCGCAATGACGCGATTGTGCACATTGTGCAGATCGGGCCGGGCGGTCGGAGTGAAAAAAATATATGTATGAGCTGCGCGGCACGCTATGGAGCGTCGATCTTCCGCGCACAGCAGGAAAATGTCTCGGCAGAGGATTTCCTTAAGGGAATCTTCGGCAGCAATCAGCAGGATACCGCGGCAGAGGAGGACGCACCGCATATCACATGTCCGAACTGCGGCGTGCAGTTTCAGGATTTTCCGCAGACGGGGCAGATTGGCTGCTCGATCTGTTACGAGACGTTTCATCACGAGCTCACGCCGCTCCTGCGGCGGATTCACGGTGCGAGTGTCCACCGCGGCAAGATTCCGCGCCGCTCGGGGAGTTCGATCATGCTTCGTCAGGAGGCGGAGCAGCTGCGCGCCCGCTTGAAGGAGGCGGTGGCGCGCGAGGAGTACGAGAAGGCTGCGGAGTACCGCGATCGGATTCGCAGTCTCGAGAGCCGCATGGAGGAGCAGCCCTATGGCAGTTGATGAGCTCCTTCGGAGCAGTCGGCTCTCGTGGTTCGGCACGGAGGGCGCGGACAGCGATGTCGTGATCTCGAGTCGCGTGCGGCTGGCACGCAATCTCGTATCGCTCCCGTTCCCGGGGCGTGCCAATCTCGCGCAGCTGGCGCAGATTCAAGAGACACTTGATCCTGTCCTTGCGGGACTCGGGGCAGAGCTTGGGCAGCCGTTTGACCGCATTGCACTCGATGAGCTGACGGCTCTGCAGCGTGAGGTTCTAATCGAGAAGCGGCTTATCAGTGAGAAATTTGCCGAGGTGCAGCCGCATCGGCTCGCATATATCAGCGCCGATACGCGCATCAGCATTCTCGTCAATGAGGACGATCATCTCAGGATTCAGTCGATGTCGCCGGGGCTTTCGCTTACGCAGGCATTCGAGACGGCGTCGCGCGTAGATGACTATATCGAGGCGCATCTCGACCTCGCCTTTGATGAGACGATGGGTTACCTGACGGCATATCCGACGAACCTTGGGACGGGGCTGCGCGCCTCGGTCATCCTTCATCTGCCGGGGCTGGTATACACGCGCAACATCGAGAATATTGTCAATACATCGCCGCAGCTTGGACTTGCTGTGCACCCGCTCGAGGGGATTGGCGAGGGGGCACATTTCTACAAGATTTCCAATCAGCTCACCCTCGGTTACTCAGAGGCGGAGATGATCGAGAATTTGCAGACGGCTGCGGGAGAGATCGCCGCACATGAGCGGCGTGCACGCAAGGCGCTTTCCTACTTTGGTAAGGACGGGATCGAGGACGGCATATGGCGTGCCTTTGGCATCCTGTCCTATGCGCGCTCGCTGACGGAGCAGGAGCTCTTCGCTCTCGTTTCGCGCGTGCGCTACGGCATTGACCGGGGGATCATCAAAGAGGTGACACCGGACTGCTATGCGGAGATCATCGTTGCGGCACGCGACGGTTATCTCAAGTATGCGGCAGAAAACGAAAATCTATCAACGGGGGAAATCAGCGCCATACGCGCTTCGCGTGTGCGCGCGATCTTACAAAAATATCGAACGCAGGGATGAGGAGGGGGACAGCTTGAACTACCGTCAATTTTTTACACAGGCGGCGATTAAAGCCGTAGAGTTTTCACAGTATATTGCGCAGCGGCGCGGCAAGGGATACATCGGAACAGGCCAGCTTCTGCTGGGGATCATGCACATGCGTGACACCATTGCAGCGGAGGTGCTGGATAAGTTCGGCGCGGATTATGACAGTGCGGAGCAGGTGATTCGCAATTCGGACGGGTTTCAGGATGTCCTGCACCCGGCCGAGGATGTACCGTACTACACGCGCCGTGCCCAGCGCGTCATGCAGGGCGCAATCGACACCGCCCGCGAGGAGCGTTCCTTTGTGACGACGGAGCACATTCTGCTCAGCTTGCTCACGGAGGCGGAGGGCACTGCCGTCCATACGCTCGAGGAGCTGGACGTCGACATCGAGGAGCTGCAGAGCGAGGTGCTTGAACGCATGAGCGAGGCGGAGGAGTCGAAGGAGAAGTCTTCGCGCAGAAAACCGAACAAAGGAGGCGCGAAAGGTCTGCCCGCATCGCTCAAGAAATTCGGGCGTGATCTGATCGGCGTTGCGCGGACGGGCGGGATTGATCCCGTCATTGGGCGCGCGGCGGAGATCGACCGCGTGATCCAGATCCTCGCACGCCGTACGAAGAACAACCCCATCCTCCTCGGGGAGGCGGGGGTCGGAAAGACCGCGATTGCAGAGGGGCTTGCCCAGCGCATTGCAGACGGCGAGGTGCCATTCCTCCTCGAGGACAAGCGTGTCGTCACATTGTCGATGACGGCGCTCGTGGCGGGGACGAAGTATCGTGGCGAGTTCGAGGAGCGGCTCAAGAATGTCGTGGATGATGTCATTAAGGCGAAGAACATTATCCTCTTCATCGACGAGATTCACATGCTCATCCGCGCCGGCGGCGCGGAGGGCTCTCTTGATGCGGCAAATATTCTGAAGCCCGCCCTTGCGCGCGGCGAGATGCAGATCATCGGCGCAACGACGCTCAGCGAGTACAAGAAGCATTTTGCGAAGGACTCCGCTCTCGCACGCCGCTTCCAGACCGTTATGGTGGAGGAGCCGGGCGAGGAGGATGCGGAGCAGATTCTCTTTGGTCTGCGCAGCAAATACGAGGAGTTCCACCGTGCGCGCATCGAGGATAACGCCGTGCGCGCGGCTGTGCGCCTCTCGAAGCGATACATCACGGATCGCTGGCTGCCGGACAAGGCAATCGACCTCGTCGACGAGGCGGCGTCGCGCGTGCGCATGAAGAACACGGGTGGAACGGATCAGCTTGCGGGTCTGCGCGCGGAGATCACGGAGATCGTCCGGCAGAAGGATGCTGCGATCAGCGGGCAGGACTATGAGGCGGCAGCCGAACTGCGCGACCGCGAGCAGGAACTGCGCGCCCAGCTTGAGGCGTCGCGTCGCGGCGAGGATCAGCGGGCGGAGATCGTGGTAACAGAGGACGATATTGCTGCTGTTGTGGCGCAATGGACGGGCATTCCCGTCCAGCGAATCGCGGCGAAGGAGTCCGATCGTCTCCTCGCGCTCGAGAAGCACATCGGGCGTCGCGTCATCGGTCAGGACGAGGCGGTACGCGCCGTCTCGAAGGCGGTGCGGCGCGCTCGTGCGGGTGTCAAGGATCCGCGCCGCCCGATCGGCTCCTTCCTTTTCCTCGGCTCGACGGGCGTAGGAAAGACGGAGCTTGCACGGGCACTTGCGGAGTCTGTATTCGGCTCTGAGGATGCGATTATCCGCTTCGATATGTCCGAGTACATGGAGAAGCATACGACGGCGCGTCTCGTCGGTGCGCCTCCGGGCTACGTCGGCTACGAGGAGGGGGGGCAGCTCACGGAAGCCGTGCGCAAGAAGCCGTTTTCCATCATCCTCTTTGACGAGGTGGAGAAGGCGCACCCCGATGTCTTCCACATGCTCCTGCAGGTGCTTGAGGACGGACGTCTCACGGATGGGCAGGGCACGGTCACGGATTTTCGCAATACAATCATCATTATGACCTCAAATGCAGGTGCCAACCACCTGCGTTCGACGACGGGCACAATTGGCTTCTCCATCGGAGCACAGGCGAAGGACACGGACGAGGAGCGCGCGAAGAAGCGCGTCATGGAGGAGGTCAAGAAGATCTTCCGTCCGGAATTCCTCAACCGCATAGACGATATGATTGTCTTCAATGCACTGGGAGAGCCCGAGCTGACGAAGATTGTGGACATCCTCCTGCGAGATGTCAAGGCACGCCTTGCCGAGCAGGAGATCAACATCGAGGTCAGCGCGTCGGCAAAGCGTGTGCTCATCTCGAAGGGGACGGATGTCAAATTCGGTGCGCGTCCGCTGCGCCGTGCGATTCAGAAGAACATCGAGGACGAGCTTGCCGAGCGTATTCTCGCACGTGACTTCACGGCGGGGGATATCATCTCCGTGCGCAAGTCCGGTGACGGGCTTGACTTCGTAAAGAAGGATACAAGCCGCAACAAGCGCGTCAAGGGCGATAAGCAGGCATCCTATCATGAAGTATGAGCGGACTGTCAATTTCTTGGCATCGCCGACATGCACAGGGCGCGCGGGGGATTTCCTCCTCAATCTGGGCTGGTCGCTCTACTGGCTCGCCCGTGCGGTGCTGCGGGCTCTGATAAGTAAATGGAAGGGACTGTAATGAAACAGTCCCTTTTCTTTGGAAAGAATCGGGTTTTATGGCAAAGAAGAAAAAGACTGCATATGTCTGTCAGAACTGCGGCTATGATACGCTCAAGTGGATGGGGAAATGCCCCGGCTGCGGTGCGTGGAACTCTCTTGTGGAGGAGATTGTCACGCCGCCCGCAGAGGAGCGCAGGGGCGTCGGTACGGGGAATGCGGAGCGTCCGCAGGCAATCGGCGAGATTGCCGTTGAGGATCTGCCGCGCTTCTCGACCGGATCGGGGGAACTTGACCGTGTGCTCGGCGGTGGTGTCATCCCCGGCTCGATGGTGCTCATCGTCGGCGATCCCGGCGTCGGCAAGTCGAGTCTCACGCTGCGCGTTTCGGCAGACATTGCACGCGCAGGACAGCGCGTCCTTTATGTGACGGGGGAGGAGAGCGCGCGGCAGATTCGCATGCGTGCGGATCGTCTGCAGGCGATTGCTGACGATCTCCTCGTCGTCAGCGAGACGAATCTCGATGCGATCTGCGCACATGTGGAGCGCGAGCAGCCCGCACTCTTTATCATCGATTCCATCCAGACCATGTACCGTCCCGACATTGAGAGCGCGCCCGGCAGCGTCTCTCAGGTGCGCGAGTGCGCGATGGAGCTCATGCGCGTTGCAAAGACGGCTGGCATTGCGGTCTTCGTCATTGGTCATGTGACGAAGGAGGGCAGCCTCGCAGGGCCGCGCGTCCTCGAGCACATCGTGGACACCGTGCTCTACTTCGAGGGGGAGCGCAACGCCGAGTATCGCGTGCTGCGCGCCGTGAAAAATCGCTTCGGCAGCACGAACGAGCTTGGTCTGTTCGAGATGCGCGACGTCGGGCTTGTCGATGTGCCGGACGCATCGAAGCTCTTTCTCTCCGAGCGCGCAATGGAGAGCGGCTCGATCATCGTGCCAACGGTGGAGGGGACGCGCCCGCTTCTCGTCGAGGTGCAGGCACTTGTTGCGCCGACGCCGTACCAGCCGCCGCGCAGAACGGCGGACTCTGTCGACGTGAAGCGCATCCAACTGCTCCTTGCCGTGCTCGAAAAGCGCGTCAAACTTCCCATCGGCGCGGCGGATGTCTACGTCAAGGTCGCGGGCGGCATCCGCCTCGATGAGCCCGCCGCCGATCTCGCACTCTGCGTTGCAATGGCATCGAGCTTTGCGAACCGTCTGCCGCGTCCGCATATGGTCGTCTGCGGTGAGGTCGGCCTCTCGGGCGAGGTGCGCGCCGTCTCACAGGCGGAGCTCCGCGTTGCTGAGGCGCGGCGGCTGGGGTTTCACGCGGCACTCCTGCCGATGAAGAACTATCGGCAGCTGCAAGGGAAGTTCGAGGATATGCAGCTCTTTGGTGCGGAGAACATCGGTGACGCGCTGAAATGTGCCATGCCAAAAAATATTTAAGGGAATATGAATTTCTTCCGATAAAAAAATAGAAGAGGTGATGTGTAGATGAATGCAAGCAATCTCATGGCTGTAACACCGGCTGATGGGATCTCCGCGGGGGCAGGTGCGCCAAAGGGGCGCAGCGGATCTGCGGGGAATCGTGCGCAGGCAACCTCAGGGAAGAATTCGTTCAGCGATACGTTTGGCGCACTGCAAAAGGGAATGGATGCAGAGGCGGCGAAATCAGAGACGCGTGTGACTTCCGTCGATGTGGCACAGACGAAAACGCCGCAGACGGAAAGTGTTGCGCCGTCGCAGGACACACAGGATGTGACGGCACAAATGCCGAAAGCCGCCGGTCAGAAACAAGCGGAGCCCGGCACAGAAAAAACAGCGTCGGTAGATGAGGCAGCAATCCCAACCGCTGCCGTAGCGGTACTTGCGGCTCTCGTGAACACGGATATGCCACTTGCGGACAGCGATGTGAACGAGGGGCTTGATGCCGCGCTCACAGAGATCTTGGAGCGCTATGAACTGACGGCGGAGCAGCTCGGTGATACGAAGCTGCAGACAGCCGTACAGAATCTCCTGCAGCAGATGCCGGAGGCCGCACAGAGCCGCAACCTCCTCCGCGCACTCGAGGGACAGCCGCTCGTGCAGGAGAATGCACTGGCAGAACTCGGCGCGGCAGTTGAGGGGGGCGAGGCGGGGAAGAACGCCAACGCGGAGCAGGTTCTGCGTCTGGCGGCGCTTGAGACCGTACTGCCCGCGCAGTTGCGAGCCGTGCTCAATACAGAGCCCGCACCGACGGTCGAGAATGCACCTGTACTTACGGCTGAGACCGTCCCGACAGCAGTGACGTTTGCAGCAGAGGCGAATGCTTCGCGCAATGCTGCAAATATCGCCACCCTTGTTGAGGGGCAGGCAGAGAATTTGCAGCCGGCAACGGAGACGATTGTTGCTCCGATGCTCAGAGCACAGTCTGAGCAGACACAGCCTGCGAGCCGCGCGGTGACAGAACTTGTCGGGGAAAATCTCGCGACAGAGGATGGCACTGTCAATCCGCTCACCATACTCGCGCAGCGTACGATGCGTCACGATGCCTCGCAGGGTGATGCATCGGAACAGGGTACACAGCAGCAGTCAGCACAGGGTGAGCAGCAGTCTGCCCGTATGACGACCACGATGCCCTTTGAGGTTCAGACGCGCACCACGGAGACGGCACCGCAGCCCGCACAGCCCATTGCAGTGCAGGCGAATACAGGCACAACGCCGATACAGGAGGTTGCCTCTCCTGCACCCGCACAAGAGGCACAGCGTCCGCAGCCAGACTATGAGATTCCACGTCAGATTGTGGAGCAGGCGCGACTTATGCGCACACTCACGGATACGCAGATGGTCATCCGTCTGCGCCCCGAACATCTCGGCGAGCTTACGCTTCGTGTGGCGGTTGGTGCGGATGGTGCCGTACAGGCATCGTTCCACAGCGACAACGCACATGTGCGCAATGTGATTGAGAACTCCCTCGTCCAGCTCCGACAGGAACTGAACAACCAGGGGCTCAAGGTTGACCGCGTCGGTGTCTATGCCGGTCTTGCAGATGGTCAGATGCCGCAGGGGCAGGAGGCATGGCAGCAGAGCAGCAGTCATCGCGGTGAGACGCAGATTTACACGCGCGGCGATGCCGACGACTATCTGGATGAGGCCGAGGGGCTTTCGCCCGCCGCGGCACAGGCAAACATTGACGGCTCGGTTGGAACCGATGGTGTAGACTATCGCGTATAACGTTGAGGAGGAAATATCGTGGCAAGTTCAAACCCACTGAATACAATCAACGTCGGCGGCGTTGTGCAGAAGCTGTCGGACTACGAGGCAGCACAGAATCAGGCGAAAGCGAAGGACAAGAAGAACGACGCTCTTGGAAAGGATGCTTTCCTGCAACTGCTCGTTACGCAGATGAAGTATCAGGATCCGCTTGACCCGCAGGACAACAGTGAGTATCTCTCACAGCTGGCGCAGTTCTCCGCGCTCGAGCAGATGACGAACGTCTCCAAGGGCCTTGAGAATGTGTCGAAGATCGTCGACAACATCAACTCCTCCGTTCTCATCGGACAGCTCAGTTCCATGATCGGACAGCCTGTTCAGTGGAACAGCGTGGTCATGGGCGATGATAAAAAACCGCTCAAGAACAGCGATGGAACGGTGAAGACGCAGAGCTACGAGGGCAAGATCATCGGTGTCAGCATCACCGACGGTCAGCCGAGCGTCATTGCCGATGTGAACGGCAAGACACATCAGGTCCAGGTATCCGAGATTGTGCGCGTCGGTCGTCTCAAGGCAGGATCCTAAGGAAACAAATCATAATGAGATACCGCCGAAGAATGATTTCGGCGGTATTTTACGCTTGCATAAAGTATCTTCATCTATTATAATGTGGTCATAACATCCCAAGGGAAAATGGGATGGAGATGAAATGGAGGGACCCATTATGGCAATACCGGCAATTAGAAGCGGTGGTTTTGGATCAAGCCTTTTCCAGCGGGCAAACCGTGAGGCGCAACGCATCGGCGGACAGGTGACACATGCGAAGATGCAGGAGGTCGCATCCGTTATCGGTGGCTCCAACTTCGGCTCGGGCACGAAGCTGGGCAAGGGAGAGTTCCATCAGACGCAGGATCGAGTTGTTCAGAACGGAACGCAGAGCGCATCCCGTGCCGCACAGCAGTCCATGGAGAATATGGATCCGAGGCGTCTTGGGTCGAGCAAGTTCCAGCGGACGAACCGCGAGGCACAGCAGATTGGTGGGCAGGTGACGCACGAGCTTATGCAGCAGGTCAAGCAGGCCTATGCAACCAGCCATCCGGTGCAGAATCTCGGAAAGAACGTAGACATCGCAGCGTAATGCATAAAAATAGGGCATCGAATTCTCTAACGGAGCGATTCGATGCCCTATCTTTATGTGCTTTACTCGTCCGAAATGCCCTTTGATTCGTCGTTAAACCGACGGATCAGGAATTGTTGGAAGCAGATCGCCGCAGGGGGCAGTTGTCGCTGCGTGTTCCATGCGACACCGACGGCACGCTTGCAGATCGGGAACGATACGGGGATGTAGCGCAGCTCCGGATGCTCGACACCCGCGAGTTTTGGCAGGAGGCTTACGCCAAGTCCCGCTGCGACCAGTCCTGACATCGTTGACACATCGTCCCCCTCGAACGTGATTTCGGGGTGAATGCCCGCCAGGTCAAAGAATTGGTCGACGAGGATGCGTAGGCTGTAGCTGCTCTTCATTGCGATCAGAGGCTCGTCCACCAGTTCATTCAGATTGATTTTCTTTCGCTCGGCAAACGGGTGCCCGAGCGGAACGGTGACAAAAAGCTCCTCCGACCAGAGGTAGACCCATGCGCTGTACTCTGTCGTCGGGATGGTGGAGCAGAGGCAGAGATCCGTCTCTCCGGCGGCGACCTGCTGAGCGAGCGTTGCCGAGTCCTGCTGGTTCAGCTGGATGCGGATGTCGGGATAGAGCGCGCGAAAGTCCTGCAGGATATGCGGCAGGACATAGCTGCCGAGCGAGTGGATGAACGAGAGGCGGAACTCCTTTGAGACCTCAGCATTTGCACTGCCAGCTTCCTCGCGTGCACTGTCCACCTCGCGCAGGATACGATCGACGCGGCGCAGGAGACGCTCTCCCTCTGCCGTCAGTTCGATCTCGCCCTCATTGCGCTTGAACAGGGGAACCTCGAGATCCTTTTCGAGCTTTGCCATCGATCTGCTGAGCGCGGGCTGCGTCACATCGAGCATGCGCGCGGCGCGTGTAAAGTGGCGGATGTTTGCCATCACCTGAAAATATTTTAATTGTGCTAGTTCCATTCAGTTATTCCTTTCTTGTATATCTATTATATCTTTGGAGATGCGCATATTCAATGAAGAAAAAGGAAAAAATCATATAGATTTTTCATATTTTCTATTACTTTTATACATATCTCAAGCCAAAGGCTCTGATAGGTTTTGATATACAATTTTTATCTTGACAAGAATTATATGTTCTGTTAATATATCTCATGTCGCAGATGAAGCGAGAAGTGAATATGGAGTGGTACTCAAGAGGCTGAAGAGGACGGTTTGCTAAATCGTTAGAGTGGGTAACCGCTGCGAGAGTTCGAATCTCTCCCACTCCGCCATTTTTATTCTAAGCCTTTATCGGGCTTTTTTTGTTTTAAGGAGATGTTCAAATGGAGATGCAAGGGACGCCGCCGTGCTTTATCGAGCGGTACTTTAAGATACGTGAAAAGGGCTCGACCGTACGCACGGAGCTGCTCGCGGGCATGACGACCTTTATTGCGATGGCGTACATCCTCTTCGTCAATCCTAACATCCTTGCGGATGCGGGGATTCCAAAGGATGCGGCGATCGCTTCGACGATCTGGATTGCGGCGCTCGCCTCGATAGCGATGGGCGTATTCGCGAACTATCCCGTCGCGCTCGCCCCCGGCATGGGACTCAACGCGTTCTTTGCCTATTATGTCTGTGGCGTTCTCGGGCTGCACTGGACGGTCGCGCTCGGCGCGGTCTTCTTTTCGGGCGTGCTCTTCCTCATCCTGACGGTCGGCGGTATCCGACAGGCGATCATCAACGCCGTACCGCGTGATCTGAAACTTGCAATCAGCGTGGGCATCGGACTATTTATTGCATTCATCGGACTTAAGGGCACGGGGCTCATCGTCGAGAACTCGGCGACCTACGTTTCGCTCGGTCATGTGACATCCCCGACGACCTTGCTCTCACTCTTCGGGCTGCTCTTTACGGCGGCGTTGATGGCGCGGGACGTACACGGCTCGATCCTGATCGGCATTTTCGTCACCACGATCCTCGCGATGGTGCTCGGCATGACGCCCGCGCCACAGGGGATCGGCGATATCATCAGCACCTCGCTCCCGCACATGGGGGAGACCTTCGGTCAGCTCGATCTTGCGGGCGCGTGGAACTACGGTCTTGTCTCCATTATCTTCACATTTACGGTTGTGGAACTCTTCGATAATATGGGGACACTCATCGGACTCACGACGAAGGCGAAGATGGTCAAATCTGACGGTCATATCGAGAACATCGACAAGGCGCTGACGACGGATGCGGTCGGCACGATGGTATCTGCGGTCTTTGGTACCTCGACGGTCACGTCCTACATCGAGAGTGCGGCGGGTATTGCCGCCGGCGGACGCACGGGACTCACGGCGCTCGCTGCGGGCGTGCTCTTCCTCGCGGCGCTGCTTTTCACGCCACTGATCGGACTCGTGCCCGCCTTTGCAACGGCACCCGCGCTCATCCTTGTCGGTGCGCTGCTCATGTCCGAGGTTGGCAAGATCGATTTCAGCGACTTTACGAATGCCCTGCCGGCATTCCTCACAATCATCATGATGCCACTCACCTCGAGTATTGCAAACGGCTTTGCATTCGGTTTCATCAGCTACACAATCATGAAGCTCTTCGCAGGGCAGTATAAGAAGGTCAGCTGGATCATGTATCTGGTCTCCATCGCGTTCCTCATCAATCTTGCGCTGCGCTCGTAATTTCGGGAGGAAGAAGCTGCCGTGAATATCAGACAGTGGGCGACATCCGCCCTTGCCGTACTCGTATTCTTCTGTGCGCCGCTTCTTGGCGGCTGCACGGTATCGTTCGACTCCGACACGGCTGCGCATCACGCCTCCGATGGCATGATCACGGTCAAGGTGCTGAACATCGGTCAGGGGGACTCCATCCTCATACAGACATCTGAAAAGACTGTCCTCGTGGATACGAGCGATGTGGACGAGCGCGACAAGCTGCGCGCCGAGCTGAAAAAGGCGGATGTGAAGAAGATCGACACGATCATCCTGACGCATCCGCACGCCGACCATATCGGCGGCATGGATGTCCTGCTTGATGAGTACCCCGTCGGCATGGTCTATGACAACGGTATGCCTTCGACATCGAAGCTCTTCCTCGGCTATGTCAAAAAGCTCAAGGAAAAGAATATTGAGCGCAAGGGGCTGGTCGCGGGTGACCGCGTCGATCTCGGGGGCGGTGCCGTATTCGAGGTGCTAGGACCCTCAGCGGAGCTCGTGAAGGAAGGGAGTGTCAAGGGCTACAAGCACGATCCGAACAATGAGTCCGTGGTCGGACGGCTCGTCTACGCCAATTTTTCCATGATGCTGACGGGCGATGCGGAGAAGAAGGAGGAGCAGGCGATCCTTTCCGCAGGCAGCCCCGTGCAGAGCACGATCCTGAAATCGGGGCATCACGGCAGCAAGACCTCCTCCTCGGCGGACTTTCTGCGCGCCGTCAAGCCCGAGGCCGCGCTCATCTCCTGCGGCGTGAACAACGACTACGGGCATCCGCACAAGGAGACGATGAAAAAATATCACGCGCTGGACATTCCCATCTATGTGACAGCTGAGAATGGGACGATCACGGTGCGCAGCGACGGAAAGACCTATGATATTTCCGTGGAAAAGGGGGAGAAACAATGATTTCCGCCTATCTTGATCGCTTTGAGGGGAAGTACGCCGTGCTGCTGCTCGGCGATCCGATGGAAAAAGTGAATTTCCCCAAAAATTTTCTTCCTGCGGACATCTCCGAGGGAGATTATCTGACGATTGCGATGGAGCGCGATGCGGCCGCCACGGAGGCGGCTGAGGCTGAGGCGCTGGAACTGATGAAAGAGTGAATTGGAGGTGTTATTGGCATTGATACGGTGGAATGTACCTGTAAGGACGCTGCTCATAGTGGCAGCGCTTTTTGTCTGTTTTTGCAGCATTTTCACGGGGACGGGCGAGGCAAAGGGCAAGATGCACCGTCTCATGAGCATGGAGACGCAGGAGATGGAGATCGACGGGCGCGCAGCTATGCGCGTTCAGATCGGCGTGAACCGCACAGATCTCTCCTATGCACTCTCGTCGAGCCCTCATAATGATCACGAACTCGTCCTCGAGCTTGAGGATGTGAAGCTCGATAAGAAATTCCCGCAGGAATACGCGCCTACAGGCGCGATTGCGGAGCAGATTTCGGTCACGCCGGAGGGCAAGCGCCATGCCGCCCTTCGCATCAAGGCGGGCGTATCCCTCCTCCATGAGGATGCCTACCGCATCTATACCCTGCCGGGCGACGCGCACGGAAAGACGAAGGAATATCTCGTCATCGACATCTTTTCCGATGGCGGGATTGTGCAGGAGCAAATTGATCTGCACGGGCATACCCTCGTCCTCGACCCGGGACACGGAGGCAGTGACTCGGGGGCGATCGGTTACTCGGGGCTGCGTGAAAAGGATGTGACACTTGCCGTTTCACTGCGCACGGAGCAGCTTCTGCGCGGTGCAGGAGCCGAGGTCATCATGACGCGCACGGAGGATGTGGACGTTGCCCATGCAGGCAGCTCGGCATCACGGGAACTGCAGGCACGCGTAGATGTGAGTCTCGCGCATCCGTCCGCAGAACTCTTTCTCTCCGTGCATTGCAACTCGTTTACAAATCCCGATGCACACGGCATGGAGACCTACTACTATCCGAAGACGGATGCAGATGAACGTCTCGCGGGGCTGCTCAACGAGGAGCTTGCGGCGGCGGGCGGACTCTACAACCGCGGCGTTAAATACGCGAAATTCTACGTGCTGCGGCATACCGAGATTCCAGCATCTCTCGTAGAGCTCGGCTTTCTCTCCAACCCGGATGAGGAGGAACAGCTCGCGGATGGGAACTATCAGGAGAAGATGGCGCAGGCGCTCTTTCATGCCATTGCACGATATTTTAATGAGAGAGGAGAAGAAAAGTGATGTTGATGCGATGCAAAACGATGACATACACACTCGCTTCGCTTGCCTGTGCAGCCTTGATCGCCCTCGGGGCGGGATGCGCGGATGAGCAGAAGGCGCAGAACGACAGCCCTGCGCAGACGGAGCAGACGAAAGATAAGGAGACACCTGCGGCAGCGGTGCCAAAGGAAGTCAAGGTGAACGTCTACTATGCGCGCAGTGACGGGACGGGTCTGGTTGCTGTCAGCCGTACGGTGAACACGGAGAAGGATGACAAGTACACAGCGGCGCTGAAGTCACTCCTCACGGGCACAAAGGAGAAGGGGCAGACCAACGTCATCCCGAAGAAGGCAAAGCTGCGCAGCGTCACGGTGAAGGACGGCGTTGCTGCGGTGGACTTCTCCAAGGAGATGCAGGCGAACTTCAGCGGTGGCTCGACAGGAGAAGAGATGCTCATCGGCTCGATTGTGAACACGCTCACGGATTTCCCCGAGGTGCAGAAGGTTCAGATCCTCATCGACGGGGCGCCCGTGGAGACGCTCTCGGGGCATATGGATCTCTCTGAGCCTCTCCCGCGCATGACGGAGCTATTGAAATAAGTTATCTTGTCATTTTGGCGTTTTTGTGATACCATACAGATAGAATCGCGGACGTTGCGCTCTTTGCGTGTCCGCATATCGGGAAGCACCGAGAAATGCGGCGTTTCCATAGGAAAAAAGCAGGAGGTTGTTTCATACAATGAAGGTTACGGCAGAGCATGGTGAGAACCGCGAGGTCACTCTGACGATTGAAGTTGAGCAAGCGAAGCTGGAGAAGGCGACGGACGGCGCGGCAAAGCGCATCTCGGGGCGCATTAACATCCCCGGATTCCGCAAGGGCAAGGCACCGCGCAAGATCGTCGAGAATTTTGTCGGCAAGGATGCAATCCTGCAGGAGGCATTCGAGGGCGTTGCACAGCAGGCGTTTGAGGATGCACTGACGGAGCAGGACATGGAGCCTGTGACGCGTCCCGAGATCGACATCGTGACCCTCGAGGAGGGCAAGAATGTCGTCTTTACGGCGAAGTTCACGCAGCGTCCCGAGGTCACGCTCGGTGACTACAAGGGGCTGACGGTGGAGAAGCCGGAAGTCACCGTGTCCGACGAGGACATCGACCGTCAGATCGAGGGCATGCGCCAGCATCAGGGCACACTCGTGGATGCACCGGCAGACGCCGAGGTCAAGAAGGATGACTTTGTGACGCTCGACTTCGAGGGCTTCGTCGACGGCGAGGCGTTCGAGGGCGGCAAGGGCGAGGACTACCCGTTGCAAATCGGCTCGGGCAGCTTCATCCCGGGCTTTGAGGATCAGCTCATCGGCGCGAAGATTGGCGAGGAGCGTGAGGTGAACGTCACATTCCCCGAGGAGTATCACGCAGAGAACCTCAAGGGCAAGCCTGCGATGTTCAAGTGCACAATCCGCAGCATCAAGTCGCGTGAGCTGCCGGAGCTGAACGATGAGTTCGCGAAGAAGGCGAGCAAGTTTGAGACGCTTGCAGAACTGCGTGAGGACATCCGCAAGAACCTCCAGGCGGGCGCAGAGCGTCAGGCAGAGACAGAGCGCCGCACAAAGGCAATCGACATGGCGACGGACAACTGCACGATGGAGATCCCACCCGTCATGGTCGAGAACCGCATCACAGCGATGATTCAGGAGATGGCGATGCGTCTCGAGCAGCAGGGAATGAGCCTCGAGCAGTATCTCCAGTACGCGGGCCTCGATATGGCGCGCATCCGCGACGAGTATCGCGAGACGGCGGAGAAGAACGTCCGCACGGACCTCATGTTGGAGGAGGTCGCAAAGGCTGAGGGGATCCAGGTCGAGGGAAGGGATCTCGATCAGGAGGTCTATGCGATGGCGCTGTCCTACGGTGCAACGCCCAAGCAGGTTCAGAAGATCATCAAGGAGCAGGGGCGTGTCAGTGACCTTGCTGCGACCGTGCTGCGCAAGAAGACGGCGCAGTTCATCGTGGACAATATCACGGCATAAGGGATCCCCCGTGGGGAGGAACGTATGAGTTATTATGTACCAATGGTGGTGGAGAACTCGAGCCGCGGAGAGCGAGCCTATGATATTTACTCCCGGCTACTCAAGGAACGCATCATCTTTCTTGGTGGACCGATTGACGACAGTGTGGCAAACGTCGTTGTGGCGCAGCTGCTCTTCCTCGAGTCCGAGGATCCCGACAAGGACATCCACCTCTACATCAACAGCCCGGGCGGCGTTGTGACGGCAGGTCTTGCTATCTACGACACGATGCAGTACATCAAGCCCGATGTCTCTACAATCTGCATTGGACAGGCGGCGAGCATGGGCTCCATCCTGCTGACGGCGGGCGCTGCGGGGAAACGCTACGCGCTGCCGCACGCGCGCATCATGATCCATCAGCCGCTCGGCGGAGCGCAGGGACAGTCGACCGATATTCAGATTCAGGCAAAGGAGATTCTGCGCCTGCGTGAGGTTGGCAACAACATCCTTGCACGGCACACGGGGCAGGATCCGGAGAAGATTAATGTCGATACGGAGCGTGACAACTTCATGTCGGCGGAGGAAGCCAAGGCATACGGCCTGATTGACGAGGTAGTTACACGTCCGAAGGCGGCACCCGCAGAGAATAAAGGCTGAGGGGGTGTGACGCGATGAAATTTGGAGAGGAAGACAAGGGGCAGCTCAAATGCTCGTTCTGTGGCAAGACGCAGGAGCAGGTGCGCAAGCTCGTAGCAGGTCCCGGTGTCTATATCTGCGATGAATGTATCGAGCTCTGCAATGAGATCATTGCAGAAGAGTTCAGCGAAGACGCTGAGGTCGGACTCAAGGATGTTCCGAAACCGAAGGAAATCCGCCACATTCTCGATCAATACGTCATCGGGCAGGACGAGGCGAAGAAGTCCCTGTCCGTTGCGGTCTACAACCACTACAAACGCATCAATGTCGGGCAGGGGAAAAGCGAGGATGTCGAACTGCGCAAGTCCAACATCCTCATGCTCGGCCCCACGGGCAGCGGCAAGACCCTGCTCGCCCAGACACTCGCGCGCATCCTGAACGTCCCGTTCGCAATTGCGGACGCAACCTCGCTCACAGAGGCGGGCTACGTCGGCGAAGATGTCGAGAACATCCTGCTGAAACTGATTCAGGCGGCAGACTACGACATCGAAAAGGCGCAGCGCGGCATCATCTACATCGACGAGATCGACAAGATTGCGCGCAAGTCGGAGAACCCCTCCATCACGCGTGATGTCTCGGGCGAAGGCGTCCAGCAGGCGCTGCTCAAGATCCTTGAGGGAACGACGGCATCCGTGCCGCCGCAGGGCGGGCGCAAGCATCCGCAGCAGGAGCTGCTGCAGATTGATACGACGAATATTCTCTTCATCTGCGGGGGCGCATTCGACGGGATCGAGGAGATCATTGAATCGCGTCTCGGCAAGAAGCAGATGGGCTTTGGCGCGGAGGTGCGCTCGAAGAAGCGCATCTCCGTCGGCGAATCCCTCAGCAAGGTCATTCCCGAGGATCTGATGAAGAACGGTCTGATCCCCGAGTTCATTGGTCGTCTGCCCGTTGTTGTGACGCTGAACTCGCTCGACGAAGACGCGCTTGTACGCATCCTGACTGAGCCAAAGAATGCGCTCGTCAAGCAGTTCCAGAAGCTCTTGGAGCTCGACGGCGTGCGTCTCACATTCGAGGACGATGCGCTGCATCTCATTGCAAAGGAAGCGCTCACGCACAAGACGGGCGCGCGCGGGCTGCGCTCAATCATTGAGGGCATCATGCGCAATGTCATGTACGAGGTGCCTTCGATCCAGGGCGTGACGGCATGTCAGGTCACGAAGGAGGTCATTGCCAACCACAGTGATCCCATCCTGACGATCGACGGTGCCGGGACGGCGAAGATGGCAGCCGCCAATTAACACGACTTTACACGAAAGGAGCCTGCACTGCGGCGCTCCTTTTTTCATTATATAGATGGAAGGAAATACGATGTCCGAGAAAGAAACACTTCCGCTGCTCCCGCTGCGCGGTCTTGTCCTCTATCCGCATATGATGGTCAACCTCGATGTCGGGCGCGATCGCTCGGTCGCAGCGATTGAATCGGCGATTGCGGGCGACAGCCGCATCCTTGTCGTCTCGCAGCGCGATCCGGAGTGCGATGATCCGACCGCATCTGACCTCTATGAGGTCGGGGCTGTTGCCGAGATCCGACAGTTCCTGCGCATGCCCGAGGGCATCCTGCGCATCCTCGTCGATGGGCAGAAGCGCGCCGAGATTCTTGCCATCCGCGAGGGCGAGACCTATGCAGAGGCAGACGTGCGCGTGATCGACGAGCCGGAGGATGGGGAGCAGACGAAGGATATGGAGGCTCTCGTCCACGGTGTCACGAGCAAGTTCGAGGAGTGGGTGAAGCTCTCGCACAAGATTCCGCCCGAGGCACTCGTCTCGATTTCCATCATGGAGGATATGGGGCGGCTTGCGGACATCATTGCAAGTCATCTGAGCCTAAAGCACGATGTGCGGCAGGAAATCCTTGCCGCGATTGACGTACGTGCGCGCCTTGAACGCCTCTATCAGGCACTCATGCACGAGCTTGACATCATGGGCATCGAGAGCGAGATCAACCGCCGCGTGCGCAAGCAGATGGACAAGGTGCAGCGCGACTTCTACCTGCGTGAGCAGATCAAGGCGATCCGCAAGGAGCTTGGCGACGATGAGGACAAAGCGGCTGAGGTGGATCGCTATCGCGAGGCACTTGCGTCGAAGGAGTTTCCCGATGCTGTGCGTGAGGCAATCGAGCGCGAGATTCACCGCCTCGACATGAGCCCGTCGATGAGCGCCGAGGTGGGCGTTATCCGCAACTATCTGGATGTGCTTGTAGAGTTGCCGTGGTCGGAGATGACCGAGGAGCACGTCGACATGACGGAGGCTGCGGAGATCTTGGAGCACGATCACTACGGACTCGAAAAGATCAAGGAGCGCATCCTCGACTACCTCGCCGTTCGGCGGCTTGCGCCCGAGCAGAATGCACCGATCCTCTGCCTCGTCGGTGCGCCCGGCGTCGGCAAGACCTCGCTTGGTGCGTCGATTGCGCGCGCGATGGGGCGCAAATTCATCCGCATCTCGCTCGGCGGCATTCGCGACGAGGCGGAGATTCGCGGACACAGGCGCACCTACGTCGGTGCAATGCCGGGGCGCATCCTTGATGGCATTCGCCGCGCGGGTACGCGCAACCCCGTCTTTCTTCTGGATGAGGTTGACAAGATTGCGATGGACTTCCACGGTGATCCCTCGGCGGCGCTCCTCGAGGTGCTCGATCCCGCACAAAACTGCACATTCAGCGACCACTTTGTCGAGCTGCCGTTTGACCTCTCGCGCGTCTTCTGGATTGTGACGGCGAACAATCCCTCCAAGATTCCCGCGCCCCTGCGCGACCGCATGGAGATTCTCAATCTCTCGAGCTATACTGAACTCGAAAAGATCGAGATTGCGCGGCGTCACCTCCTGCCGCGTCAGCGTACACAGAACGGACTCAAGGCGAAGGATATCCGCATCAGCGCGGGTATCTGGGCGGAGATCATCCGCTCCTATACACGGGAGGCGGGCGTGCGTGAGCTCGAGCGCGTCATCGGGCAGATCTGCCGCAAGGCGGCGCGCAGGATTGTCGCCGATGAGAAGCCGCCGATCGCCGTGACGAAGGCGAATCTCACGGACTTCCTCGAGCGTCCGAAGTACCATGCCGCAAAGCAGGAGAAGAAGCCGCTGGTCGGCGTTGTGACGGGACTTGCATGGACGGAGGTCGGCGGCGATGTCCTGCGCACGGAGGTCAACATCCTGCGCGGCAAGGGCAAGCTCATCCTCACGGGACAGCTCGGCGATGTCATGCAGGAATCGGCGCAGGCAGCACTCTCCTATGTGCGCAGCCGTGCGGATGCGCTCCATCTCGCCGAGGACTTCTATGAGAAGGACGACATCCACATCCACCTGCCCGAGGGCGCGATCCCGAAGGACGGTCCGTCCGCCGGCATCACGATGGCGACGGCGATGATCTCGGCACTCACGGGGCGCAAGGTGCGCTCTGATGTCGCCATGACGGGGGAGATCACACTGCGCGGGAACGTCCTGCCCATCGGCGGACTGAAGGAAAAGACCCTCGCTGCGTATCGCGAGGGAGTCAAGACCATCGTCCTGCCGCAGGAGAACGAGTGCGACATCGAGGACATCCCCGATGCCGTACGCTCCTCCCTCGAGTTCGTTCCCGTGGCGCATATGGACGAGGTGCTGCGGGTCGCCCTCTATAATTAACGTGGAGGTGTGTTTTGACCGAACATGTTGTGATTACGAAGGCGACCTACCTCGCCTCCGCCGTGCGGTGCGATCAGTACCCTGAGGAGCGCCGTCCCGCCGTTGCTTTTATTGGACGCTCTAACGTCGGGAAATCCTCCCTCATCAACTCGCTGACACGCATCCGTCAGCTCGCGCGCGTTTCCTCGAAGCCGGGTAAGACGCAGACCATCAACTTCTATGAGCTGCTTTTGCGGATCGATGGGGGAGAGGAGCGGCACCCCGTTCACCTCGTCGATCTACCGGGCTATGGCTATGCAAAGGTTGGGCGCGAGAGCCGCAAGACATGGGCGAAGTTCATCGAGGAGTATTTCCTTCATGCCGAGGAGCTGCGCTTTGTCTGCCTCCTGCTCGACATCCGGCACACGCCGATGGAGTCCGACTGCCGTATGTTTTCGTGGCTTGTGGAGCATGACATCCCCGTGCTCGTCATTGCAACAAAGGCGGACAAGATTGGGAAGAATGCACGCAATGCACAGATTGCAGCGATTCAAAAAAAACTCGGCGTGCCCGAGCTGACCATTCTCCCCTATGCCTCGCCAAAAAATGAAGGGCGTTCAGATTTACTTGACGTGATGGCGGAATATCTGGTAGAATAGGCACAGAAAGAAATGAATTCGGTTCATATTTTGTGCCCCAAGCACGGACGCTTGCTGCGTGCGTGCCAAGCCCCTGAGCAAGGCGGAAATCTGCGGGTGCAGAAGTGTTCCGCGCTGTGTATTATGGGGGTTGTTTGTGATGACTGCGCTTACGGATTTTGACAAACGGCTGCTGAACCTCGTGCAGGGAAACCTGCCCGTGTGTTCGCGGCCGTTTGCGCGTTTGGGTGAAATGCTTGAGACGACGGAGGAGCATGTGCTCAGCCGTCTGGATGATCTGAAACGCGAGGGGTATCTGCGCCGCATTGGCACGTTTTTCAACTCCGAGCAGCTTGGCTATCACGGCACGCTGATTGCCCTGCGCGTTGCGGAGGAGCACATCGCCGATGTCGCGGCAGCGATCAATCGCTATGTGGGGGCGACGCACAACTATGAGCGTGAGGGGAAATACAACCTCTGGTTTACCCTCCTGACACCGTCGCGTCATGCGGAGGAGAAGATACTCGCCGATGTCACCGCCCTGCCGGGTGTGGAGCGTCTGATGAGTCTCAAGTCGAATAAACGCTATAAGATCAACGTACAGTTCAAGCTGAACTGAGCGGATAGGGAAGGTCAATCTATGATAGAAGAAATAGAGCTCAGCGAACTCGATCGCAAGATCGTCCGTCTCCTGCAAGGGGAGTTCCCGCTTGTTGCAGAGCCGTACAAGGTGCTCGCTGCAGAGATCGGCATTACCGAGGAACAGCTTCTTGCCCGCATTGCCGCCATGCGCGAGGAGAAGAAGATCCGCAAGATAGGGGCTGTCCTGCGCCATCGCGAGGTGGGCTTTACCGCGAACTGCCTCTGCGTCTGGAATGTGCCCGATGAACGCGTGGATGAGGTTGCGCGGCGCATGGCGGAGCATCCGCGTGTCTCGCATTGCTATGACCGCAACCGCGAAGCAGACTGGCAGTATAACCTCTACACGATGATCCACGGCTACAGCCGTGAGGAATGTGAGGCGATCGCCGCAGAGCTTGCCGACGCCACGGGCATCGACGACCGCCGTATGCTCTACACCAAGAAAGAGTGGAAGAAAACATCGATGAAGTACTTTATAGAGGAATAAGAGCTTTTTACATGAAAAACCCGAAGGACTTTTGAATCCTTCGGGTTTTCTATGCTGTTTAGAGTGCCAAAATCTGGTCGCGCAGTCCTGCCAGCTGTTCGGCAGAGGGAACGTAGAGCATACGCACCTTGTCCATGACGATCTCGCAGCCGCCCGCCTTGAGTTCATCCTCGATCTGCTGGATGCTCTGCCCGCCCCAGCCGTACGAGCCAAATGCAAACGCTTTGCGTCCCTTTGGAGCAAGACCCTTCATGTAGCAGAGGAAGCCGGCAATGGTGGGCAGCATCTCATTGTTGAGCGTCGGAGAACCGACGGCGAGATACTTGCTCGTGAGCACATCCGTCATGATGTCGGCGTGTGTGTTCTTTTGGATGTCGTAGTAGCCGACAGAGAAGCCCTTGTCAATGAATGCCTCAGCAATGGTATGCGCCATCATTTCGGTGGAGTGCCACATCGTGTCATAGACGATGACGGCGCGATCCTCGGTCTCGCCAAGCGACCACTTGTTATAGAGGTCGATGATCTCGGGGATGTGGGAACGCCATATGACGCCGTGACCCGTCGCAATCATCTCGATATCGAGACCGTGGACTGCCTTGAGGGCCGTCTGTGCCTGCTTCGCATACAGGAAGAGAATGTTTGCGTAGTATTTCTTTGCCTCTTCGATGACAATCGAGAGATCGTTGTCATCGTCATAGCGTTTGCCAGAGGCGAGATGCTGACCGAACGCATCATTCGAGAAGAGGATCTTTTCCTCGGGGCAGTACGTCACCATGCTGTCCGGCCAGTGGAGCATCGGTGTCGGGACGAATGCGAGTGCACGCTTGCCGATCGAGAGCGTGTCGCCCGCCTTCACGGTCTCATAGGGCATCTCCCCGTAGTAGGCGCGCAGCCCCTTCAGTCCGTTCGGTGCACTCGTGACGACCTTCGCATTCGGTGCGAGGCGTGAGACGAGCGGCACGCCGTACGAGTGATCCGGCTCGACGTGGTTCGAGATGATGTAGTCGATCTGCGAGGGATCGATGACGGAGGAAATGCGTGAGAGCATCTCTTCCTCGAAGCCATGCTTGACGGTGTCGATCAGCGTGATCTTATCGTCAATGATGAGATAGGCGTTGTAGGTCGAGCCGCGCTGCGTGTCGTAGCCGTGAAAGCTGCGCATCGACCAGTCGATCGCTCCGACCCAGTAGATGTCATCCCGGATTTTGATGGCGTTCATGAATGGCTCCTTTCGGTGATAAATCATTTATACAACTTATAGTTTCTTCTTATAAATAAGAATTATATTTATAGAAGTATTCTAGCCTAATTCCAAATCTTTTGCAACAGGAATTTCAGCGTATTTTTCCGCGCAAAGCGGGCGGAATATGGGGGCTTTCTTGACAGATGATTTTGCATACGGTATAATATTTATGACGAAAGCCGCACAAAAACTGGGAGAAAACGACTAGAAAAGGAAGGACCTTCATGCTAGAAAAAATTCTGGTCTTTGACACCGAGACGACAGGTTTTCGCAGTGCCGATGAAGTATTGACGCTTGCTGTGGTAAACGGCAATGGGATGACTGTGGTGGACGGGATGTATGCGCCCGCACGCAAGAGTGCATGGCCGGACGCAGAGAAGATCAATCGGATCTCACCCGCAATGGTGGCGGACTGCACGCCAATCCTTTCGCAGCAGGCAGTGCTTGAGCAGATGTTCAACGATCCTGAGACGCTGCTTGTCGGATACAACATCGAGTTCGACATCCGACTTTTGGCGCAGTCAGGGATTCGCATTACAAATCCGAACCGACACGATGTCATGCTTGCGTTTTCGGAGTTCCGCAAGGTGCCGGATGCACGGCGCGGCGGCTACCGCTGGTGGAAGCTGACGGAGTGTGCGGACTACTACCGCTATGACTGGGGGACAACAGAGGCGCATGGTGCGCTTGCCGATACGCTTGCGACACTCTATTGCTACCGGAAGATGAAAGAGCCGGTATATGAGGAACAGAGTTTGTTTTAACACAGAACAAGGAGAGGAGGAGACGCTATTATGCCAAAGAGTTCCTATGGAAATACGAACCCGAGTCCGGCAGAATCGATACGGGAACGTAAAAAAAGGGAGATGGAACGGGGGCTTGAACGCGTGCGGAAAAAGCGCGCCTCCTATCAGCGTAAGATCATCGGGACAGCGCTTGTTTTCTTCATCATTCTCATCATTCTGTGTGCGCTTATGCCCAGTGATGATGCGGCAAACTATGACGGTAAGTGGAACAAGGATGTGAACTCGCGCCAGTTGCGCATTATGCAGAGTTTGCAGGATAATTTTAAGTAGGTGCTTGCTATTTTCTAAAAACCGCGTATTCTATAGTAGGAACGCGGTTTTTTATTGGAGGAGTTGTTTGCATGAAATTCCAGGAGGTCATCCTCGCATTGCAGGAGTTCTGGTCGGGACAGGGCTGCATCCTCGCACAGCCTTACGACGTGGAGAAGGGCGCGGGTACGATGAGCCCGTGGACGTTCCTGCGCGTCCTCGGTCCCGAGCCGTGGAACGTCGCCTATGTGGAGCCGTCGCGCAGACCTGCAGACGGTCGCTATGGCGACAATCCGAACCGTCTCTATCAGCACCATCAGTTTCAGGTCATCATGAAGCCCTCGCCGGACAACATTCAGGAGCTCTATCTCGAGAGCCTTGCGCGCCTCGGCATCCGCGCGGAGGAGCACGATATCCGCTTCGTCGAGGACAACTGGGAGTCGCCGACGCTCGGTGCGTGGGGACTCGGCTGGGAGGTCTGGCTCGACGGCATGGAGATCACGCAGTTCACGTACTTCCAGCAGGTCGGCAGTCACGACGTGAAGCCCGTCTCCGTTGAGATCACCTATGGCCTCGAGCGTCTTGCCATGTATATTCAGGGCGTGGAGAACGTCTATGACATTGCGTGGACGGACGATGTGACCTATGGCGATGTCTTCCATCAGAATGAGTTTGAGCAGTCCACCTATGCGTTTGACCTCTCGGATGAGGCGCTGCTCTTTGATCTCTTTGACAAATACGAGGCGGAGGCGGTGCGCGTCATCGGTGCGGGGCACGTGCATCCCGCGCACGACTATGTGCTGAAATGCTCGCATACGTTCAATCTGCTCGATGCGCGCGGAGCGATCAGCGTCTCGCAGCGGACGGCGTTCATCGGGCGCGTCCGCAAGCTCGCGCGGCTCTGTGCGGAGGCGTATCTCGCCCAGCGTGAGGCGCTCGGCTATCCGATGCTGAAGAAGGAGGGGACGGTATGAGTAAGGATCTGCTGCTCGAGATCGGGACGGAGGAAGTCCCGGCACATGTCATGCCCAACCTTCTCACCGATCTGAAACGGCTCGCGGGCGACCTTCTCGCAGAGCATCGTCTTGCCTATGAGAGCCTGCGGACGATCGGCACGCCGCGTCGCAGCGCGCTCCTCGTGACGGGGCTTGCAGAGCGTCAGGAGGATGTCAGTACGGAGACGCGCGGCCCCTCGGTCGCCATTGCCTTTGATGCGGAGGGGAATCCGACGAAGGCGGGCGCGGGCTTTGCGCGCGGGCAGGGGATCGAGCCGTCGGCACTCATTCAGCGGGATGGCTATGTCTATGCCTCTGTGTACGAAAAGGGGGCGGAGACGGCGCAGCTGCTCGCGGAACTTCTGCCTGAGCTCATCCGTGCGATCCCTCTGCCGAACAGTATGCGTTGGGGCGATCTGGACTTCCGCTTTATCCGCCCGATTCGTTGGATTGTCGCGCTCTACGGGACAGAGGTCGTGCCCTTTACACTCGCAAATGTGACGAGCGGGAACAAGTCGCGCGGACACCGCACGCTTGCACCTGCGGACTTTGTGATCGCTTCGCCCGCCGACTATGAGGCGGCATGTGAGAAGGCGTACATCATCGTTGATCCCGAGCGTCGCCGCGCGATGATCTGTGAGCAGATTGCGGAGACGGCAAAGGCGTGCGGCGGTACGGCAGAGATCACACCCGATCTCCTCGAGGAGGTACTCTACCTCGTCGAGTACCCGACAGCGCTCAGCGGCGCGTTCGAGGAGAAATACCTCGCACTGCCTGCAGAGACCGTCATCACGCCCATGCGTGACCATCAGCGCTATTTCCCTGTCAAGGCGGCGGACGGCAGCCTCCTGCCTGTATTCATCACGGTGCGGAATGGTGGCAGAGAGCATCTGGATGTCGTCGCGCACGGAACCGAGCGCGTCCTGCGGGCACGCCTTGCGGATGCACAGTTCTTCTTTGACGAGGATCGCAAGAAGCCGCTTGCAGAGCACCGTGAGAAGCTCAAAACCGTGGTGTTCCAGCAGGGGCTCGGCTCGATGTACGAAAAGACGGAGCGTCTGATGGGGTTGGTCACGGCGATTGTCGAGGATCTTGCACCGGATGATGCGGCATACGAGACGATGGCGGAAGACGCACGCCGTGCGGCAGAGCTGTCGAAGGCAGATCTCGTGACGGGCATGGTGACGGAGTTCACGGAGCTGCAGGGCATTATGGGGCGTGAGTACGCACTACTTGACGGCGAGAAGCCGGAGGTTGCGCGTGCCATCGACGAGCAGTATATGCCGCGCTTTGCGGGCGACGAACTCCCGCAGTCGGCACTCGGCTTTGCGCTCAGTGTAGCCGACAAGATCGACAACATTGTCGGTACGTTCAGCCGCGGCAAGATTCCGACGGGCTCGCAGGATCCCTTTGCCCTGCGCCGTCAGGCGCTTGGGCTTGTGCTCATGCTCATTGAGCACGAGAGCAGCCTCTTGCTCTCCGATCTCGTCGATGAGGCATCTGATCTCTACGATCTCGATGCATCTCTGTGTCAGAAAATGCAGGTCTATGTCGCAGACTTTATCCGTCTCCGCCTCAAGAATGTGCTCACAGAGCGCGGCGTACGCTACGATGTGCAGGAGGCGGTGCTTGCAGACGTGGACTTTGTCGCGGACGTGCCCGTGCGCGCAGCCTATGTGGAGCGTCTGCTTGCATCGGACGGTGCGGACGCGCTCGTGCAGTCCTTTGTCCGCGTCGGCAATATCGCGCGCATGACAGAGACGGGCGTGGTCGATGCGGCACTCTTTGCAGCAGACGAGGAGGGAGCGCTTCTCTCGGCATATGAGAACGCAGTCGCAGCGCGCGACGATGGTACGGATACGATGGCGGCCGAGCAGTCGCTTGCAAAGGCAATCGATGCGTTCTTCGATGCGGTCATGGTCATGGACAAGGATGAGCGCATCAAGTTGAACCGTCTGCGTCTCCTTAAGGCGATTGACAACTACCTGCTTGAGACGGCAGACTACAGCAAGATCGTACTGAACTGACAATTATACGCTGAAACAAAAAGCAATGGTGGAGTTGCTGCACGGTTTCAATTTTGAATCTCGTGCAGCAGCCCACCATTTTTCTTTTTCCCTCTGGTAAAAACGCCGTCTTTATGGTATTATGTGCAAGTTATAAAATGATATGTGTTATCATTATGGGGAGCCTATGCTTATGGGGGTGAAAAATTGGATGTAACAATGAGGGAAAAGTACCTGTCGTGGGGGGCGTCGTTCGGGATTCATTTCTGTATCATCGCGGTGGCAGCAGCAATGGGGCTTTTCTCGATGGCGACGGAGCCGGAGAAGCGCCCGATTGACGTTGAGATCTACGATGCGTCTGCGCCGGAGAGTGCACCCGAGCCTGCGGCAGAGGCAGCTGCGCCGATGCCGAGCATCGACGATATCCCGCTTGAGCCGCCGAAGAAGGAGCAGCCGCAAGAGCAGCAGGAGCAGCCGAAGGATACGCCGAAGACTGCAGCGACGAATTCGAGCACTGCACCGAGTACCTCTGAGGGAAAGAGTGAGAAACAGGGTGCTGCACCCTCGGAGAATACCGGTGCCGGCTCCGGTGAGGGAACGGGACGTGACGCAACGGCAGCGCAGCGACCGAGCGTCCCGCCGAAGCTCCTCTCGGGCGCTGCGCCCGCCTATCCGAAGGAGCTCGAGCGCAAGGGTATCACGGGGACGGTCGGGCTTGCCATCGTGGTCGGGGCAAACGGCGGTGTACAGAGCGTTGATGTTACAAGCTCCTCGGGGCACGCAGAGCTCGATCAGGCGGCGATTACGGCGGCGTATACCTACAGCTTTGAACCGGCACGCAACATCTACGATGAGCCGGTCGCGTGCCGCGTAAACCGTTCGTTCTCGTTCTCATAAGAGAACACAAAGGATTTTGGATGTGGAACTACATGGAGGTTTTTAAGTGAAGTACGAATCGAAGAAGTTGAAGAGCCGTATCGGGATCGCTCTCACAGCTGCGGCTGTCACAGCACTGCCGATGACGGCATTTGCGGCGGAGGATGCGGCGATGGACTCCTACGATCTCGACACCGTCGAGGTCGTAGGGCAGCGTCCCGTCTCGCAGCCCGTGGAGACGGTGGAAGAACCTGCGGAGGAAACGCCGAACGTCTATGCGGGCGGTCAGGTGTCCAATACGGTGACGCTCGGTGCACTCGGAGAGAAGAAGGCTCTCGATGTGCCGTTCAACATCGTTGGTTATACCGAGGAGCAGATCAAGAATACACAGGTATCTTTGCTTGCTGACCTTCTTGCAAATGATCCGTCGGTCAGCAATCAGACTCTCTCGGGCGTGTCGAGTGCGTGGAATGTGCGCGGTTTCAAGGCACAGCATCAGGATGTCCAGCTCAATGGCCTCTACGGCATTGCACCGCGGTTTTACGGCGGTACGGAGTCGCTTGAGCGCGTTGATGTGCTCAAGGGACCCGCTGTCCTGCTTTCGGGCATTGCGCCGAACGGATCGCTCGGCGGTGTGGTGAACTATACGACGAAGCGTGCGGGCAAAGAGCCGTTGAATCGCCTCGCATTGTCCTATGGTGACGGCGGTATCTTCACGCAGCAGATTGACATCGGGCGTCGTACGACGGATGGCAAGGCGGGGGTGCGCGTCACTGTACTCAACCGCAACGGCGATTCGTCCTTTGATGAGCACAACCGCACGAATTCGCTTGCCATCGGCGCGGACTATCAGGGAGATCGCTATCGTATCGGCTTTGACTACGGTCTAGTCTACAACAAGGTTGAGGATCAACAGTATCAGGTGACGGTTGGCAATAATAAACCAGCAGGAGCGGCACTGCGCACGGCATGGGGCTCCATGCCGCGCGTTTCGCATGATACCAAGTTCGGTGCGTACGGTGGCTATCGCACGCTCCATGAGCATTACGGTATGGTTTCGGGTGAATATGACTTTTCAAAGAACTGGATGGGCTTTTTGAAGTTCGGTATGCGTACGACGAAGATGGAGTCGATTGACAACAACTTTCTAGTGAACCGAGCAGACGGAAGAACGGGTGTAACATATAACTATAAAAATCAGCTGAATAAGGCGGACTCTGTCGAGTTTGGCGTGCGCGGCAAAGTACAGACGGGATCACTCAAGCATGAGCTGACATTTGCGGCAAACCGCATCCACTATACGCGCTATATGCACAACCGCAAGCTTGGTACCGGAACGACAAACTTCTGGAATATCAATCTGCAAATACCGAATAATCCATACAGCTGGTCACAGCCGAAGAGTGATGAGAACACACTGACGGGCTTCTCTGTGGCGGACATCATCTCCACGCAGGATGAGCGCTGGCAGTTCGTCGTAGGCGGTCGTCAGCAGCAGGTAAAGATCGACAACTACAACATTGCGACAGGACGTGTGAAGCAGAGTTATGACGAATCCGTCTTTACTCCCGCCTTTGCACTTGTCTACAAACCGAAGACGAATATGTCGGTTTACGCGAACTATATGCAGGGACTTGATGCGGGCGATGCTGTCGTTACGGATACGGATGCAGCGAACTATGGGACGGCATTTGCTCCGTTCAAGACGAAGCAGTATGAATTTGGCGTGAAGTATGATTTCGGGCGTTGGGCAACGACTCTTTCGTTCTTTAATATCGAATCGCCAACTCTGATCGAAGATGCGGCGACGAAAATCTACTCTCCGAGTGGTGAAGTGCGTCACCGCGGACTTGAGTGGAACTTCTTCGGCGAACCCGTGAAAGGGACGCGCCTCCTTGGCGGTCTGATGCTCCTCGATGCGAAGTATACGAAATCCGAGGGCGGAGCTTATGACGGCAATCGTGTCCCTGCCACCTCGCGCTGGAGTGGAGTGCTCGGTCTGGAGCATGATCTGAAGTCCGTGCCGGGGCTGACCTTTACCACGCGTTTGACCTACAATAGCAGTGCCTATATCAACGAGGCAAATGATTTCAGTGTCAAGCCGTGGACAACATGGGATCTCGGGGCACGCTATAAATTTAATGCGGGCAGCACTTCAATGACGGTGCGTATGGATGTCTACAATGTGACGAACCGCAACTACTGGCGTGCGCTCATCAATAACGGCGTATTCCTTGGTAAGGAGCGCACCTTTATGCTCTCCGTAACCGCAGATTTCTAAGATATTGTTTGTTTCTACCGGCTCGCGCTTTGGCGGCGTGAGCCGTTTTTTCGTAAGGGGGGTACTATGGAAGGAAATACTGCTGCTGCGGCGGAGCCGCGCTCTGTCCTGCCGCAGGCAGCACTCTCTCTTGTCCTCTGCATCACGCTCGCGGGGGCGTGTCTGCTCTCCCTCTGGGTCGGGGCGCAGGACATCAGCATCGCGACGATTATGCAGTCGTTCACGTCCTACAATGCGGCGAACGTGCAGGAGATGATTGTGCAGACGCTGCGCTTTCCGCGCCTTCTGGCAGCGCTCACCTGCGGGGCGAGCTTTGCCGTTGCGGGGGCGATCATGCAGGGGGTGACGAACAACCCGATGGCAAGCCCTTCAATTCTGGGCATCAACGCCGGAGCGGGGTTCGGGCTTGCCGTTGCAATGATTTTATTCCCGCAGGGCAGTCTCGGACTGTCGCTTGTCTTTTCATTCGCAGGTGCGGCGATTGCGACGCTTGCCATCTTTCTGCTCGCGCAGACGAAGGGTGCGGGACGCGGCGCGGTGTTCCTCGCGCTCGCGGGTACGGCGATCGGAGCGGTGTTCGGTGCTGTGACACAGGCGATGACCGTCTATTTCGAGGTGGCGCAGGATATGTCCTACTGGACGGCGGGCGGCATCAGCGGCGTACGCATGGAACAGTCGCTCTTTATCCTGCCGTGGACGATTCTGGGGCTTCTCATGGCGATGGGGATTGCGCGCTCTGTGACGCTGCTCGCGTTCGGCGAGGAGGTCGCCATTGGGCTTGGGAGCAAGATTCAGCGCATCCGCATCCTCGCGGGGATCACGGTGCTGATCCTTGGCGGCTCGGCGGTTGCGGTCGCGGGTCCTGTCGGCTTTGTCGGTCTTGTGACACCGCATATCGCACGCAGGATCGTCGGCATCGACTACCGCAAGGTCATCCCGCTCTCGGCGATTCTCGGAGCACTCCTCGTGGTCGTCGCGGACATCGTCTCGCGCACGATTCATCCGCCGTATGAAACACCGCTTGGCGCAGTGACGGCGCTCGTCGGCGTGCCGTTCTTCCTCTGGCTGATCCGCCGAAAGAGAGGTGTGCGATGAATGTTCTGCAAAAGCGTTTCTACCTATACAGCGCGGTATTTATCGTATTGATTGCCGTCATGTTCGTCCTGCATCTCGGGACGGGCTTTGCAGATCTTTCCTATGTGGATCTTGCGCGCATCCTGCTTGGCGGCGGAACGGCAGAGGAAAACATGACCGTGTTTGACTTCCGCATGGTGCGCTCCGTGCTTGCCCTGCTCATCGGTGCGGGACTGGCTCTGGCGGGTCTTATCTTTCAAACGATCTCACGCAATGAGCTTGCGAGTCCCGGCCTTCTCGGCGTAAATGCGGGGGCGGGCTTTGGCGTTCTGCTGCTCATCTACTTCTCGGATACGGCAAACACATCGCTCTGGCTGCAGCCGCTCGTCGCGACAACCGGAGCGGCTCTGGCGGCGGTCTTCATCTACCGCATGAGCTACGAGAAGGGGAAGAACCTCTCGACCTATACGCTCGTCCTGATGGGCATCTCGCTCACCGCGGGCATCCATGCAATCGAGATGATGCTGATTGTGCGGCTCAGTCAAGAGAAGTTCAGTCAGGTCAATACGTGGATTATCGGCAGCATCTTCGGCGGAACGTGGGAGCACGTCGCTCTGCTGCTTCCGATCATCCTTCTCCTCGCCGCGTTCTTCTATCTGCGGCAGACGGATCTGGACGTGCTCGCGCTCTCGGATGAGACGGCAATCGGGCTCGGCGTGCCGCTGAACCGCGCGCGCTTCCTCTATCTGATGGCGGCGGTCGCACTTGCGGCATCCTGCGTTGCCATTGGTGGGAGCATCGGATTCGTGGGGCTGCTCTGTCCGCACATCGCGCGGCGCCTCGTCGGTGTGCAGCATGCTCGCAGCATCCCTCTGACTGTGCTCATTGGTGCGCTGCTCGTTGTGTCGGCGGACTGGGTGGGGCGCGTTATCATCGCACCCGATGAGATGCTGCTCGGCATCGTCATCGCGCTCATCGGTGCGCCGTATTTCCTGTTTGTACTCGCGCGTGCAAAGGCGTGATCCTCGGAGGTGAAACAGCTATGAAATTAACGATAGAACATCTGAAGGCAGGCTACGATAGTGTCGTCATCATCGACGACCTGAGCCTTGCGATCCCCGAGGGGAAGATCACGGCCCTCATCGGTGCGAACGGCTGCGGCAAGTCCACCCTGCTCAAGACCATATGTCGCATCCAGCCGCGCCTCGGCGGGCGCGTGCTCCTCGATGGCGCGGATGTGCACGAGGCAGACCCGCGCGCGCTTGCGAAGTCGATTGCCATTCTGCCGCAGAACCCGACGGCACCCGAGGGGCTGACCGTGCGCGAACTCGTATCGTACGGACGCGCACCATACAAGACCTCGTTTTTCTCGCGCACGACGGCGAAGGATCGCGAGATGATCGACTGGGCACTCACGGAGACGAACATGATGGAGTTCCAGCACCGTCCGATCGGTGCGATGTCCGGCGGACAGCGCCAGCGTGCGTGGATTGCGATGGCGATTGCGCAGGATACCGAAATCCTCTTTCTCGATGAGCCCACGAGCTTTCTTGATGTGGCACATCAAATGGAGGTACTGCGTCTCGTACAGCATCTCAACGAGGCGTACGGCAAGACGATCATCATGGTGCTCCACGAGCTGAATCAGGCAGCGCGATTCTCGCACTGTCTTGTAGGAATGTGCCGCGGACAGCTGCTCTACTGCGGCACGCCCGAGGAGGTCTTTCATAAGGAGATGCTGCACCGCGTGTTCCACATCGATGCGGAGCTGATGAGCGATCCACGCACAGGAAAGCCCATGTGTATTCCGTACTGCGTGAACGAATCGGAGCACTCGGCATGAGGGGCGGGAAGGGGATCGCCGTCCTGCTTGCTCTGTCTGTGCTTGTCGGTGCTGTCGGCTGCGGACAACAAACGGACATTCGTGCGCCGAAGTCCGAAAAAGCACAGGAGGCAGTGGCAAAGGCACGGCGATTCGACCCTGCCGTATTGCGTGCCGATACGCCCGAGGCAATCGATGCGGAGTTTGCCGCGCGTCTTGCGGACAAGCGCAAGGCGGCGGAGAAGCTCTATCGCGAGGAAGATGGAAAGCGCATTCTGAAGCATAAGTTCGGCGAGACGGAATTGCCCGATGCGCCCGTGCGTATTGTCTGTATTCGCATGGAGGATCCCATGCTCGCACTCGATGCACCGATGGTTGCAGCGTACGATTTTCCGCAGTACTACCTGCATGATCGGCTTGCGGCACGCGGCATCATGCGCATCAGCATCAACGACGAGAACAAGACGATCAACCTGGAGCAGGTGCAGGCGGCAAAGCCCGACCTCATCGTCATGCGCGACAGCTTCGGCAAGGGCGTTTATCAGGATCTCGCGAAGATCGCACCCGTCGCTGCCTTTGACCTCCGCGACTACGAGCGGTCGCTCCTCGCGCTCTCAATGGTTCTCCGGCGTCCTGCGGATGGGGAGGCGCGTCTGCAGCAGTTCTATGATACGGCAAAGCGCGACCGCATGCGGATCAAGGGAAAAATAGGGGATGCGACGGTTGCCCTCCTGCGCATCATGAATAAGGAGGTGCGCCTCTATCCCTACGCGACGAACGACATCAACCGATTCATGTACGAGCTGCTGAACCTACGTCCGCCGCAGATGGTGGTGGACATCGACGGGAACGATGCGAACAACGCGATCTCGCTTGAACTGCTGCCCAAACTCGACACGGACTATCTGCTCATCAATGCGGGGTTTGGACCGAGCAGCCGGCAGAACAGTGCCATCGCACGCAAGCGGTTCGAGACGATGCAGCGCGATCCGCTCTGGCAGAGCGTGCCGGCAGTGCGCACGGGGCGTATGGATGTGGTGGATGCGATGATCTGGAACGCGCACGGCATCATCTCAAAAGAGATGGCGATGGATGCGCTTGCCGACTGGATGGAGGAGCATGGGCAATGATGCAGGGGGGTAAATAGGTTTGAATTAAAGGAATCGCTGATAAAATGAAGTCCGTCAGATT
>NZ_KB290952.1:63251-77178 GCF_000318175.2 Selenomonas sp. oral taxon 138 str. F0429 | reverse complement strand
TAAGATGGTGGTGCTGAATTTATCAGTGCTTCCTAAACTTTAATTGCCTGCTAAAAGCTGCTTAACACGCCTTTTCTATACTCTTCCTGTGCAAAAGATCATGAATAGAAGATTCTAAAGGAAAGGTGTTGTTTCGTATGAAGAGATCGACAAGAAGAAATGTTGTTGGCATCACACTGGGTGTCCTCATTGTCAGCGGGAGCATCGGTTCGCTCGCTCATGCACACGAGCCTGCGGGTCATACTGCGGCTCCGCCGCCTGCGCACGGTCAGATGGACAGCGCACATGCGAACGTCCAGATGAGTTCCGAGGATATTGCCAAGCATTTGTCGGAGATGTTCAAGGTGTCCGAGTCTGAGGTGAAACAGGCTGTTGATGCCAAGAAGGATCTCTTTGACATTGGTCAGGCGGCGATGTTCGCCAAGATTTCCGGCAAATCGTTCAATGACGTTATGGCGATGAGGGACAGCGGACAGACGTGGGAGCAGATCGGCGATGCCCTCAATATTATGGAGGACGATGTCCAGAGAGAGCTGGACGAGATCGAGATCATCCACATCACAATGCGCGGCGATGTCGATGAGAAGACGGCGCGTGCGCTCTATGATGAGGGCTATGCGCCGCGCGACATTGATGCCGCGGGCATCATCGCCAAGGCTTCGGGCAAGGATGTACGAGATGTACTGGAGCGCAAGACGATGAAGAACAGCTGGAAGGATGTGGCAAAGGCGTACGGTGTTGATCCTGCGCTTGTAAAGCCGAAACATCCGGACGGACCTCCTGCCCCGCAGCCGCCGGCGAAGGAATAACGGTATCTGAGAAATCACTAAACTTCAGCAAGGCATTGCATTCTGCAGATGGATGCAGTGCCTTTTTATTTGACAAAATTATTTTGTTCCTTTAATATAATGAAGCGTGAATGGGGGCGATGATATGCGCGTGAAGATGTGCGGGATGAAGACACTTGCGGCGGCGCGTGCGGCAGAGGAGGCGGGCGCGGACTACGTCGGCTTTATCTTTGCTGAGGGGAGCAAACGCTATATTGTACCCGCAGCAGCGCGCGAGATTGCGCGGGAACTCCGCCATGTGAAAAAGGTCGGCGTATTTGTCGATGCGCCGATGGATGCGGTGAACGAGATCGCAGCATTCGTCGGTCTCGACTATGTGCAGCTGCATGGGCACGAATCTGCGGATATGGCGAAACAGGCAGAGTATCCCGTTATCAAGGCGTATCGGTACGGAGATGATTTTGATGCGGCGGCGGCGAATGCCTATCCCGCCGAGATCATCCTCGTGGACAGCTATGTCGCGGGTGCGGCGGGCGGCACGGGCACAGCGTTCGGCTGGCAGGAGGCGGCGCGTGCGATTGCACGCATCACGAAGCTCGTGCTTATCGCAGGCGGCATCACGACAGAGAACGTCGGGGAGGCGGCAGAGGTCTTTCATCCCTTCGGCGTCGATGTGTCGGGCGGACTCGAGGAGGATGGAGAGAAGTCCGAAGCGAAAATCCGCGCCTTTATGGCGGCGGTGCGTGCGTGTGATTGACAAAATCGCCGTCCTCCACTAAAATGGGGGAATACGTCGAATCCTAACAGTCCGAAGGAGGTGCAGCGTGCGCGATATATTAGCCGAAATTGTTGAAAAGAAGCGCACAATCGTGGCGGAGGCAAAGAAGGCCGTGCCGCTCGATGAGCTGAAAGCGAATCTCCCATGTGGTACGTTCCGCATGGCGGAGCACTTCCGATGGCGAGGCTGGGGACTGATCGCCGAGTGCAAATTGCAGTCGCCCGCAAAGGGGCGGCTGACGACAAGCCACAGCGTCACAGAGCTTGCCGACATCTATGCAGCGGCGGGGGCAGTGGTGCTGTCCGTGCACACCGACCCGCATTTCCTCGGAAGTAACGAGGACTTTGCAGCTGTGCGTGCACGTGTGGACACGCCACTTCTGCGCAAGGACTTCATCATCGACCCCTATCAGGTATACGAGGCGCGCGCCCTCGGCGCAGATGCCGTGCTGCTGATCGTGCGGATTCTGACGCCCGAGCAGCTGAAGGAACTCCTCTATCTCACGTGGAGCCTCGGCATGGACGCGCTCGTGGAGGTGCACGACCGCGCCGATCTCGAGATCGCGCAGGAGACGCCGGCAGAGTTCATCGGCATTAACAACCGCAACCTTGTGACCTTTGAGACGAGTGTTCAGACGACGCTCGACCTTCTGCCGTATGCGGACGTGAACCGCACGCTCATCAGTGAGAGCGGCATTTTCACGCGGGAGGATGCCGTACGCGTTCATGATGCGGGCTGCAAGGGCGTGCTCGTGGGCGAGGGATTGGTGAAGTCCGCCGATGTCGGTGCATTTGCGAAGGAACTATCCGAAGTTGGAATAAAGGAGCAATGATATATGAGCAAGAAGGGACGATTCGGCGACTACGGCGGGCAGTATGTGCCCGAGATCGCGATGCCCGCGCTGAATGAGTTGGAAGAGGCATATCTGAAATATCGTGAGGATGAGGAGTTCCTTACGGAGTTTCGCAGCTATCTGCGGGACTATGCGGGGCGTCCGACGAATCTCTACTTTGCCGAGCGGCTGACGCAGTACTACGGCAAGGCGAACATCTATCTCAAGCGTGAAGATCTTCTCCACACGGGTGCGCACAAGATCAACAACGCGCTCGGGCAGGCGCTCCTCGCCAAGCGCATGGGCAAGAAGCGCATCGTCGCGGAGACGGGCGCGGGGCAGCACGGTGTTGCCACGGCGACGGTGGCGGCGCTCTTCGGCATGGAGTGTCATATCTTCATGGGGGCGGTTGATGTCGAGCGTCAGCGGCTCAACGTATTCCGCATGCGACTCCTCGGGGCGACGGTTATTCCTGTTTCGAGCGGCACGGGCACGCTCAAGGACGCAACGAGCGAGGCGATTCGCTACTGGGCGACGAATATCACGGACACCTACTATGTCATTGGCTCGGCGGTCGGCCCGCATCCCTATCCGGAGATGGTGCGCGACTTCCAGAAGATCATCGGCGAGGAGATCCGCGCACAGGCAAAGGAGCGATTTGATGCCAAGCCGAATTATCTCGTTGCATGCATCGGCGGCGGCAGCAATGCCATCGGGACGTTCTACGATTTCCGAAACGACTCGGATGTGAAGAAGTTCTGCGTCGAGGGCGGCGGACGCGGCGATGCGGACGGCGACAACGCAAAGACCCTCAGTGGCGCGGGCACACCAGGCATCCTGCACGGCGCATACAGCTACCTCCTGCAGGATGAGGACGGACAGGTCGTCGAGGCATACAGTATCTCGGCGGGGCTTGACTATCCCGGGGTCGGACCCGAGCATTCCTTCTTCAAGGACGAGGGCATCGTCACCTATGTCTCTGTAACAGACAAGGAAGCGCTTGCCGCATTTCAGCGTCTCTCGCGCATCGAGGGCATTATCCCCGCGCTCGAGAGTTCGCACGCACTCGCCTACCTCGAAAAACTCATGCCCGAGACGAAGGCGGGCGAGAACGTCGTCGTCTGCCTCTCGGGGCGCGGCGATAAGGATGTGCAAATGGTCGCAAAGGAATTGGGGGAGGAGATCGCATGAGCAAGCGTCTGGATGAAAAACTTGCGAAGCTCCGCGCCGAGGGACGCACGGGGCTCTATATCTACGTCACGGCGGGCTGCCCAAGCGCAGAGGCGACCGTGGACATCGTGCGCCGCGCCGAGGAGGCGGGTGCGGATGTGATCGAGCTTGGGCTGCCGTTCTCTGATCCGATGGCGGATGGTCCTGTTATTCAGGAGGCGAGCGTCATTGCCTTGAAGCAGGGCATGACAATGAAGAAGGCGCTCGAGATCGTCAAGGAAATCCGCAAGCATTCGGAGATTCCTCTGATCGGCATGGGCTACATCAATATGGTGCATCACTACGGCTTTAAGAAATTCGTCGAGGATTTCAAGGCGGCAGGGATGGACGGTGTGATCTTTCCCGACGTGCCACACGAGGAGTCTGCCGATATGCGCCGCATCTGTGCTGCGCATGACTTCACGCTCACGGAGTTCATCACGCCCGGCACGACCGAGGAGCGCATGGCGGAGACGTGCAAGGACGCGACGGGCTTTATCTACTGCATCTCGAACTACGGCGTTACGGGCGTGAAGGAGATCGACTACTCCATCATCGGCGGTGTCTGCAAGGCGGCACGCCGCTATACGGACGTACCGCTCGCCATCGGTTTCGGCATTGGCACACCCGAGGCGGCAGCGCGCGCGGGCAAGCAGGCGGACGGCGTCATCGTCGGAAGCGCCGTGGTGAAGCACATCATCGACGGCGATATTGATGGCGGCATTCAGCTGATTGCCGATATGCGCAAGGCGCTCGATGCGTAAATGAATGAAAGGCTCACCTGCAGCGCGGCGGGTGAGCTTTTGTGTTTATTTTGGAAGGGGCAGAACATGAAATACCTACTCGATACGGCAAATCTCGACGACATCCGCGAACTCTCCGAATATCTTCCCATTGCGGGCGTGACGAGCAATCCAACCATTGTAAAGAAGGAAGGGGCGATTCCCTTCTTTGCCCACATGCGCGAGATTCGCAGCATCATCGGCAATCTGCGCCCTCTGCACATCCAGGTGACGGCACGGGATTACGACGGCATGATGCGCGACGCGGAAGCCGTGTTTCAACATGTGGACGAGAAGGTCTATATCAAAGTTCCGGTCGACTTTACAGGTGTCAAGGTCATCAAGGCACTGAAACGGCAGGGGGCGAATGTCACGGCGACAGCCGTTTACGGCATGGATCAGGCGTTCATGGCACTCGAAGCGGGCGCGGACTGCATCGCGCCCTATTTTAACCGCATGGAAACACTTGGACTTGACGCAGCGAATGTCATCGGCAATATCGCCGGCATCATCAACCACTACGGCTATGAGACGGAGATCCTTGCGGCGAGCTTCAAGCAGCCCGCCCAGATTGACCGCGCCATCCTCGCAGGTGCCCACTCTGTCACCGTTGCCCCCGATGTCCTGCGGCAGATCTTCGCGAAGAAAGTCGTGACGGATGCCGTGGCGGCATTCGCCGATGACTGGGCAAGGCTTTACGGAGGTAAGATGCTGGCAGAACTTGAGAACTGAAATTACGTTCGAGACACTATAGATACTCCCTTTGGACGTTCACATGAAGGTCCAAAGGGAGTGTTTTAATTTGAATCAATAATATATGACAAAATAGAAGGAAAATTTATAAAAATATAGAATTATATGAGTGGAGTGTGATAGAGATGAAAGAATATCTTGCACATATACGCCGTGATGAGTCGGCAGAGCAGCCCATTCGCGCGCATCTCCTGCGCGTCGGCGAGCTTATGGCGGCATATGCTGCGGAGATCGGTCTCTCGGCGACCGCACGTCTGATTGGCGTACTCCATGATCTCGGCAAGTGTACGGCGGAGTTTGCAGGGTATCTTGACTGGTGTCGCAAACATCCAGGTAATTACACCCGCAAGGGAGAGGTTGACCATTCGACGGCAGGCGGACAGCTCCTCATGAAGAAATATGGACGGTTAGGTGAGGATGAATGCCTTGTGGTGCAGATGGCAGCGCTTGTCATCTTTTCACACCATACGGGGCTGATGAACTATCTTGGTGAAAATGGAACGTCTGATTTTCTGCGGCGCATGGAGAAAATAGATCTGCCGAATGTCGATCTTTCCTGTTATTATGATACCGTCATCTCGGAGTCAGAGCTTGATTTGCTTTTTGAGCATGCTGTCCATGAATTTACTGTACTTGATGCAAAGATTACGGCGCTTGATCCGGAGAGGGGCGAGAAGTATCATTTTTACTGGGGCATGGTGCATAAGATGCTGCTCAGTATGCTCGTTGATGCTGATCGCCTGGATAGTGCGGAGTTCGAACTTGACAAACCGTTGACAGACGAATGGGACACGGCCGAGATCTGGGCGGACTTCTCTGATAAGTTGGAGCAAAAACTTACTGGATTTTCCATTCCTCCAGAGCCAAAGGCAGAGAAAATTGCTCGGCTTCGTCAAAAGATCAGCGATGACTGCCTCGAATCAGGTGACGAGCCCCCTGGAATTTTCAGGTTATGCGTTCCAACGGGCGGCGGTAAGACCCTTGCAAGTATGCGGTTTGCCCTGCGTCATGCGCAGAAATACAATAAAAAAAGAATTATTGTTGTCATTCCCTATACCTCGATCATCGATCAGAACGTCAAGGAGATTCGAGAGATATTCTGTATGGATGAGGCGATTCTGGAACATCATTCCAATGTCATCACGGAGGACGATGGGGAAGATACGGAGCGTATGGACTTCCGGCGCATCCTTACGGAGCGATGGGATGTTCCGGTCATCTTTACGACGCAGGTGCAGTTTCTGAACACTGTGTTTGCGGGCGGCAACAGCCCCTTGCGCAGGTTGCATGCGCTGGAGGACAGCATCATTATTTTTGATGAGATTCAGACGCTTCCCATTCGCTGTACCTATCTCTTCAATGCAGCGATGAACTTTCTTAAAGATTTTTGCCGTGTTACCGCGCTTCTTTGCACGGCGACCCAACCACCACTGGAACAGTTGGATGTTCCGATCGAGATGAGGGAAAATGCGGATCTCACGAGTGATTTGGCAGAGGTGTTTGAGGGCTTTCAAAGAGTTCAAATCGAGAATATTTGTGAGGATGGCGGTGTTTCCATTAGTGAAATTACCGGTGAAATCGTGCATAGTGCGGAGGAGATCGGTGATGTTCTTTGCATCGTGAACCTCACGGAACAGGCGCGCAACCTCTACGAGAAAGTCTCTGAACTCGCGCAGATTTCGGAACGAGATATTCATGTTGTGCATCTCAGTACAAAGATGTGCCCTGCCCACCGTAAGGAAATTCTGCGTACTGTGCGGGAGGAGCTTGATGTTCGACATGAATATCCAGAGCAGCGGCTTATCTGTATCAGCACGCAGCTCATTGAGGCGGGGGTTGATGTATCCTTTCCTGTGGTCTATCGTGCTCTTGCCGGATTCTCCTCCATCGCACAGGCGGCAGGGCGTTGCAACCGCCATGGGGAGATGGAACGCGGGATCGTTCGGCTCTTTACGCTGGAAAATGAGGATCTCAGCCGCTTGGAGGATATATGGCAGGGAAAGAAGATCGCGAGCGATATGCTGTATAAAACATCGGCAGATGAAATTCTCACACCACAGGCGATGGAGAAGTATTTCCGCAGATTTTATAAAGGGCGTACGGCGCGTGATATGCGTTTCCCGATGAAGGACAGCAATACTATATTTGATCTGCTCTCGGCGAATGAGGCGGGCCTGCAGGAAGCAACCGAGAACGGAGCGCAGCCGGATCTCTGGTTCACGCACGCATTTTGCGATGCGGGACGCACCTTCGCGGTGATTGATTCGCATACGGAGCCGGTACTTGTTCCCTATGCAGGAGGAAAGGAGCTGATCGTAAAATTCAATGATATGCAGTTCGATAAGCAGCGAATTAGCAAAAAGATGAATGCAGCACAGCAGCATATGGTTAATTTGTTTTCCTATGAACTCCAGAAACTTGCCAAGCTTGGCGGTATCTGGCGAACGGAGAGCGGAGTGATGGCCCTGCGGGAGGAATACTATAATGAGGCATTTGGTATCCAGACAGAGGAGCAAGGCAATGCATACTGCATGATTTAGGGAGGTGAATACATGAGAAATTCGATTGAATTTCAAGTCTATGGGAGAATGGCACTTTTTACCGATCCGATTACGAAGGTTGGTGGTGAACGTTCCTCCTACTCTGTGCCAACCTATCAGGCACTCAAAGGGATTACAGAAAGCATCTACTGGAAACCTACGTTCTATTGGGTGGTAGATGAAGTGCGTGTTATGAATCGAATCGCGACACAGTCGCGCGGCGTGAAGCCTATGAAGTACGGCGGCGGTGGAAATGATCTCTCCATCTATAAATACCTGAGCGATGTTTGCTATCAAGTGCGTGCGCATTTTGAGTTCAATCTGCACCGCAAGGAACTTGTAGAGGACAGGGATGAGCATAAGCACCACAATATTGCAAAGCGTATGGTAGAGCGCGGCGGACGACGTGATATTTTCCTCGGCACGCGGGAATGTCAGGGTTATGTGGAGCCTGTGCGTTATGGCGAGGGCAAAGGGTACTATGATGACAGCGGCGAGATGCCGCTCGGCACAATGTTTCACGGATTTAACTATGTCGATGAAACGGGGGGCAGTATGCTGCAAGTCCGTCTCTGGCAGCCGGTGATGGAGCACGGCATTATTCATTTCCCAAGACCTGAACAGTGTACGCTTGTAAGAGATATTCGAAAGGTAGAGAGCAAACTCTTCGATAAGAACAGCGTCACCTTTGCGGCAGAGGAGCATGAGCTAATGGGAGAGGAGGGCAGTTTATGAGCTGGATGGAACAGCTGGTGCAGACGTATGATGAGAATGAACGCTTTGCCGGCAGGGATGGTATCGATGGCATGAGAGCCATGCTCCCTTTGGTCGGTCATATCATCCAGAATGCTCAAATCGAAATAACATTGAGTGCAGATGGGGAGCTCATTCAGGCAGAGATGATTCCAAAGGAACAACAGCGCACGCTTATCCCCTGTACACCTGACTCAGCATCACGCACTTCAAGTCCTTCACCGCACCCTTTGCATGATAACCTTTCCTATATTGCACGAGATTATTATGAGTATGTGAAGAAAAGGCCGAAAGGGCAGAAAAAACCTTATCCCATGTATAAGGAGCTCCTTGGTTCTTGGGTAGCGGCGGATGCAAATCCAAAAGTGCAGGCCGTCTATTTCTATATCAGTAACCATGATGTTCTTCATGATTTGATTGAAAAAAATGTACTTACTGGAGATGACAGAAATATTTCAAAATCTATGGTGCGCTTCCGTGTCGTTATTGATGGTGATGACTGCTCAGAACTGTGGAGAGATATACAAATTCAAAAATCGTATCAGAAATTCTTTCGGCAGAAGTTTTCTCAAACAAAAGGACAACTTTGTTATGCTACGGGGAAAATGCTCCTATCCACAGAAAAGCATGGCAAGGGAATACGCTTTCCGGGAGATGGAGCAAAAATTATTTCGTCAAACGACAAAGAGGGATTGACCTTTCGTGGACGATTTATCAATGGAGATGAATGTATCTCCATCGGTTATGAGACTTCGCAGAAAGCAATGAATGCGCTTACGTGGCTAGTTCAGAATCAAGGATACAAAGCTAGAAAAACCAATAGGGAAGGCCGTGTGTTTCTTGCATGGGGGCGTTGCGGGGCTTTTGCCCCATCTGTATTTGACGATACAGCACATCTGACGCGCAGGAGGAGGCCTGCGGAGGTGGCACGACCATCGTCGATGAAAGGGTGGGCGGAATCCCTGACGCATGCACTTATGGGTTATTGCCACGAATTCAAGCAAGCAAAAATGAGTCAGGTTAACGTCATGATTCTTGATGCCGCGACGAAGGGGCGACTTTCCATTTGCTACTATAGTGAGATGGCGGGTGAGGACTTCATCGAGCGGATCGAACGATGGCACAGCCTTGGTCGTTGGCGTCAGCATGGATATGATCGGGAGAAAGATGAGACATTTGTCTACTTTGGAGTGCCAACACCGGAGATACTTGTCAAGGCTTGTCATGGGGAAAAAGTGGGCGATTCACAGATAGATCAGGCAATGGAACGAATCTTTTATGCAATCCTGCAGGGAAAACCGCTGCCTGTGGACATGGAACGTATAGTGATGAGACGTGCCGTAAAGAGATCTGTCTGTGACAGCTACTATGATTGGAACCGACAGATTATAGAGCCAGCATGTTCCATTATAGCTCGTCGTCTCAATCATACAGAGGAGGTATATACTGTGGCACTTGATGAAACAAAGACAGATCGATCATATTTGTTTGGTAGGTTGATAGCGGTGGCAGATCAGATGGAAAGGCTGACATTTTCTCCGGAAGAAAAGGGGAGTCGCACAACAAATGCAATGCGCTATATGGAAATTTTTTCCTCCCGTCCTAACGCCACATGGATGACTCTTCAGAAGAAGCTTCTTCCCTATCAGAGAAAACGAGAAATGTATGGGGGAAAGGAACGTAAGCTCATCAGTAAGATTGGCAGTATGTTTAATGACGATGATTTTCTCTCAAATCGTCCGTTGGATGGAAAATTTCTGCTTGGTTACTACTGTCAGCAGTATGCGATGGAGCAGAAGAGGGAAGAGAATCGCAAGCAGAAAGAGTTCTCAACAGAGGAGGATGTATGATGGCTGCACTGACGAAAAAAATTGATTTTGTTGGATTTATTACGGTAGAGCGATCGAATCCGAATGGAGATCCACTAAATGGGAATCAACCCCGTACGGATTATAGTGGTTTTGGTGAAATCTCAGATGTTTGCCTTAAACGAAAGATGCGCAACCGTTTGCAGGATGCAAGAGAAAAGATCCTTGTGCAGTCTGATGAGCGTGTTGATGACGGCTGTGATAGTATTCGTACTCGAGTAAAAGAGCATCCTATAGTAGGTCAATTGTTGGATCGACTTGAATCAGATAAGGGGAAGGGAAAAGATAAAGATAAAGAACAGAATGGCTCAGATAAGCGTTTGATACGATTAGAATTTGCAAAAGAGGCATGTAAGGCATGGATGGATGTGCGGACTTTTGGTCAAGTATTTGCCTTTAAAAAGAGTAAAAAAGGAAAATCTGCAGAGGATGATAGTGAATCAGCTCCGACGGATGCTGTCTCTGTTGGCGTGCGGGGCCCTGTGACCCTCCATACGGCGGTCAGCCTCGATCCTGTCAGCATCACGGGTATACAGATCACGAAGAGCGTCAACAATGAGCCGGGTGATAAGAAAGGCTCGGATACGATGGGCATGAAGTATCGTGTAGACTTTGGCGTGTATAAATTCCAGGGCAGTATTAACGTCCAGCTGGCGGAAAAGACGGGGTTCAGCGAGGGAGATGCCGAAAAGATCAAGGAGGCTCTTCGTACAATTTTTGAGAATGATGCGTCGTCCGCTCGTCCTGAGGGAAGCATGGAGATGAGCCGTTTCTATTGGATTGAGCATGCCAATAAGACCGGCTGTGCACCAAGCGCGAAGATCCATCGCAGCGTTTCGGCACAGAAAAAGGATGGGGTAGAGACGCCATCGCATGTGGATGACTACATCATCGATGACAGTGCGCTCTACACCATTGACGGCATTCACATTGAGAAATACGTCGAGGGAAGTTTGGTCGATTGATATGAGTTATGCTGAGGAAGAGTATCTCATGCTCTCAGAGATTCAGCATTATGTCTTTTGCCCTCGTCAATGGGGGCTGATTCATCTCGAACAGCATTGGCAGGATAATGTCCTGACTGTTGAGGGGAATGCCCTGCACGAAAGGGCGCACGATGAGAATATCAAGGAAAAACGCGGCAATAAGATCATTGTGCGTGGAATGCGCGTAGCATCCCCTCGGATTGGGATTTCTGGAGCCTGCGATGTTGTCGAATTCCACGCGGATCCTACGGGAGTATGTATTCCATCCTATCAGGGCAGTTATCGCGTCGTCCCAATAGAGTATAAGCGAGGAAGGCCCAAGGAGGGGGAGGAGGATGTACTCCAACTGACCCTTCAGGCACTCTGTCTTGAGGATATGCTCGTGACAGATATCCCCTTCGGATATTTGTATTATGGGGAGATTTGCCGTCGGGTTAAGGTCACATTTTCGGACGAACTGAAAGAGTGGATCCCGGTTCTGGTGCAGGAAATGCGGCAGTATATCCGGAGTGGACATACCCCGCGCGTGAAGCGCCGAAAAGGCTGCAAGAACTGCTCTCTCAACAATATCTGTGTGCCGAAATTGAATCGGCTCGAGTCTGCCAAACATTATCTTGAGAGGAGGTTGGCAGAGGGATGAAGCCTCTTTTGAACACACTTTTTGTCAATCAGGATGAGGCGTACTTGGCGTTGGACGGCGGCAATGTTGTGGTCATTCGTGAGGATCGGGAACTTGCTCGTTTTCCACTCCATAACTTTGAGCAGATCACAACCTTTGGCTATACGGGGGCAAGCCCTGCGCTCATGCGGAAATGCGCTGAGGAGAATATTGCACTGACCTTTATGAGTCCGGAGGGGAGATTTCAGGCGCGCGTTATCGGCAAGATGAACGGCAATGTCCTCTTGCGCAGGGAGCAGTATCGTCGTGCAGATGATGAGGCTGCCAGTCTTACACTTGCGAAGAACTTCATCCTTGGCAAGATCTATAATGCGCGCTGGATGATCGAGCGGACGCGCAGAGACTATGCCATGCGAATTGATGAGGAGAAATTTCAGAGTGTCAGTGACTTCCTCCAGACATCCTGTCATGAGGCAACGTGTGCATCTGATCTGGAGGAACTCCGCGGCGTCGAGGGTAAGGCTGCCGTCAGCTATTTCTCTGTGTTTGATGATATGATACTCAAACAAAAAGGAGAGTTCTTTTTCACTGAGCGTAACCGCAGACCGCCGCTCGACAATATGAACTGTCTCTTATCTTTCCTCTATGCCCTCCTCATGAATGATGTAGGGGCGGCACTTGAAGGGGTGGGATTGGACTCCTACGTCGGATTCCTTCACCGTGATCGTCCGGGCAGACAGTCACTCGCACTTGACCTTATGGAGGAACTGCGCCCCATGGCGGATCGTACGGCATTTTCCATGGTTAATACCAAAAAGATCAGCGGCAAGGATTTTCGCCTAGAAGAGGGCGGCGCCGTATATCTGACCGATGATGGGCGTAAAAAGATTCTGGAGGCATGGCATGCACACAAAGAGGGGATGATGACACACCCTTTTTTAGAGGAAAAAATCAAATGGGGGCTTGTTCCTCATGTGCAGGCAATGTTGCTTGCACGCCATTTGCGTGGTGATCTCGATGCCTATCCGCCGTTTTTGTGGAAGTAGGAACTTGCCATGTATGTTTTAATCACCTATGATATCAGTACAGTTGATGTTGATGGGCGCAGGCGGTTGCGCCAGGTCGCACGAAAATGCAGAGCGTATGGGCAGCGCGTGCAGAACTCTGTCTTTGAGTGTAAGGTGGATCCAACCCAATGCAAGCAATTGGAACTTGCGCTGCTGGATATCATTGACTTGCAGGAAGACAGCCTGCGATTTTACTACCTCGGAAAGGACAAAGGACCGAAAGTAACGCATTATGGTGTTAAAGAGTCCTATGACTTGGAGGCGGCCATCATCATCTGAGCATTCATTACTGAGTGCGAAGGTGAAGTGAACAGAAAATAGAATGTAAAAATATAGGTGCGAGAACCATGCTGCAGGAGGGGCGTGGGACTTAGGTGCCGAGAGAATCGTATTTGTGGAGGGGAATACCCATAAATACGTGGCAGAGGAGGGAAGTCGTGATCTCTTTTGCAGTCGCGCCCCGCACGGGGCGCGTGGATTGAAACCTCCGGCTGCGCGTCATACATCTCAGGTAGATATGTCGCGCCCCGCACGGGGCGCGTGGATTGAAACATGACAGCGGCAACGCTCGGATGATCGGACCACCCGTCGCGCCCCGCACGGGGCGCGTGGATTGAAACACCCGTACGCCGTGAAAAAATGCCATATTCCTTAGTCGCGCCCCGCACGGGGCGCGTGGATTGAAACTAAATTCTTGAGTCCCATTCGCTTCCACCTCCCTGTCGCGCCCCGCACGGGGCGCGTGGATTGAAACGCATTATACACACCTCCTCACTGCGCCGCATAGGTCGCGCCCCGCACGGGGCGCGTGGATTGAAACATCTCAATCCTCGAGAATATGCAGCGCTCAGGGGTCGCGCCCCGCACGGGGCGCGTGGATTGAAACGACTCCGGGGCTTATTTTTGTGCTCTAAAAAATAGTCGCGCCCCGCACGGGGCGCGTGGATTGAAA
>NZ_KB290952.1:62502-62931 GCF_000318175.2 Selenomonas sp. oral taxon 138 str. F0429 | reverse complement strand
GCGCCCCGCACGGGGCGCGTGGATTGAAACCCATATCCTCCGTACAGGTGTCAACGGTATAGCGTCGCGCCCCGCACGGGGCGCGTGGATTGAAACGTCCGCGTTGCCGTGACAGCGAACACGTCCGCCAGTCGCGCCCCGCACGGGGCGCGTGGATTGAAACTCGAACAACAAGCAACGCATCATTCCTAATCGCGTCGCGCCCCGCACGGGGCGCGTGGATTGAAACGCAAGTGTCGAGGAAGCTCTCGCGGCGGCACGAGGTCGCGCCCCACACGGGGCGCGTGGATTGAAACATCGTGAGCGGTGCGAAGGGCATCAACATGAAGCGTCGCGCCCCACACGGGGCGCGTGGATTGAAACTGGTGGAGGAGACCTACACGGTGCGCCCCGGCGAGTCGCGCCCCACACGGGGCGCGTGGATTGAAA
>NZ_KB290952.1:61915-62482 GCF_000318175.2 Selenomonas sp. oral taxon 138 str. F0429 | reverse complement strand
TCGCGCCCCACACGGGGCGCGTGGATTGAAACGACGAATCCGTTCCGCATCGGGCGCAACGGCATCGTCGCGCCCCGCATGGGGCGCGTGGATTGAAACTTACGTCGAGCCGAAGGAAGGCGCGGAGGTCGAGTCGCGCCCCGCATGGGGCGCATGGATTGAAACGCCCCCATAAGGTGAAGGATGAGAAGAAAGAACGGTCGCGCCCCGCATGGGGCGCGTGGATTGAAACCGTCTGCCCACTCGGAATGCCGCCGCCCGCAATGTCGCGCCCCGCACGGGGCGCGTGGATTGAAACCCATGCGTACGATGAAATACGCCGACGTGACCGGTCGCGCCCCGCACGGGGCGCGTGGATTGAAACGAACTATACGGACGCGATTATGTGCCGTGCGGCGGGTCGCGCCCCGCACGGGGCGCGTGGATTGAAACCTCGGCATACCGGGGACAAGCGAGAAGAGCTACACCGTCGCGCCCCACACGGGGCGCGTGGATTGAAACCTTGACGACGTATCCGACGAGAATCATGCGATAGTCGCGCCCCACACGGGGCGCGTGGATTGAAAC
>NZ_KB290952.1:61505-61711 GCF_000318175.2 Selenomonas sp. oral taxon 138 str. F0429 | reverse complement strand
TCGCGCCCCACACGGGGCGCGTGGATTGAAACGATGGTAGATTGAGGAGCGTCGGACTGGAATACGTCGCGCCCCGCACGGGGCGCGTGGATTGAAACCAAAACATACGCATATAAGCAAAGCGGCGCGTGGATTGAAACTCTGCTTTCGCGCGGCAATACGACCTCTCCGAGAGTCGCGCCCCACACGGGGCGCGTGGATTGAAA
>NZ_KB290952.1:0-61485 GCF_000318175.2 Selenomonas sp. oral taxon 138 str. F0429 | reverse complement strand
AGTCGCGCCCCACACGGGGCGCGTGGATTGAAACACTGTGCCGTCATCGACTGTGTACGTCTCCGTGGTCGCGCCCCGCACGGGGCGCGTGGATTGAAACCCCGATGCACGTGACGTTGTCCCGTTCATGGAGGGTCGCGCCCCGCACGGGGCGCGTGGATTGAAACGAACCTTTGAGCATCTGCACAATCGACTTCTCAAGGTCGCGCCCCACACGGGGCGCGTGGATTGAAGCAGCCGAAAGGAGAAACGACAGGCTAACCGCGAGCTGCGCCTCTCGCGCAATATATGCGCGCGTGCTGTTCTACATGAGAATCATTGTGTCGATTTGGAGGAGAAAATGGGGGCTGTTTTGGGGGTTCTATACATATGCATCATTTTGTCAGGATATTTGCTCCTGATCGTGATGATGTTGGGCGTTCTATTTGCTGTCCTAAGAACGGTTTTCCTAGGTATATAACGCCTTTGTGTCTTCTTTTATCGAAAATATCGTTCAAAAAAGAATCAGGAACCCACGCTACACTGGTTCACCCTCCCAGACGGCAGGAGAAGATATCTTCCTTAGTCGCTTTATGATTTGCGACGATGGGGGAAGAATTCCAAAATTTGCCCATCGCGCCCCTTGCGCACTGTTCCCAAACATGATATACTAACCCCTGTCGCGTGAGCGTGTGCGTCTTTCGTGCGCGCTTGCATAAGAATAACTCTGCCGCCGACATGAGCGGCGGCCAAAGACCGAAGAGGAGGTGATTTCGTGAGATTGTACGAAGTCATATTTATTGTGAAGCCGATGGAGGAAGAAGCGACAAACGCCGTCATCGAGAAGTTCACGAAGCTCATTCAGGCAAACGGCGGTACGATTGAGAAAGAGGACCGTTGGGGCAAGAAGCGCCTTGCCTATGAGATCAAGGACAACAGTGAAGGATACTATGTTCTGCTGTACGTCAATGCAGAGCCCGCCTGCGTCGCCGAGTGCGACCGCGTGATGAAGATCACGGACGAGCTGCTCAAGCACATGATCGTCCGTGCGGACGGCGTCGAGGAGTAATCGATAACGGGCATCCATCCAGGAGAGACAAACCGATGAACAGAGTCATACTGATCGGTCGCCTTGCACGCGACCCGGAGATTCGCTACACACAGAGTGGCAAGGCATTTTGCCGCTTCACGATTGCGGTGGATCGTCGCTTTTCGCGAGCGGCTCAGCAGGAGGGACAGCAGACGGCGGACTTCATTCCCGTCACATGCTGGGAAAAACTGGCTGAGATCTGCGGAAACAATTTGACGAAGGGACGCCGCGTCGGCGTGGAGGGGCGCATTCAGGTGCGCAGCTACGACGGCAGCGACGGACAGCGCAAGTACGCAACGGATGTTGTAGCGGATAATGTGGAGTTTCTCGATTCGAAGAATGCCGGAGGCTCTTCGGGCGGCTATGACGCACCGATGGATCGCAGCGCAGCACCCGCCGCAGGCGGTGCTGCAACGGATATGATGGGACCCGTGATTCCTGACGACGACATTCCATTCTGAGCGGCTGACGCTCAGTACATCCCGTGATGAGGAGGGACAACGAAATGATGAAACGAGATCGAGGCCGCAAGCCTCGTCGCAAGGTCTGCTCGTTCTGCGTGGACAAGGTAGATCATATCGACTACAAGGATGCCGCAAAGCTGCGTCGCTTCACGACGGAGCGCGGCAAGATTCTGCCGCGCCGCATTTCCGGCAACTGTGCAAAGCATCAGCGGCAGGTAACGCTCGCTATCAAGCGCGCACGTAATATTGCACTGCTTCCGTTTACGGCGGAATAAGCAATAAGGGATCACCGTGTGATTTCCTCAAGCGTCGTACCTTTCGAGGTGCGGCGCTTTTTTGTATAAAGAAAACCACGCGATAGTCGCGTAGTTGGAAAGAGCTTAAGCGGTGAACAGAAAATCCCCAGTGTGCTAAACTATGCGTAAGCCTGCCAGCTTAAAAATAGTGAAGACACTAGGGAGGAAACAGCATTATGTTGAAACAACAAAATGCCGATACGCATAGTTTAGCACACACAAAGTGGAATTGTAAGTATCACGTTGTGTTTGCACCGAAGTATCGGCGCAAAGTATTCTACGAAGGGAAACGGTTGGAAATCTGGGAGATCCTAAGAAAGTTGTGCGCGTGGAAGGGTGTAGAGATCATTGAAGGGGAGATCTGTCCGGATCATATCCACCTGCTGTTAAGGAAGCACTGATAAATTCAGCACAGCCATCTTAACGCATCTTTTTTGCCCGCACTGTGTCGGCAAATCCTCCACATAGCCCTTGCTATGCGTCCGGTTTGTCTCCTTGTTCGGACGAAAAAATCTACGCCAATCTGACGGACTTCATTTTATCAGCGATTCCCTCGGGAAAGGAAAACAAAGGGGGATATATGGATCCGAAGAAAAAGGCAAAGCCCGTCGGGATTGCATTCATCGTGCTGTTCATCATCGCGGGGCTTGTGCTCATGTATACGGGCAATGACGCTGTTGTGCTCGCCGTGCGGCAAAAGGAAGGGATTCTCACGGCGGAGCAGGTGAAGATGTCGTTCGATGTCGTTCGACTCGGTGAGCGGGCGGCTTGTCCGCGAGGTGGTGCAGGAGGACGATGAGGTGCGCACGGGCGATGTCATCATGGAGCTGGACGCGACGGACAACGAGCTCGCGATGGCGCGCGTGAATGCACAGATTGCCCAGATCGAGGCACAGATTGCGGGGGGGGGGACAGAACCTCGATGGGAATCTCTCTCGCCGAGGTTGGGACGAATGAGACGCAGACGTTCCGCCAGATTGACGCGCAGCGTGCGCGCGCATATGAGCGTGGAGGAGGGGATCCCGCCGAGGTGACGGTCGCAGTCGCAGCAGAGGAGGAGAGTCACCTCATCGTCATCGGCTCGCGCGGCTTCGGCACACTCGAGCGCATCGCATACGGCAGCGTGCCCACCCATGTCACGCGTCACGCGCATTGCCCTGTACTGCTGGCGAAGTAACTTTAACGCATTGTTTACCTCCTCTTAAATGTGCTCCAAAGAAAAAGCAGTAGGGTATCAGAGGCAGAGACAATATGAAAAAGGGGCGATCAGTATGAAGAAAAAGGCATATATCACGGGGGTTCTGGCTGCTGCGATTGGACTCGGCATCATGACGGCAGCACCGTCTGCAGAGGCCGCGCAGCCCGTTCAGCAGCTCTCCTATGAGAATGGGGCGTCGAATGAGTACAGCTTCCGCATGAAGGAAGAGGATCGCATTCACGATGAGAACATGCGCAAGATCCGCTTTGAATTCCGCCGCGACGGCGATCAGGCGAAGTATGACCGCGCGATGAAGGAGGAGCAGAAGCGTCACGATCAGGCGGTGAAGATCATCAAGCGGGACTACCAAAAGCGTACTCCGTGGCGTCATTAAAACGGGAAATAAATAGGAAAGCGCCCTGCAAGGCTCACTCTTGCAGGGCGCTTTCCTATTTTTATGATAGATATGCAGTCAGGAGCCGCTCGATCTCTGCTGTCAGCTCCTCGATGGAGTGGCGGCGGCTGCGTGCGCAGACCTGCGCCTGATCTGTGCAGAGGAGGCAGCGACGCGGCAGGGGGCGTGAGAGCTTCGTGCCGTCTGCCGCGAGTACATCGAGGTCGAAGAGCCGGCCGAGCGGATGATGCTCCTCGATTTTGGTGCAGATTCTCTTGAGCTCCGCTGCGTCTCCATCGATGGCAAGCAGCGCCTCATCGCCCGTGGCATTGTGGGTCTCCACCTGTACCATACAGGAGAGATGTGCCGCGTGCAGCTGCTCCTCCAATGCGGCGCGCCCATCTTCGAATGCACGCCGCAACTCTGCGGAGGTCTTGACAGCCCCGGGGATATTGAGCGTGAAGGAGATGAGGGGGCACGCATACTCTTTCAGCCATGCCTCCTGACGTGCGGCACGTTCCTCGCGTGCGGTGAGCATGGCGGGCAATTCCACGGGAATGCCGTTCAACATAGGAACTCCTTTCGTGGGCAGAACGCATCAATTTCTCTTCGCTTTATCAGTGCGCTCCTAGTAGTGTATGACATCCGCCGCCTCCGCAATCTTCTTGCGGATGGCGGCACTTTCTTCGCTTTGGAGGAAGGCGAGCGTCGTCGGCGGCAGGAGGGCGGGGAGCAGTTCCATATCGCGCGTCTGAATGGCGCGGCGCACGGTGGAGGCACTGATCGGCGCGCCGCCGTACTCCTTGCGCGGGATGACCCTGCACTCGATGCCGGCGCGCGGGAGGTCGTGCAGCATCGTCTCATTGTAGAGACTGGTGACATGGCTCGCCTGCTCTGCACCAACATAGCGGCGCGTGATAGAGAGCGCTGCGGCAATGCGCGCAAACACCGCGATATCGAGCTGCGCGTGACTGCGGATCACGGCGTCCTCGTCCTTTTGAAAATAGCTCGGGAAGGTCGCCTGACTGATCATATAGGAACCCGTCGCGTGATAGACAATGTTGCTGAGATGTGCCGTCCCCGCGCGCACAAGTCGCTCGCGCACGGCAAAGGGGAAGAGGCTCGCGTCCTCGCTGACGATAAAGAGATGCAGGAGATCACTCTCTGCGGCGGCGCATTCCACGAGATAGAGATGACCGAGGGTGAACGGGTTTGCATTCATGACGATGGCTGCGGCTGTTCCCGCTGCGCTCGGCGACTCTTTTTGCAGCTGCTTCAGATAGTCGGGGAAGCCCCACCGCCTGTTTTCGAGAAAGACAATCGTGTCGGATACGCGCGCGATCTCGTGAAAGCCGAGGTCACGAAAGAAGCGTGCCGCCGATCCCTTCGTGTAGAGAAAGACGGCAGCATTGCCGCGCTCCTGCTGGACCACGATGAGGTGGGTGAGAACTTCGTTCAGCAGCCCCTCGCCCTGATGTTCGCCATCAACCGCGAAGCAGCGTAGCGTGTTCCCGCAGCAGCTGCCCGTGGCGATGACCGCGCCCGCGTCGTCGAGGACGGCGCAGGTGTAGTCGAGGTTTGCATCCATGCGCAGGTCTTCCTTTTCGAGCAGGGCGCGTACGCGCGCCATACCCGCGCGGTCGGATGGGTAGATGGTAGAGATCATAGTTCCTCCTATGCGTGGGGAAGCAGGGGCTTCCCCTGCTCCAGCAGCATGATAAAGGCGCGGATCTGCGGCAGGGCGGCGCTTTGTTCGGTGTAGAGCAGATAGGTCGAACGCATGAGCGGACGCCCGTCCGCAAAGTACATGGGGCGCACGCATCCGTCAAAATGCGCGAGGCAGATCGCGGGCACGATGCCCCAGCCGAGTCCCTGTCGCACCATCTCGATGCAGGTCGCCGTGTTATTGGCAAAAATCTGATTCTGCGCCGTGGGAATCTTGTTTTCTCGGCGCCAGAGCGCCGTGTCGCGTTCCATCTCCAGATCGGCTTTGCGGATGACCTGCGGGAGTGCGCCGAGCGGCACCTGTTCGTGTTCCCGAGATGTGATGATGCAGACCGGCTCGCGATCGAGCAGGATGCGCGGCCCGTCCCAGTCGGAGTATTCCCCGCGCACGATTGCCAGCTCCATTTTCCCCGCGATGAACATGGAGAAGATCTTTTGACTGACCTCGATGATCGTCTGCGTGTGCACGAGCGGATAGTGCTCCTGATAGCGGAGCAGGAGGGGCGGGAGGCGATACATCGCATAGTTGATCGACACACCGACGCGCAGCGTGCCCGAGATGATGCCCTGTGCGTCATTGAGTTCCTGATTCATCGTGTTCAGCTCGCGCGTGATCGCCTTAAGATGGCGCAGGACGATCTCGCCCGCCGGCGTGAACTGGATGCCCTGCCGCGAACGAAGGACGAGGATGACGCCGAGCTCCTTTTCGAGCTGACGGATGCGCTTGGACACGGAGGATTGCGTCGTATACACTTCCTCTGCGGCGCGCGTGATATTGCTCGTCCTTTGCAGGGTCATAAGCAGCTGGATGTCCTGCGTATCCATGTGCTCCTCCTTCCTGTGGTGCGAGAGACATACTTTGCGTTTATTATATCATGACAATCATCGCTTTTGCGATTGAAAAATGTGAGAGAAGCATTCCTTTTTTGCATGGCACGGATTGAAAAATGGGTACGTTTACAGAGAATCGTTCTTCCTGTTATTATGATACCATAAATAAACAAGGAGGAGTCTCTATGCAGATTGAAAAACCCGCGATGGCGGGGACGCTAGAATCCAGCGATGTGCAGGTCACCGTCGAGCCGAGCACGGGCGAAATCGAACTTCATCTGGAGAGCAGCGTGATGAACCAGTACGGGCGCGCCATTCGGCAGACCGTACTCGAAACGCTGCAGCGTCTCGATGTAACGTCCGCGCGCGTTCAGGTCGTGGACAAGGGGGCGCTTGACTGCACGATTCGCGCGCGCGTAGAGTGTGCGGTCTTCCGCAGCGCCGGCGTATCCGACGAGAATGTTCCGTGGGGAGGTGTGATTCAATGATTCCAAGACCAAGGCCGGAGCGGTTCCGTCTGCGCCGCACGATGATGTTCATGAATGCGCAGCGTCCGGGACTCATCAAGGATGCCTACATCTACGGTGTGGACAGCATCATCCTCGACCTCGAGGATGCCGTCGCGGAGAACCAGAAGGATGCGGCGCGCTTCTCACTCTATCACGCGCTGAAGAGCATCGACTACGGCGAGACCGAGGTGCTCGTCCGCATGAACGGACTCGAGACGCCGCACTGGCAGGAGGATGTCCGCGTCTGCGTCGCGGGCGGCGCGGACGGCGTGCGCATCGCCAAATGCGAGAGTGCGGACGATGTGAGACAGATCGAGGAACACGTCCTTGCGGCAGAGAGGGAATTCGGCGTTGAGGAGGGGCGGACGCTGCTCATGGCGGCGCTCGAAAGCCCGAAGGGCATCCTCAATGCGCGCGAGATCTGCCAGGCGTCGGAGCGCATGCTCGGCGTCGCCATCTCGGGCGGCGATTTCCGCAAGAGTATGCACGTCCGTCCCGAGCGCAGCGGCATCGAGATCAATACGGCGCGCAGCCTCATGCTGCTCGCGGCGCGCGAGGCGGGCATCCAGTGCTTTGACACCGTATTCACGGCGCTCGACGACGAGGAGGGCTTCCGCGCGGAGGTGGAGCTTGATCGCGCGATGGGCTTTGACGGCAAGAGCCTCATCAACCCGCGTCAGATTGCCTATGTGCACAAGACCTTCGCACCTACGGAGAAGGAAATCGCGACGGCGGAGCTCTATGTGCGCAGCTTCGAGGAGCAGTCGAAGCAGGGCGTCGGCGTGTATACGGTGGGCGGCAAGATGGTCGACATCCCCTTCATCGAGGACGCGCAGCGCGTGATTGCGCTTGCAAAGGCGTGCGGCGTCTATCACGGGGATTTATAAGGGGGGGCAGTGATGAAAAACGCAGTGGGCAGAGAGATACCCGAGGAGCTTCTTGTCGGCGGCAAGGAGGTCTATCAGGGAAAATACTACATGGACGGCAAGACCTTCCACAAGGCGGGGCCGAACGTGCGCCGCGCGGAGAAACCGCAGGCATCCAAGATGCTCGCCTCCATCCGCGAGGCGTGTGAGAAATGCGGCGCGCATGACGGCATGACCGTGTCCTTTCACCACGCCTTCCGCAACGGCGACTATGTGACGAGCATGGTCATGAAGGTGCTCGTGGAGGAGATGGGGCTGAAGGATCTGACGGTTGCGACCACCTCCCTCGGCAGTGCGCAGGATCTGCTTGCGGATTACATCGAGGAAGGTAAGATCATCGGCATCCAGTCCTCGGGTGTACGCGGACGAATCGGCGAGGTCATCTCTGCAGGAAAGCTGAAGACACCTGCGATCATCCGCAGTCACGGTGGACGCCCGCGCGCGATTGAGACGGGGGAACTCCACATCGACATCACGTTCATTGCGGCATCGGCGTCGGATGATTACGGCAACGCGAACGGCACGGGCGGGAAGAACAATTGCGGAACACTCGGTTATGCCGTTGCAGATTCGCGCTGTGCAGATCACGTTGTCGTTGTGACGGACACGCTCGTACCGTTCCCGAACTCACCAGTTTCAATTCAATCCATCGACGTGGACTATGTTGTCGTGGTGGACGAGATCGGCGACCCGAAGAAGATCGGCACGAAGGAAGCGCGCGTGACGGAGGATCCACGCAACTTGATGATGGCAGAGAACTGCGCAAAGATCATGGCGGCGACACCGTATTTCAAGGACGGGTTCTCCTTCCAGACGGGCGTCGGAGGCCCCTCGCTCGCGGTCAACCGCTATCTCGAGGACTATATGCGCGAGCGCAATATCGAGATGGGCTTTGCGCTCGGCGGCATGGGCGGCAACATCTGCGACCTCATGGACAAGGGGCTCGTGCGCAAGCTCCTCGACACGCAGGATTTCGATACGAAGGCGATTGCGCATCTTGCGACGCATCCCGACAAGCATCTCGAGATCTCCACGAGCGAGTACGCGAACCCCGCGAACAAGGGCGCATATGTGAACAAACTCGACTTCGTTGTGCTTGCGGCGCTCGAAATCGACACGGATTTCAACGTCAACGTGCTGACCGGCTCGGACGGCGTGCTGCGCGGTGCGCCGGGCGGGCATCCGGACACGGCGGCGGGGAGCAAGTGCTGTATCATTGTTACGCCGCTCGTGCGCGGGCGCATGGCAACGGTCTGCAAGAAGGTCGTCACTGTCACCACGCCGGGGGACTGCGTGGATGTGCTTGTGACGGACTACGGCATCGCCGTCAATCCCGCGCGCGCGGAGCTCATCGAATGTCTGGATGAGGCAGGCATCGCGCATACAACCATCGAGGCGCTGCAGGAGAAGGCATACAGCCTCGTGGGCGAGCCGGACGAGCTCGAATGGGAGGATCAGGTCATCGCCGTTCTCGAGGCGCGTGACGGAACAATCCTCGACGTTGTGCGCAAGATCAAGCCGCTCGTGCTTTGAGTACGGTCTTGGAAGGGCGCAGGTGCGATGCGGAGCGCATAGCATCCTATGCCGTTGAGTCGCTGCTTGTCGAGGTGGCGGCAACACCGAAGCCGGGGCTTGTCGACCGTGCGAATAATGGGGCGCACGCCGACATGGACTTCTTCACCTTTCAACGCTCGGCGGCGGTACTTGCTCCGTACTTCACGGCGTTTGTGCGTGCAGGTGCGGAGCATGGGGGCAGTTTGGAGACGCTGCTCTTTGTCCTGCGCCCGCTCGGACGAGCGGCAGAATCCGCGATGTATGCACGCACGGGGGGCGTGAACACGCACAAGGGCGCGGTCTTCAGCTTCGGCATCCTGCTCGGTGCGGCGGGCTGGCTCGGCGTACATGGGGAACGGCTGACAGCGGAGCGCTTGCTCAATGCCGCACGGACGATCTGCGCGGGACTCTGCCGCGCGGACTACGGCGCGCTCGCAAAGAACGCCGTGCCCGAGACGAAGGGACAGGCGGCATATCTCACCTACGGTCTGACGGGTGTGCGCGGCGAGGCGGAGGCGGGCTTCCCACTCGTACGGGAGTATGCCTTGCCGCTCTACCGCACGCGCAGGACGGCGCATATACCGCTGAACGATGTGCTCGTTGACGTGCTCCTCGTCCTTATGGCGCACAATATGGACACGAATATCCTCGGTCGTCACGATCTTGCGATGCTTCATCGCGTGCAGGCGGAGGCCGCCCGCATCCTCACGCTGGGGGGCATGGGGACGGTGGCGGGAAGCGCAGCAGTCGAGGCATTTGACGCGCAGTTGATCGCCGCGTGGGTCAGCCCCGGCGGTTCGGCGGATCTCGTTGCACTCACACATTTTCTCTACGAAATAGAGCAGTCCGAACTGCTCAAGGAAACGTGAAACAACTTTTGGAATGGAGGGTTTTTCATGTTATTAGCCATCACAGGCTTTGTGATGATCTTCTTGATCATCTATCTGCTGCTGCAGTCCAAGGCACATCCGACGCCGATCTTCGTCATCGTGCCGATCCTCTGCGCCGTTGCCTGCGGATTTGACTTCACCCAGATTGCGGAGTTTATGAAGACAGGCGTTACAACGACCATGCCGGTCGCCGTGCTCTTTATCTTCTCCATCGTCTACTTCTCGATCATGTCGGAGGTCGGACTATTCGATCCGCTCGTCGATTTCCTCGTGAAGCATGCGGGATCGAACGTCATTCTGGTCACAGTGGCAACCGCCTGTATTGCAACGATTGCTCATCTCGACGGCGCGCTCGCCGCAACTCTGCTTGTGACGATTCCCGCGATGTTGCCGATCTACAAGAAGCTGCACATCCGTCCCGTCGTCCTCTGCGTCATCATCGGCGCTGCCATGAGTATCATGAACCTCCTGCCATGGGGCGGCCCGGTCGCACGCGTCGGCGTCATTCTGAACACCGATGTCAACGCACTCTGGCATACGCTCATTCCGCTGCAGATTGTCGGTATCATCATGGTGCTCATCTTTGCGGCATTCATGGGCGTTCTGGAAAAACGGCGCGGCGCGGGTCTGCATCCGACAGGCAAGGCTGCGGAGCTGGATGAGGATGCGTCCTCGGCGCATCAGATTTCCGATGAGGAAGCCGCTGCGCTGAAGCGTCCGAAACTCTTCTGGTTCAACCTGCTCCTCACGGTCGGTGTCATCGCCCTCCTCTGCTTCACGAAGATCCAGCTGTACGCCGCATTCATGATCGGACTATCGCTCGCCCTCATTGTGAACTTCCCAGACCCGAAGATGCAGGGCAAGCGCATTAAGGCGCATGCGGGCGAGGCACTGGGCGTGCCCATGATCCTGCTCGCCTCGGGCGTCTTCCTCGGCGTTCTGACGGGGACGAAGATGATGGATGCGATGGCGGAGACACTCGTCATGCTCATTCCGAGCGTCCTCGGCCCCTACTTCCACATTATCATGGGAATCTTTGCCGTGCCGATCGGCATGATGCTCGGCACGAGCCCATATTTCTTTGGACTGCTGCCGCTTGCGATCGGCGTCGGTGAGCAATACGGCATTTCACCGGAGAATATGTCGAACGCGATGCTCGTCGGCAAGAACTTCGCCGTCCTCGTCACGCCGCACGCGGCGACCACATTCCTCTGCTGCGGACTTGCGGGTGTCTCCATCAAGGAGCTGCTGCGTTTCTGTGCGCCATGGCTCTGGGGTCTCTCGATCATCTCGCTGTTCTTTGCCATTGTGCTGGGCATCGTCACAGTGTAGGGCAAGAAGATACGAAAATCAAAAATGGGGATTTCCTACGAAAATTTTGTAGGAAGTCCCCGTTTTATTTATGCAGTTCTGCAGTATCAAGTATTGTGCCGCGCACTGTTTCACAGCGGATGTGGAGATGCTGTGCATCCGCCTCCATATAGAGGTAGTTGGACGGCACTGGATTTGGCCCTGCCGCGAGGTCATAGTCTTCGGCGGGAACATCGAAATACTCATTTCCCGCAGGCCCAGCGAGGAGGTAGAGCGTACCGTGTGCATCCGTCTGTCGCGTGCGGAGCTGTCGGCGGCGATAGGCGTGGACGTGACCCGAGACGACGAGGTCGATACCGAGCGTGTCGAATGTGTCCAAGAAGACCTGCCCCACGTCGCTGATGCCGTGCTGCGTCTCTTGCTCTGTCTGATACTCCCCATAGGACAGAATATCCTTGTGCATAAGCACAATCTTCCACGGTGCTGTGCTTGCCGATGCGTCGCGCATAAGCCAGTCCATCTGCTCGCGTTTCAGTGCCTCGCCGCGCCCCTCGAGTTCGAGGAACTGCGTGTCAAGCACGATGCAGTGCACGCTGCCGATGTCGAAGGAGTAGTAGTGTCCTCGAAAATCCGTGCTCCCGTTGTCGGGTAGAGCGAATGTAGATAGGTAGCGCACAGGAGGAACGGCTGTCCAACTCAGCCCGTAGTATTCGTGGTTGCCGAGCACGGGGACGTGGACATGGCGGGCGAGAGGAGCATCCGCGCCCTCCATCACATCAAAGAACGAGCGCCAATGCCATGCAGATTCGCCGTTGTCCGTGAGATCGCCGACAATGGCGGCAAAGTCTGCATTTGGATGACGCTGCCACGCCGCATGATAGACCTCCCGCCACACATCGTAGCTTTCGCCGCATTGGCTGTCTGAGAAGAGGAGGGCGCGCGTCATCTCACTTGCGCTGCGTGTGAGCGGAATCCATGCCGTTGCGCCATTCGGCTCTATCACGCGGTACGATGCGCCGTCGGATACGGGAATCTCTGCATGATAGATAAACTGTGTCTCGCCGTCCATTGAGAGATACCGATAGGCAGGAATGTATTGCTCCGCCTTCCCGTCAGCGCGGCGCAGCTCAACGCACACGTTTTCGAGCAGCTGCGGGCTGTCCCACTCAATCATGCGCGTGTGTGCGGGATCTGTTGTTATAATCTGGCGCATATGATATATGCCGTCCGTGGCAGCATGTGCGCTGCGGGACGAAAAGAGACCGCCGAAGCCCATCGCGAGAATGGTCTTGGCGGCAGCCTGTAAAAATGAGCGGCGGGTCATTCTTTTTTCTCCATTTCCTGTGATACGGCTTCCTCACGCATGAGACGCTTTTCGTAGCGAATCGCCGCATAGATGAGAATGCCGGCGGCGATGATGACGACAACAAGGCGCGTATTGTCCTCCTGCTTCATGATGAGGTCGTGACCAATGATGGCCTCGATCCCTGTTGAGGGGAATTTGCCGACGAAGGAAGCTATGACATACTCGCGCAGCTTGATTGAGGAGAGGGCACCGACCGCATTCAGAAGCGCGGAGGGCAGATAGGGGATCATGCGCCCAATGAGCATGACAATAAAGCCTTTGGTGCCGCTGTACTGGTCGATTTTTGAGAGGAAGGGGCTTTTTGCGATTGCTTTTTTCGCCGACTCACGAAAGTAGAAACGAATGAGGATGAAGGCAATCGTTGCACCAACGGTCTCTGCGACGCAGGCAAGGACAATGCCTGGGACGATGCCGAAGAGAATGACATTTGCCGTCGAGAAGATGACGGCGGGAGGGAAGCCAAGTGTGTTTGTAAAGAGTGTGAGCAGAAACGCAAAGACAATAGCCCCGTCGCCGAAGGAACGGATGTATTCCACTGTTCGCGGGATGTCGCCGCTCGCGAGCAGTGTAAAGAGCTCGGGCAGGAAGTCCGGTGCGAGGAGGTGGATGATGACGAAGAGCAGAACGATTGCCAGCGCGGCACAGACCTTCACAACACCCATACCCATTTGCTGTTTCATGTAGATTCCTCCTAGGTAGTGAGAACCAGAGCGAGTGCGCCAAGTATGAGCGCAAAGCTGAAGCCCTGCATGGCGTTTGCAATGTTCTTTCCATAGGTTCGGGAGTAATGTGCGACAATCTTTCGCAGCTCGAAGATCAGGAAGGAAAGGCAGAAGAAGATGAGCGGGAGATCGCCCTCCGTCCAGCCGTAGGCAAAGATCAGCGAGGAGAGGACGATGCCGGTCTGCTCGCCGCGCGAAAAGATGCGCTCCGGCTCCTTCGAGCGTTCGCGTGCGTCAATATCGGCACGCGTCAGAGGAATGCCCATCTCATCGGTCTTTTCCTGATCGCGGTCGAAAAAGCGATAGTGGAATCCCATGACTCCTCACCTCCGTTGATATCAGGTTGCAATGCGCCGCTGTGCGGGAGCCGGATTCGGCTTTGGCAGATCGGGACGCTTGTTCGGCTTGAGAGACGGTTTTTCGGGCGGCGGCTGTACGGGCGGATTCGGCGTGCTCGGTGTCGGGTGTGCGGGACGCGTCATGCCGTTTCTCTGCTGCGCTTCCTCCATCTGCTGTCGAATGCGTGCGCGCTGCGCCTCCTGTTCCTCGCGTTCACGCTGTACGATGCGCAGACGTTCTGTCTGCAGTTCCTCAGAGGCGTAGAAGATGCGTGCCTGTTGGACGATGTCGGGGAGCTGCGCGTAGAGATGGCGGCCGGGGCAGGCGGTTGCATTGAGATCGCGATGCCCCTTCACCGTGCTCTGCCACATGGGGTCAAGCTGATAGACGGTGCAGAGCGACGCGATCAGTCGAGCAGCAGATGCCTTCTGAGGCTCCGTGGGAACGGCGTTCTCGAAGTTGCCGACGAGGTTGATGCCGACCGTATGGCGGTTCTCGCCGTAGACGTGTGCGCCGACTGTGCCGAGCGGACGTCCTTCTTCGATCGTGCCGTCCTTGCGAATGATGAAATGATAGCCGATGCCCGACCATCCGTTGTTCAAATGCCACTGATGCACGGTCTCCGCCGAGACATCATCATTGTTTGCCATGCCGATGTGATGAACGACGATACAGTCTGTGACATAGCGGTTCTCGAGTGGGCCGAACCGCAGATGCGTCGGACGCACGGTAACGCCGGGCAGTGCCGACGGGATGTACCATGATGCCTCCACAGCAGAGGGGAAGAAGGGGAGTGCGGCGGCGCCGATGCCGAAGAGGGCGAGGCGGCGCAGGAATTCTCTACGATTCATGTGGGATCTCCTGATAGGTATACGATTGGTCTTTGAGGCGGAGCTCCGTGTCATGAAGGACAAAAAGAGTCGAGCGATGCCCAACGCTGATGATGCTCGCGGCGGGGAGTTCCTGATGCAGCAGTTCATACAATGCGCGTTCGCGCGGTTCGTCGAGGGCGGATGTTGCCTCGTCGAGGAAAATCCAGTCGGGGCGGATGAGCAGGATACGTGCAAACGCAAGGCGCTGCTGCTCGCCAAGCGAGAGAATGCGGCTCCAATCGTCCACGTCATCGAGACGTGCGGCGAAATGATCCATCCCAACGAGTTTTAGAATGCGTGCGATCTCGTCATCGGATGCCGCCGCTGTGCGTGGATAGGAGAGCGCGCGGCGCAGCGAGCCGAGAACGAGATAGGGGCGCTGCGGGAGAAAAAGCCTCTTTGCGCCCTGCGGCAGCTCAATCCTGCCGCTGCCGTACGGCCAAATGCCTGCAAGCGCACGGAGCAGCGTGCTCTTGCCCGTGCCCGAGGCACCTGTCACGAGGACGTGGCTGCCTGCGGGCAGGGAGAGTGTGCAGGCGGAGAGAAGCGGTGTGCCGTCCGGCAGATCGATCGAGAGGTCTTGCAGCACGAGCGCCTTGTCGCTGCCCTCGCTGCGTACAATATCGCTCGTGACCCGTGCGGACTCCTCCATATGCTCCGTGAAGCCCGAGAGTCGCTGGATCACGGCGGCGAGCTCGGCGATGGAGCTATAGGAATCGACGAAGAAGGAGAGTGCATCCTGCACGCGTCCGAATGCCGAGAGCGTCTGCATGAGCCCACCGAGCGCCATCTCGCCCGCATAGTAGCGCGGTGCTGCCATGACGAGCGGGAATATGATCGCGAGCTGTGAGTATCCATTGACGTAGAAGTTCAGTAGCTTCGTGCGGCGCATGAGTCCCCAGTAGTTTTTGATGACGCTGGCGAACCGCTCCTTGAAGCCGACCGTCTCCGCCATCTCGCCGCGATAGAATGCGATGCTCTCGCTGTTCTCGCGCACGCGCATCATGCTGAAACGGAAGTCCGCCTCATAGCGCTGCTGGTCGAAGTTCAGGCGGATGAGCTTCTTTCCGACGACGTGGACGAAGTATGTGCCGAGTCCCGAGTAGAGAAGGGACAGCCAGAACATATAGCCGTAGACGGTGAACTCTGTGCCGCCGACGGGGACGGTGATGACGCCCGAGAGGTTCCAGAGGACGACGGCGAATGCGCTGAGTGTCGCGAGCTGCTTGAGGATGCCGACGAGCAGCGTCAGCGTCAGGGTGACGAATTGGTTGATATCCTCGCTGATACGCTGATCGGGGTTGTCTGTATCGCTGCGCAGCACCTGCAGACGGTAGTAGACCTGCCCGTGCATCCAGCGCGTGAGATACTGCTCCGTCATCCACGTACGCCAGTTGATCGTCAGCATTTGCCTCAGATAGACGGCATAGACTGCGATCACAATGTAGAGGAATGCGAGCACGGAGAACTCGCCGACAAGCGGCCAGAACGATGCCCAGTCATACGCTTGCAGCGCGTCGTAGAAAACGCGGTACCAGTCGTTTATCCGCACGAGCAGATAGACCATGATGAGATTGAGCGCAATGACCGAAATAAGCAGCCCGCGCGCCTTCCATTTTTCGGGGGAACTCCAATATCCTTTGAACAGCTGCCAGAAGCCGCGTGCGAGAGGGAACTTCAAACTGTATCCTCCTTCGATGAGATAACGGCCTTTATTATAGTATTTTTTCACAAGGTCTGCAAGGTATCAGACAACAATCAGAATAATATAATGATATTTGTTATCGTTGACGCAGGCACAAATATGTAGTAGAATAATCTCGCTTATCATGGGATGCGGTGGGTCATTGTAGTTTATTGGGAAAGGAACGGTTATACGATGGATTTTATTGCACAGGGGATTGATTTTTTCAGGCATGGCGGCATTGTCATGTACTTCCTGCTCGCGGCATCGATCTTTGTCGTCTTTATCGGCATTGAGCGTGCGTTCTATTTTGCACGTGCGGATGCGGGGCGGGCGTTTGCACATGCCTTCATGCTGGATATTGCCAACGGACGCTTCAAGGAGGCAGCACAGCTGACCGAGACGCATCGCGGCGCGATTGCGGACATCCTGTTCAGCGCGATCTCGAAGAACAGCAAGAACTCGCGCAAGATGACTTCCTATATGGAGATTCAGTCCGGCATTGCGCTCTCGAAGCTGCGCAACCGCATGTACTATCTGAGCGTGATTGTCACGATGGCGCCGCTCCTTGGACTGCTCGGCACGATCAGCGGCATGATCTCGACGTTCAGCGTGTTCAACATCGAGGCGGGCGAGCCGAGCGCGATTACGGGCGGTGTCGGCGAGGCGCTGATCGCGACGGCGATGGGTCTCTGCGTCGCTATCATCGCGCTCACCGTGCACGCGTATTTCTCACAGCGCATCGAGAACATCGTCACGGATATGGAGATGTGCTTCTCCGCTGCCGAGAACAGCCGCATCGAGCTTGCGCGTGCGGCGGGTGTCAAGGGCGTGATCGAGACTTCTCTGCATGCGGGAGAAGCGGCGGAAGGTGATGAGGCATGAGGCTACGCGACAGAAGGGCGTTTGAAAAGCCCGAGGTCATGATTATCCCCATGATCGACATCATGTTCTTTCTGCTCGTCTTCTTCATTATGAGCACGCTCTACATGGTGAACCTGAAGACGGTCGATGTGAACCTGCCAAAGGCGCAGACAGCGCAGACGCAGCTGAACGTGACCTATCTCGTCACCATTCGTCAGGACGGCTCGCTCTGGCTCGAGGATCAGCAGATCGACGAGGCGACCCTCCTGCGCCGTGCGCGTGCGGAGAGTCAGAAGAACCCGCGATTTGCCGTCGTTGTGCGCGCGGACGGGGACATCAACTACAGCGGCGTTATGGAGCTGCTGGACAAATTCCGCAAGGAAGGCATTACGCGCTTCGGGCTTGCGGCACAGTGAATACAGTGTAACAGAAAGAACGGAGTCCGTCGGGCTCCGTTCTTTGCGTTACTGGTATAGTTCGATTATCGGCTGCGTTTCCAACCGTATCTCGAAGGTTCGCGGCCACGGGTAGTATGCCGTGATATTGCTCCGCACAAGGCGTAGCTGCATATTGCCCTGCTGAAATGGTGCGCGGAATGCAGCTGTACTCTCATAGCTGCGTATGCGGCGATCAAGGTCGTGCATAAGGAGGTCGTTCGCCCAGCGCCAGTTGCGCGTGAGGTCGAGATCGGCGGTATTCCGATAGCCCGCAATGCGGAGCGTGTTGTTGACGCGGTCGATTGTCTCCTTGAGATAGAACTCATCCTCGGCAATGCGTCCCGTGAGGAATGCGAGATTCGCGTACGTGTATGCCTCCCGCTCCTCGTTACTCGCTGCGCGCTGCATGGCACAGTGATAGAGCAGCGCCTCTGAGAGCGCCGTGCCGATGGCGTTACTTGCCGTGTTCCAGCCAGCATACGCCGTGAGCGCGTTCACGGGCACGTTCTTTTCGATCAGTATGGGCAACAGCATCTCCTCGGCGTGAAAATGACGGGAGAGATCGACGAGCGCGACGGGCACTCCGCGCGCCATCATATTCCGTATTGCAGCGGCAGCAGGGGCGCGCGTGCCGAGCGTATCTGCGTTGCTGTCACCCGCAGAGATGTAGAGCGTCAAATCATTGTTTTCCGTATCCTCTGCGCGCACGGCACCAAGCATGGTGATCTTCTCGCGCGCCGTCGCGTCGTTCGAGACCGCCATAAAGGGGAAGACCATCGCCCCCATTGCTTCGTCTGCATAGCGCAGGGAGATACGCGGCGCATCTTTGCCACTTGCTCGCAGTTCATCCACGGCAATCCGCGTGAGCATGGAGAGCGCAATCTCATCCGCGCCGTGCACAATCATCGCCCGCTCGGGGGCGATATTTTTTTGCGCGAGCAGGGCGGCAAGCTCTGCCTTTTTCAGATTGCCGACCGAATACTCCTCGCCGTCATCCTGTCCGAGGACGAGGCGCGCGAGCACGCCCTCCTCCGTGAGTTCGATGAGCATGGAGGCGAGTGCCGTACTCTCCTCGAAGTGTGCGAGATATCGTTGCAGATAGTCGGGCGGAAACTCACCGCGCAGACGCTCCATCTCTGCCGCATCGACGGGCAGACCCTCGCCCGCGCGTCCGAGGAGGCGCGCATAGGCGAGCAGGGCGCGGCGCTCGCGCCAGCCCTCGAGCCCGTCCTGTGGAATCGCGCGCGGCAGGATGTAGAATGCGTACAGGGGAATAGAGGGATGCGCCGCGTGCAGGGTGCGCAGATCGTTTGCCAGCTCCGCAATATCCGACGGCGCAATATGCGCCTCGCGCGCCGCGAGGAGTCCCCCCGAGAGCAGCTGATCCACCGAGAGGATGACGGCATCCGCGGCGCCCGCCTCGTGCGCGAGCCAATCTCTCAGCGCGCGTGTATCGCCCGCCTTCGAATAGTAGTCCATATACTCCATCGGCGGCGTTATGACATTCCATCCGACAATCTTGCCGCCGTTTACGACGAACTCCCGGCACGGCGGGCGCGAGTCGAGCGGCACAAGCAGGATGCGCCGCCCTCCTGCATCTATCGCCATAGTGGACAGCGTGCGCCAATCTCCCACATATGTGGAATGAAATACGAAGTGAAAGAGGAGCAGCGCGACGATTAGGAAGATAGTGGTGATGGATAGTTCCTGCTTCATGCCGCGCCCTCCTTCCGTTCCTCACGTTCCTGCGTCATCATTTTACTGTATGGAACCCGCCTGTGCAATCCGTTTTTTGCAGCAATCGTCCGATGAGGAGAAGCGTTGAAAGATCATCTGCACGCTTCATGCTACTTGCTTTTAGACATGATTAACGATAAAATAAGAGACAGCTTAGGAGAGACGAAATTTTATGAAAAAAACAGTTATGTGGAGACCTTTGTACGGCACGAGAAAGAGGGATCATATGAAAAAAGACATTATGCTGTGCTTTCTGAGCGATGTCAAGCGCAACCGTGAGGGCGGCATTTCGGTGGCAGAGTATCAGAACATCGGCGCGAAAAAGGACTGCCACACGACAAATGAGTCCGCCGTCCGTTACCTCCTATGCGGAGGACATGCACAGGTGGACAGTTTGTCGCATCTCTTCCTCGTGCGGACGCAGATGGTCGCAGGGCCGATTGTCGGATACGAGGATACGGAGGGGCGTGGGTGGACGCATTACGGCTATTTCCTGCATCGAATCTCGGATATCGTACCCAATGTGGAGGATATCGCGGAATCCATCGACTTTGACGAGCAGGCACCGATCGAGGAGAATATGGACACCCTCATCGAGGTTGCCTCCTCTGTGCGTCGCTATGCACAGGATGTCAGAAGAGATGATCCGACTGCGGAGATTGTTCTCCACGTTGACTGCACGGGCGGGCTGCGCAATGCGTCGATGATCCTCATTGCACTCATGCGGCTCGTACAGTACGAGCGCATTGCCATCGGCAAGGTGATCTACTCGAACTATCATGCGCATCGTGTCGAGGAGGTCAAGCCGCTCTACGCATTCTTCGACCTCGTTGCGGGCGCGGAGGAATTCGTACGTCATGGCGAGGTGTCGGTGCTGCGGGATTATTTCCGCGCGCGGGAGAAGAGTCCCGCATTGGAGCGGCTGCTGGCAGCGATGCATGGATTTGCCGAGGAATTGACACTCTGCCATTATGGCGAACTGCGCACTGCGATTGACGAGCTTCGGCGCAGGATAGAGGCATTTCCCGATGAGTCTTCGGCATCGATATCGGCAGAGGCGGTGCAGAGTGACAATCTCATGCGGCAGATGCTTGTGCGCATCCGTGAAGATTACAGCACCATCCTCACGGAGGAGGTAGACGACATCGCTCTCATCGGGTGGCGCATTGATCGCGGCTTCCTGCAGCAGTCGATTACCTTCTTCACCGAGCGTGTGCCGGAACTGCTCGTGAATTCCGGCTTCCTCTGCCTAAAACCAGAGCATCAGGAAAATTTCTTAGCCTGTCTTGAAAAGGACCCCATGCATCGAAACGCCGGATTCTATCTCGTCAACGAATATCGAGGGGAAAAACTTCCGAGTGAGGAGTTCCACAAGGTGCAGACCGCATGGAGAGATACCCGGCGGAAATTCCTGTGTGCATTCCGCGCGGAGACGACAGCAGATGAAATCTTTGCCTTTGCTGACGGCGCAATGCGTGACACACCGCAATTCCGTCTTGGTGATGCCCAGCGCATGTGCGATGTCTTTACGTGGCTGAGTCAGATGCTTCGTGAAGAAGATAATCTTGCCCTGCGCGATACGCCGATTGGCAAGGCTTTTTTGGAGCGTGTTCGTACGCCTTATATCAATGCGCGCCGCCCCAAGAAGAGCAAGACGGGGCAGGAGACCGCAGAGCAGAGCGAGGTCTGGGACACGCTGATGGCACAGAACAACAGAAGCGTCGTTATGAAGCTTGGCAAATTCCTTGGGAAAAACGCTCTGGAAACGGATCTCGACCAAATTTTTTCCGACATCGCATGGATGCCCGTTGTGCGCAGAATGGGTGAGGGAGGCTTCACTGTGCGGGACAATGCACTGGCAGAGCGTATCCTGCGGCAGTATTTTGCCGTCAAGGACGAGCGCAACCACACCAGCCACGCGCGCGCAGAAACGGGGCGCCCCGGCATAGAGGAGCTGACCGCGCTGATGCGGAGTGCGCTTACGGATATTCGCCGCGCATGCGGAGGGGAGGTATATGGCAATGCATGAGTTCATCAACCATACCAACCATCCCTCCGCCCGCTGGGAGGAGGCGCAGCGGCGTGCAGCCGAGGCATACGGCACGATATCGGACGTGCCCTTTCCGCAGATCCCCGCTGACTGGGGTGAGGATGTCGTGCGGCGTCTGGCGGAGGAGAACGCGCGGGCGATCCTCGCACGCAGTCCTGCGGCCATCCTTGTGCAGGGCGAGTTCACCTATACCTATGCGCTTATCAATCTGCTGAAAGCAGCGGGCACTCCTGTCCTCTCCGCGTGCAGCGAGCGCCATGTGAGCGAGCGCGTGAACGAGGCGGGGGAGACCGTCCGCGAGTCCCGCTTCGCATTTTGTCGTTTCCGCGCCTACTGAGGGCGGTGCATTCGTTCGGGGAGAAGGATATGTTAGGAGTTCTTGTTTATCGGCTGCGCGTGGAGACGGGCGGGCATTTTACCATGTTCCCGGGCAGACTCCTCCACGGGGCGCTCTTTCACTATCTTTCAGAGCGTTCGGCAGAGCTTTCTGCCGACTTCCATGCGCGGCAGATCAAGCCGTTTACGATTGGCTGTCTGCAAAGAGCCGACCGCCGGCGTGCACCTTCCGCAAATACAGAAAAGACCTTCAACGAACCAGCTTTTACTGAGGGAGAGAGTGTGTTCCTGCGCGTCACGGCGCTCGACGATGCGGCTCTTATGGCGCTTGCCGCTATGCCGCGTGGAACGAGACTGCAGGTAGGTAAACTTGCGTTCAGCCTTGAGGAGGTTCTCGCCGACGGACGCATGGAGACCGGCGCGGCAGCGCCTGACGAACTCGCGGCGGCGGCACTGTCTATGGAGCGCGCGCGGAGCGTCCGGCTCCACTTCCGATCACCGACACTATTCCGTGCGGACGGGTATGATTACGCATTCCCGCAGCCCGAACGCATCTTTGCCTCACTTGCCGACAAGTGGACACAGCAGGAACTTCCTGCTGTGATTTACAAAGACGCGGCGCGCATAGCCGCTGCAAAACTTGTTCCGCTCGCGTGGCGTGGAGAGAGTCTGCGGGTACGGCTGACCAATCAGAAGAGGGTTCCTGCATTTGTCGGGGATTTTTCGTTCAGCCTCGCGGAACTTTCGGAGGAGGAGCGGGAGATCATCCTGCTTCTCACGCAGTTTGCTCCCTTCTGCGGAACGGGGCGCATGACAGCACAGGGAATGGGGGAGACGTATGTATCTATCTCATAGAAATGGATTTGCGCTGCAAAGGAGGCTGTGCAATGCGGTATAAGGCAATACTTTTTGATACACGTTCCATACAGAGCTACATCTTCTCAGGCAATCAGCTCAAGACGAACATCGGCGCATCATATCTCGTTGAGCGTGTCTTTGACGACGTACTTCTGCCAGCACTGCGGAGCGTGCTCGGCGAGGATGCTCTCGATGCCGAGACATGGATGAGCGTTGAAGAGCCACGTTGGGACGAGATGTCCACTGCGGCGCGCGTCGGCTACATCGGTGGCGGTAACGCCCTGCTCCTCTTCCGCGCGGACACGGCTGAGGAGACACTGCGCACCGTTGTCGCCACATTTACGAAACAGCTGCTCGTCCGTATGCCGGGACTGCATACAGGCGCAGCGATCGGGGAACTCGAACTTGCGGCGGACGGCAGCTTTGTGGGGGAGAAGAATCTCACGGCGCTTGTCCATGCGCTCAAGGACGGACAGAACACCATCTTCCCGTTGGTCAACGTCCCCAGCACAGGGCTGACCCTCACCTGTCAGGAGAGCGGTGAGACGGCGAACGCATGGGATGAGACCGAGCGCAGATTCTATGCATGGGAAGTCGAGATGAAACTGCGCGCTGACCGCAGAGACGGCAGAGAGGCGCCCGCAGAGGCGGAACTGATGAAAAAGCTCTCATCCGTCCTTCCTGCCGCCGATCGGGATGGCTTTCTAAACGGTTATGTCTTCCCGATGGAGTTTGCCGATCTCGGACAGCGACAGACGGAGAACGACATTGCCGTCGTCCACATCGACGGCAACAATATGGGGCGCAAATTCCAGGACTGCCGCACGCTGACCGCGCGCAAGAATATGTCGCGCGCGATCCGCAGCAAGACCATTGCCGCGTTCACCGAACTCGTTCAGAATATCATTGCGAACATTGACGTATATGAGGACGAACTCTCCATTAGATACGACAAAGAGCTGCGACGATTCCTTCCCATTCGTCCGCTCGTACTGGGCGGCGATGACATGACCTTTGTCTGTACCGCAAAGGTCGCCGTAAGCTATACGTGATTCATCATGGATCGCCTGCGGGACAGCGGCATTGCAAGCTGCGGCGGCATCACCATCATGAATACAAACTATCCTTTCTTCCGCGGCTACCAGATGGCGGAGGAACTCTGCGGCGCGGCAAAGAAGTGCATGCGCGCTCTCGAGGCAGCGGCGGGACAGGAGACAGATTCCTGCTGGCTCGACTATGCCATCCTGCACGGTGAACAGGCACCGACGCTCGATCAGTTCCGTGCCGAGGAGTATCGCGGCGCGCGCGGCGACCTGCATTTCGGTCCCTATCGTGTCGACGCATCGGCAGATGCACAGGAGAGTCTGGACGCACTGCTCTCCTGCGTGCGGGGCATGCGTGCGCTCCCGCGCAGCAAGGTCAAGGAACTTCGCCGCGTTCTCGCCTACGGAGAGCATGAGCAGCGACAGTTCATGGCGCAGCTTGCGCATCTCCGCAAGAGCGACCCAGGGATGCGGCTGCCAAGCGTGTCTGCATGGCAGCCATACGAGGAGACGCTCTGGGCGGAAGGCAGGACGCCCTACGTCGACGCGATCGAACTCATGGATTATACCCTTGTGGATGAGGAGGTGTGAGCATGGCGAAGAAAAAAGCGGCAGACAGACGACGCGAAATGAATCAGAGACGTGAGCAGAATCGCATCCTGACTGCGGAGAAAAACAAGGCGGACGAGAGAGCGGAAGAGCGCAGACAATGGGATGAATCCATACGCATTCCTGCTATCCAGTACGAACCTGCCGCACAGATCAGGGACATAGACGCAAAAGCGCCGATCGAGGTCGTCATCGAGACGTTTTCGCCCCTGCATCTCGGAGCAGGACGCGCCGACATCCATGTTGACGCGGACGTCGTGCAGGACGATGTCGGACTCCCGTATTTTCCGGCGAAGCGGTTCAAGGGATTGCTCTACGAGAGCGGACGCGAGGTCGCCGAGATGGCAGAGGCATCGGGACTCGTGCTCTTTGATCGGGTGGCGCTCGATTGTCTCTTTCAGCGTGGGTGCGAAAGAAAGGTGCAGCTCGTTGTCTCGAATCTCCGTTTGAGCGAATACGAGCGGATTCATGATGATCTTCAATACCTTGAGGAGCGCTATCCGTCCATCTTTCGTCCGGCGGACATCCTCAATCACTATGCGGGGCTGCGCTGGCAGACCGCGATCGATCGTGAGACAGGCACGGCAAAGACGACCTCGCTGCACAATATGCGCGTCATCGAGAAGGGGAAGACATTCCGCGGGGAGCTCCGTCTCCTTGACGGGACCATAGCGGAGCTGAGCATCCTCGCGCTCGCTGCGCGCAACCTTTCGCAGTGCGGAGGAAAGCGCACGCGCGGCTTCGGCAGGATTGGCTGTACGCTCAGACAGGGGGGCAGGGACATCCTCGCCCCGCTGGTGGAACGCGCGCTGAAAAACAGCGGACAGAAAGGGGGCAAACGATGATGCAGGCAATGAACATCCGAATCAAGACACTGTCGCCCGTCATCCTCTCCGCACTCGGTCATGCGTCCGTCATGACTGCGACGCACGACTTTTTCAGCGGCTCTGTTCTGCGCGGCATCCTCGCGGCACGATTCATAGAGAAGCAGAAACTCGACAAAATGGCGCATACGGATGCGGACTTCATGCGGCTCTTTTACGGTGACCTGCGCTTTGTCGATGCCTATCCCGTTGATCCCGAGACGGGAGCGCGTGCGATCGTATTGCCGTTCTCAGTGCAGCGCAGCAAAGACGAGCGGGAGATCAGAGACCTCCTGCAGAAGGGCACGGAACTCGCGCCCGGCTTCAAGGGGATGAAGGGCTTTGCTGCCGCAGCGGACGGCGTGCTCCGTCCCGTTAAGGTGCGAAAGAACATCACCCTCCACATGAGCCGCACCGACCTGAAGGATGACAGCGGGATGGAACGCCTCGCGGGAAAGAGCCGGAGCAGCGGCATCTACAACTACGAATCCATTGCGGCAGGACAGCGTTTCGAGGGGGTTATCTATGGAGCATCAGAGCTGCTCGCGCAGCTCCGCGATGTGCTCGGGACGCAGTTCACCTGCTACGCGGGACGGTCAAAGTACACCCAGTACGGGCAATGCGAGGTCACGCTCACGCAGCCGCAGGACATTCCTGAGGAGGATGCACCGCAGGGCGAACGTCTCTGCATCCGTCTCGAGACCCCCCTCCTCCCGAGCACAGGAATCCCAGGCGATGCCGCGTCCATGCTCGCAGAGATCGTCACAGCCCTCAACGAAAAGACGAGCGGCGGCTTCTCCCTGTTCGAAGAGCCGCGCAGCATCTTTGCAAAAGAAGCGGAGATCGACAACTTTGTCGGCCAGTGGTGCATGAAGCGTCCGCGTGAGACAGGGCTTGCCGCAGGTACCGTTTTTGCGCTTGAGAAGGCGGGCGGCTGGCAGGACGGCGATGCAGAGGCGCTGTGCACCGTCCTCTATGAGGGCGTCGGACGCCGTCGCGCAGAGGGATTCGGTCAGCTGCGCTTGTGGGACGGCAGAGATATCCGCCGCGCGGAGAAGATGGAGCGCAACGCCGTAAAGCCGCGTGAACTTGGCGCAGAGGCGAAGAAGATCGCAGCAGCAATCCTCACCGCACACATTGTCGAGCAGATCCGCGTGTTTGCCTCCATGGATGTCGAAACAGCGCGCATTTCGAGCGGTGCGCGGCACGCGCTCTCGCGTTTGGAGCAGGAGCTCGGCACGAGATCGGATGGGGCGATCAGCCGCATGCAGGAGTTTGCGGCCTCGATGCAGGGGAAAAAGACGCCCCTCGGAAAGATGATGACGGGTATTCGGGTGAACGGGATATCGCTGCTTGCTTACTTCCATGAGAAAAACATCGCAGACATGCCATATTTCCTCAGAGGAAAGGAGCTCCTGCGCAGCGAAGTGGGAGATATCGCAGACGAGCTTGGCATAGCGCATGGGATCGAGGGCATCCTGCGTGCAGATCAGGTGTTTTACGCATACTGGCACGCATTCTTCCGCTTTGCACGCAAGCGGGCGGGGCAGACTGAGGAAGGAGGAACAGAGGTATGAGTACGAACGCGAATCCGGCACGAATCTTGAAACGCATCACGGTGAAGGGAAAACTCCGTCTCGAGACTCCCCTCCTCATCGGCGAGGGAGAGAGCGGGGAGGAGCGTGGCGATCGGGACATCCATGTGCTCCGCAGCAAGGATGGAACGCCATTCATCCCCGGCACATCGCTCGCGGGCGCACTGCGCAGCCTCGTTGAGGAGGATGCGCCGCGTGTTGCACAGCTTCTCTTTGGCACAGAGCATGATGCGAAGGGCATCGATGAACTGCAGAGCGCCGTCTCCCTCTACGATGTCGAGCTCACGGGAGCGAAACTCGGCATCCGCGACGGCGTCCGCATCGACGGCATCACGGGTACGACCGTTCCGCATGGCAAATACGACTACGAGATCGTAGAGAGCGGAGCGACCGGCATATTCTACGCCGAGATCGTTCAGCGCGCCGTGCATGAAAGCGAGGAGTCGGCACTGCGGAGCGTACTCGCACGACTGCGCGAGCGGCTCATCGGAGGCTTCCACGTCGGCGCACTCACCACCAAGGGCTTTGGCAGAATGCGCCTTGAGGGCATGGCAGTGCACTGCTACGATTTTTCCAAACCAGAGGACGTCATAGCGTGGCTGAGACCAGAGCGCGGCTGTGCATTGCAGCACTTGGTGACGCTCCCCGATGAAGAAGCGTCGCACTCCGTCTATATCCCGCAGGACTTCATGATCGAGGCGGACTTTGCCCTCGCGGGATCGCTCATCGTGCGCGACTACGAGGACGCAAATAAAATGGTGGAGGATAGCAACGAGAAGACCCCCGATGCCCTCATGAAGAAGAACTCGGCGGGGCAGTACATCATCCCCGGCACGAGCCTCAAGGGCGTGCTCCGTCACCGTGCAGAATACATCCTCCATGCGCTCGGCAAAGACCCGCATCCACTGGACGAGCTGATGGGAACCGTGAGCGGCGAGACGAAACGGCGCAGTCGCTTCATCGTCGAGGAGGCGGTCGTTGAGGGGAACACCCATCGGCAAATGCGCATCCGAGGCAATCGCTTCACAGGCGGCACCATCTCTGCGGCGCTCTTCTCGAGCATGCCCGTATGGCAGGAGACGCGTGGCGCGCGCGCCGTTACCCTGCGGTTCGGCGCACGCCGTGCGAGCGAATGGGAGGCGGGACTCTGCCTCCTCCTGCTCAAAGACCTCTGGCTCGGGCGCACGGCGATCGGCGGGGAGAAATCCATCGGGCGCGGCACCCTCGAGGGACTGTGCGCCTCCATTCACTACTGTGGACGGACATGGGAACTGACCCCGGGGCAGCCGCTCGATGAAAATGCGGCGCGGGAATTGCAGACATTTGTAACAGCATTGAGCGAGGAGGCGGGCGTATGAGTGCGGAACTTGCATTGAACCCCCTGCGCATCTGTGCGGGGACGAGCAGATCGGACAGCTGTGCACTCCGCATCTCGGTGGAGGACATTGTGGGCGAACTTGTGCGTCGCGGCATACAGGACGCAACCGTCATCCTCTGGCAGGTCGATCAGATCCGCTGTGGGACGTGGCGCAATGGCGCATTCCACTTTGCGGATGAGCGTCCCTTGGATGCGGCGCTGCTCGTCGAACTGCGCGTCTTCGATTCCGCGTGTGAACTTCGTCTGCGCCGCGAGGACAGCGAACTCCTTGGGCGGTTTCGGCAGGACGGCACAGGCGAGCCCGTCGAATACGTCGACAGCATGGCGCGGCTCATGGGAGAGCGCGAAGATCAGGGCGCATGGATGACCCTGCGTGACCGCGAACGCAAACTCAAGCTCACAATGCCTGCGCTGACGGAGTCCTGTCGTTACGTCGGACTCGTCACGCGCAGCTACATCGGCATCCACGAAAAGACCGCCCAGGCAGGCTACATCGATGACCGCTTCCTTGCCATCGTGCCGGCGGACATGAAAGGGGAGGAATAACATGGCGAACAGGATTGCAACCGCGCCGTACAACTTCGTATCCCTGCCGAAGGGCGTGCTCACATCGCCCATCGACAACGATGCAGCGAGCGACGAAGAGCGCATCGAGAACTATCGGCAGCACGTTCTCGCGCCCAACCGCCTCAGCGGGCGCATCGACCTCACAATCGAAACGCTGACCTCCGTATTCGTCGGCGCAGACGTTGAAACGGAGACATTCTTCTCGCCGACCGGCGTTCCCATGATCCCAGGCAGCACCATCCGCGGCACGATCAAGAACCTCTTCAAGATCGTCACCTGCAGCGCCATGCGTGGAGACGGGGAGGACTACGAAGATCGGCATCTCTATTTTCGTGCACTGGGGGGTAAAGACAACGCTGCTATTATGAGAAAAGTCTACGAGAAGCGCGCGCCGAAGGAGTATACCGAGGCGGGCTATCTCATCCGTGTGGAGGAGGAGCAGCAGTATTATATCTGCCCTGCAGAATACGACACAGTGCAGGATGCGGACAGTGTTAAAAGAAATGCCGGCTGCATATTCTGGGATGAGCCGCGCAAGGGACAGGTAACCTGCTACACCGGAAAAATGCAGAGAAAAGCGCATTACACGATTCATCATGCACCAAACTGGCAGGAGCGCATCCCCGTCCCCGCAAACATCATACAGGACTATCGTGATGACATCAGCCGCGCCGGGGTGAACATCCTTGGCTCGTCCGTGGCAAAAGTGGATGCCGCTGCCGCTGCCTTTACAGGAGACTCGGCGATCGACCTCGTCGTACCATGTTTCTATCAGGAGGAAAACGGACGGGTACAGCACTTTGGCTTCGGGCGGTTCTACCGTATTCCCTATCGGCAGAGTGTCGGCGATCATGTGATCGGCATGGGGACAGTGAAGATCGACTACACCGACGCACTCTTCGGACGCAAAGAACTCTGGGCGGGACGCCTTGCATTCAGCGATGCGCTGCCGGCAGGAGAGGTGCGCTCAGAATCCGCCGCCTATCCGAAGGTGCTCGGTGAGCCGAAGCCGACCTCCATGCAGCTCTATCTCGAACAGGAGAACGGCACGCAGCTCGCCCATTGGGACACTCCCAATGCCTGCATCCGAGGCTATAAACTCTACTGGCATCAGAAGAACAAAACGAAGTGGCAGAATGACGTGCAGCAAGCGACCAAGGTCTCAAAGACGCGCATCACCCCCCGTTCAGGCAGGCTCCGTGTTCCACGGGAGTATTCGATTTGAGCGCCTGTCCGAGGACGAGCTTGGCGCCCTGCTGAAAGTGCTGCGCATCGGCGGCAATGACCTCTGCTGTAAAATTGGCAAGGGGAAATCCATCGGGCTTGGCAGCGTTCGCATCACCGCACGGCTGATCCGCACCGACACGGAGGATTCCTATCGTCACGCCTTTGACAGCACGGGCGTTTGGAACAGAGCCGAGCGCGAGGAGCCGATGGATGCCTACATCGCAGCCTTTGATCGGGAACTGGGCGAGCGACTGGATGCGGGTGTCCACAATCGGTATCGGAACGCTATGGCGGAGCTCTCCCACATGCTCGACTGGAAGACGACCACGATCCCCGATTGGGAGAAGAAAACACGGACAATGACCACCGACGACCCCGATCACCCCTTTCAAAATCGTTGGATTTTGCCAAATGCACTGGAGGTGAAGGAGACGTAAAAAATAAAAAGAATCTGTGAAAACGGATTGCAAGATCACGGATTCTCTGCTATGATACAGACATGGTGCAAAAAAGTGGAAAATGCGACGGCGATGCCGCGAAGCCGCATTCTACCGTCGCGATTTTCCATTTTGGCGCAACCCTGCGCCGCACAAGGGAAGACGCCGATTGACGCCGCGATTTTTCGGTGAAAATGCCGCCCCATAAGGGGGAAACGGCACAAAAAATCGACGACTTTCCAAAACACCCTCTCGCCCCGCGCGGGACAAGGGCTGCGAGCGACGGAGTTGCACCACATATAATGCTGCGTGCGGCATTGAAACGTAAAAGTCTTTACCGAGAGGGGCATAAGCTTTCCCATTGCACCACATTCATGCCATATACGGTATTTTCCAATGAAATAAATTATTTGCTACGACATCAAGGAAGATCGCGCCCGTGCCCGTGTTGTGAAGTATCTCGAAGCACGGGCACTTCGCGTGCAGTACAGCGTGTTTACCTGCCGGGCATCGGCGGTACAGATGGAGGAGATGCGCACCGAACTTCTCCGCCTTCTGCGCACGGCGAATGTGCCGCTGCTCCTCATCGCTCCACTCTGCCGTGCCTGCGAGCAGGCTGTGTGGATGCACGGTAAGCCGCTCGAGGAGGATGTGGATTGATGCCTTTGTTGCGTCGTTTGCGCAGAAGCTGCGCAAGGGCGTTCATGAGGATTCGTGCCCGAGCCTGTCCCCATCTTGACGGATGGGGATTTTTCTTTTGTCGGCAAAGCATTTTCCGTTCCCTGCATTGCCATAGGTTGAAATACGAATGCAAATTGTGGTAAAATAGGAAAGCCTACAGTAGAATAACGGGAGGAATGCAATGCGGATCATTACGGGCAGTGCGCGCGGCGTACGTCTGAAAGCCCCTGCAGGGGATGGCACGCGTCCGACGGCTGACCGCACGCGCGAGGCGCTCTTCAGTATGCTGGGTGCACGCGTCTATGATGCGCGCGTGCTCGATCTCTTCGCGGGGACGGGGGCGCTCTCACTCGAATCACTCTCGCGCGGGGCGGCGCACGCCGTGCTCGTGGATCGCACGACACATGCGATTCTCGTGGAGAATGCACAGCGGACGAAGCTCGCGGCACGCGTGCAGCTTCGTCGCGGCGATGTCTATGGGCAGGTCGCGGCGCTCGCACGAGAGGGGCGCACGTTCGATCTTATCTTCGCCGATCCGCCGTATGCACGCGGAGATAATGCGCGCGTGCTTGCTGCGCTGGATGCGGGCGCGTTGCTCGCTGCAGACGGGCTCTTCGTGCTCGAGCAGGGCGCAGGGGAGCAGATCGTCGAGCGGAGCGGCAGCCTCTCGCTCATGCGTGAGCGGTGCTATGGCGCAGCACGCATCTGTTTTTATACGCAGGAGGTGCAGGAATGAGACGTGCGGTGTTTGCCGGCAGCTTTGACCCCGTAACCACGGGACATATCGATATTGTAGAGCGCGCCGCCGCGATGTTTGACGAGCTCATTGTCTGCATTTTTCACAATGTCCAGAAGGAGGGCTGTTTCCCTCTGGATGACCGCATTCAGTTTCTGCGGGAGGCGACCTCCCACGTGCCGAATGCGCGCGTGGATGTGTTCTCGGGTCTCCTGACGGACTATATGAAGCAGCAGAATGCGCGCGTTGTTGTGCGAGGTCTGCGCTCGGTGAAGGACTTCGAGTATGAGGAGAATCACGCGTCAATGGTGCGCCACCTCATGCCGGAGAGCGATACGATTTTTTTGCTGACGCGCCCCGACCTGACCTTTGTCAGTTCCTCGGGCGTGCGTGAGCTGATCCGCTTCCGCGGGCCGGTGCAGGGGATTGTGCCGCCGTCGGTGGAGCGGGCGATATTGAAGCTGTATGGAAAGCCTCCTCGGGGATAATACTCTCGAGGCTGCGAAGGAAAAGGAGATAGATTTATGGCAGTTGTGGATACGCTGAAAAAGCTCGAAGATCTGGTCGCGGATGCATCTCACCTCCCCTTCAGCGACAAGGCTCTTGTGAATGACGATGAAATTGTGCACCTCGTGGAGGAGCTGCGCATGGATCTCCCGAAGGAGCTGAACCGCGCGGCGGAGATCATGCAGGAGCAGGAGAGCATCATCACGCGTGCGCGCGAGGAAGCGAAGGATATCGTCGATTCTGCGCAGGCGCGTGCAAACCAGATGCTCGAGGACAGCGAGATCGTCATTCAGGCGAAGGAGCGCGCGCGTGCGATCATGCAACAGACACAGGATCAGGCGCGTGAGATCATGGAGCAGGCGCAGACAGGTGCCGCACGTCTCCAGAGTGATGCGGATGCCTATGCAAATCAGGTGTTCGAGCAGCTGATCGCCCATGTCGGCAGCACGTTCAAGGGCGTTCAGCAGGCGGAGATGGGGCTGAATCAGGCGATGAATGTCCTCCGTACGGCAAAGGCACAGATGAATGCGCCGCAGGATGAGGTGTCGGAACTCTGAAAACGCTCCTTGACAATGCCGATAACCGCCGCTATAATGTGAAAGGTCATGCGTCATGATGAAGCTGGATATCGCGGAGGCGACATTTCCCCTCGGGGAGAGCCGTACTTTCTCGTTTGCAGTAACGCCGGAATCCCTCGAACTGGGGGATGAAGATCGGCGTTTTCGCGGAGAGATCCGCGTGGACGGCACGCTGATGAATACGGGCTCGTCCCTGCGCGCAGCGGGAACGGTTCGCGCGCATCGAGCTTTCGTCTGTGACCGCTGCCTCGCCGAGGGGGAGCGGGAGATTGCGCTTGACTTTTCTGAGGACTATGCGAAGACTCCGGGAGAAACGGATGAGGCGGTACTCTACGATGGCGAGACCATTGTTTTGGACGACCTCGTACGTGACACCCTCCTTGTGGCTGAGCCGCTGCGTGAGCTGTGTAAGTCTGATTGCAAGGGGCTCTGTCCGGTCTGCGGGCAGAACCTGAACGAGGGACAGTGCGACTGTGATACGTTCGTACCAGACCCCCGACTGGCGGCTTTAGAGAGCCTATTGAAAAATGATTAAGGAGGTGTATCCAAAGTGGCAGTACCAAAGAGAAAGACATCGAAAGCGCGCCGCGACCGTCGTCGTGCAAACTGGAAGCTCGAAGCGCCGCACTATGTATCGTGCCCGCAGTGTCATGAGCCGAAGCTCCCGCACCATGTGTGCATGGAATGCGGCTATTATGACGGAAAGCCTGTGGCCGAGGCGGCTGAATGAGAACCATGCGGAGCTGTTGCAAGAAGTCTGTGGACTTTTTGCGGCAGCTCTTTTATTTTTTAATCATTTCCTCTTGCAATTTTTTTTAGTACCTAGTATAATGCGTTCATGCTGATAGCAGCAGGTGCTAAAAATAACGAATTTATGAATGCGGGAGCTTGCGCATAAGTTCGGGGAGAGGAGTGGTGTGATGACGGAGAAGAAGCGACGGCGGCAGGAGACGCTCGTCATGGCAGTGCGGAAGGAACCGTTCCTGACAGATGAGGCACTGGCGAAGAAACTTGCCGTGAGCGTGCAGACGGTGCGCCTTGACCGCACGGAGCTCGGGATTCCGGAACTGCGCGCCCGCGTGCGCACGCTTGCAGAGAATGCGCGCGAGAAGGTGCGCGCCATTCCGCACACCGAGGTGATCGGCGATCTCCTCTCACTCGAACTGGGCGTACGGGGAACATCGGCGCTGCGCGTGACGGACGATCTCATCTTTGCGGACTCGGAGATTGCGCGCGGGACGGCACTCTTCTCTCAGGCAAACTCGCTCGCACTCGCCATCATCGACGCTCCTGTCGCGATGACGGGTGTCGCCAATGTGAAATACAAGACGCCGATCAAGAAGGGCGATACGGTCATCGCACATGCGGAGATCGTAAAGGTGCGCGGCAATAAGATCTTTGTCTGGGTCAAGACGTACCGCGAGGACAAAGAGGTCTTTCGCGCAAAATTTATTGTAGTATCCCTCCAGCGGTGAGGGAATAGCAGCAAGGGAGAAGGGAGCGCAGGATGCGTATAGCGGTCGATGCGATGGGCGGTGATTTCGCCCCGAAGGAGATTGTACGCGGTGCGGTGGAAGCAGCGAAGAAATACGACTGCGAGATCGTACTGGTCGGCGATGAGAAGCAGATTCGTGCAGAGCTGCACGGCGAAGATCCTGCGTCGTTGCGCATCTCCATCGTACACGCCTCCGAGGTGATCGGCATGAACGAGCATCCCGCAGAGGCGGTGCGCTCGAAGAAGGACTCCTCTGTTGTGGTTGCAACGCGTCTTGTGAAGGACGGCAGCTGCGACGCGGTCTTCTCCGCAGGCTCAACGGGCGCTGCTGTTGCGGCGGCACAGCTCATCCTGCACCGCATCCGCGGCGTTGGACGCCCCGCCATTGCAACGCCGATGCCGACCCCGGACGGTGTGACGCTCATGCTCGACTCGGGTGCGAACGTGGACTCAAAGCCCGAGCACCTTGTCCAGAGTGGGGTCATGGGCTCGCTCTACGCGCAGTATGTCTTCGGTATCGAACACCCACGCGTCGGCCTCCTCAACATTGGAGAGGAGGAGACGAAGGGCAATGAGCAGGTGAAGGAGACCTATCAGCTGCTCAAAGTCGAGCCGAACATCCACTTCTGCGGCAACGCCGAGGGACGCGATGTGCCCAAGGGAAATTTCGACGTCGTCATTTGTGATGGATTTGTCGGGAATGTTGTGCTAAAATTTGCAGAGGGGCTTGCGAAAACAATTCTTGGACTCATTCAGGAGGAGATTCGTGGGGCGGGGCTGATGGCGAAGCTCGGCGCGCTCCTCCTCATGCCGACGCTCCGGCGTCTCGGCAAGCGGCTCGATGTGAGGGAGTACGGCGGCGCGCCGCTCCTCGGTGTGAACGGTTGCTGTGTGATCGGTCACGGCTCCTCGGATGCGAAATCCGTTGCGAGTGCGATCGGTGTGACTGTGGACTATGTGAATGGAAAAGTGCTGGATCAGATCCGTGATGCTCTGGCAAAGGAGGGGGATTCGGATCGTGCCTAAGATCAGTGCAGGCATCCTCGGAACGGGCTACTACGTTCCGGAGCGGGTGCTGACGAATTTCGACCTTGAGAAGATGGTTCAGACGAACGATGCGTGGATTGTGGAGCGCACGGGCATTCATGAGCGGCGCATTGCCGCAGAGGGAGAGCCGGTCTCCGTGCTCGCACAGCGTGCGGCAGAGATGGCGCTTGCGGATGCAGGTGTGGATGCTGCGGATCTGGATCTCATCATCATGGCGACGCTCACCTCGGACAGGATCATCCCGTCGACGGCGTGCGTTCTGCAGGATCGCCTCGGGGCGAAACATGCAGCGGCGTTTGACCTCTCGGCGGCGTGCTCGGGCTTTGTCTATGCGGCCTCCATCGCCGCGCAGTTCATCGAGAGCGGCGTCTACCGCCACGTGCTTGTGATTGGCGGCGAGACGCTGTCGAAGGTCGTGGACTGGGAGGATCGCAATACCTGCATCCTCTTTGGCGACGGCGCAGGTGCAGCTGTCTTTGGGGCGGTCGAGGAGGGCTACGGCATCCGTGCCTTTGATCTCGGCAGTGACGGCTCGGGCGGCGATGCTCTTGACATTCCCTCGAGCGGCAGTCTGCGTCCCGTGACCCCAGAGACGATTGAGCAGCGTCTCAACTTCGTCCACATGGACGGCAAGGCGGTCTTCCGCTTTGCAACGAAGGTTATGGGACGGACGGTGGAGACCTCTCTCGAACGCGCAGGAATGCAGCGGGAGGATCTTGACTACCTCGTCCCACATCAGGCGAATATCCGTATTATCCAGGCGGCAGCCAAGCGACTTGACATGCCGATGGACAAGGTTATTATAAATATTCATCGTTACGGCAATATGTCTGCCGCATCCATCCCTGTCGCCCTTGCGGAGGCGGCGCACGCGCAGCAGTTCAAAAAGGGAGACAACATCGCCCTCGCAGGTTTCGGCGCGGGACTTACATGGGCATCGTGTATTATGAAGTGGGCGAAGGAGGAAAACGGTTAATGTTTGATAACAATCCGATTTGTCGGATGCTTGGCATCAAGTATCCAATCTTTCAAGGTGGTATGGCATGGATCGGCACAGCCGAGCTTGCCTCCGCCGTCTCCAATGCCGGAGGGCTTGGACTCATCGGTGCCGGACATATGCCGCCCGATGCGCTCAGGAATGAGATTCACAAGGTGAAGGGATGGACGGACAAGCCCTTCGGCGTGAATGTCATGCTCATGAGTCCCTTTGTGAAGGAAGTCATGCGGGTCGTGCTCGAGGAGCGCGTTCCTGTCATCACGACGGGGGCGGGCAATCCCGGTGAGTATGTGCCGGGACTCAAGGAGATCGGCTCGAAGGTCATCCCCGTGGTGGCGTCGGTCGCTCTCGCGCGTCGTCTCGTGCGCACGGGCGTGGATGCTGTGATCGCTGAGGGCACGGAGTCCGGCGGACACATCGGCGAGATCACGACGATGGCGCTGCTCCCACAGGTGGTGGACGCGGTGGATGTGCCCGTCATCGGTGCGGGCGGCATCGGCGATTCGCGCGGTATGGCTGCTGCGTTTGCGCTCGGTGCACAGGCGATCCAGATGGGCTCGCGCTTCGTCCTCAGCGAGGAGTGCATTGCGCATCCGAACTACAAGCAGGCTGTTTTGAAGGCAAAGGATCGCTCGACGGTCGTCACGGGGCGTTCGCTCGGACATCCCGCGCGCGTTCTCCAGAACAAGCTCTCGCGCAAGTATGAGGAGATGGAGGCGGCAGGCGCTTCGAACGAGGAGCTTGAGCAGCTCGGCGTCGGCAGCCTGCACCGTGCGACCCACGAGGGGGATGTCGACAACGGCTCCGTCATGATCGGCGAGATCTCGGGGATGCTTGCAGACGTGAAGCCTGTCAAGCAGATCATCGAGGACATTGTAAACGGTCTTCCGGGCGCATTCGACGCTGCACGCAAGACCTGTGATTGAGGTACAGGGGTATGGGAAAACTTGCATTTTTGTTCCCCGGACAGGGGGCGCAGGTCGTTGGCATGGGGAAGGACTTCTTCGATACCTATGATCTTGCAAAGAAGCGCTTTGCCGAAGCGGATGAGGCGCTCGGCTACTCCATCAGCAAGCTCTGCTTCGAGGGGCCTGCCGATCAGCTGCAGCTGACCGAGCATACGCAGCCCGCAATCCTCACGGTGGCGGTGATCGCGGCGGAGCTCCTGCGCGCAGAGGGCATTGAGCCTGAGATTGCCGCGGGGCACAGCCTCGGAGAGTATGCGGCACTCGTTGCGGCGGGCGTGCTCTCGTTCCAGGATGCTGTCGTTCTCGTGCACAAGCGCGGTGCCTATATGCAGGAAGCCGTTCCCGTGGGTGAGGGGGCGATGGCTGCGGTGATCGGGCTCGACGATGATACGATCATTGCGGTCTGCGCCGAAGCGAGTGCAGCAGGCGCCGTGCAGGCAGTCAACTTCAACTGCCCCGGACAGACTGTTATCGCAGGTACGGCGAAGGGCGTAGAGACAGCTGTGCAGCTGCTGCAGGAAAAGGGCGCGAAGAAGGCGGTCATTCTGCCCGTCTCCGCACCGTTCCACTCGACGCTGATGGAACCCGCCGCGAAAAAGCTCGCGGCAGAGCTCGACAAGGTCACGCTGCACGATGCGGCGTTCCCCGTGGTCTCGAACTATACGGGCGGACTTCAGCAGACGGCAGAGGAGATCAAGGCGAACCTCGTCGCACAGGCAGATCATCCCGTGCGCTGGATTGCGTGCGTCAACACGATGCGCGACTTTGGCGCGGATACCTATGTCGAATGCGGCCCCGGCAAGACGCTCGCGGGCTTTAACAAGCGCATCGACAAGACGCTGAAGAGCCTGAACGTCGAGAATGTGGAATCCCTGCAAAAAACACTTGACACACTAAAGAAGTAATGATTAAATGAATTCGGTGCGATTAAGGAGGAAATCCATGCTTCTTGAGGGGAAAGTTGCTCTTGTTACGGGCGGTTCTCGCGGTATTGGGCGCGCAATCGCCATCCGGCTTGCACAGGAGGGCGCAAAGGTTGCCGTCAACTATGCGGGCAATCAGGCTGCAGCCGAGGAGGTCAAGGCGATCATCGAGGAGCAGGGCGGTACGGCACTGCTCGTTCAGGCGGATGTCTCCGACAGCGCTGCCGCGACCGAGATGGTCACGCGCGTGCATGAGGAACTCGGCGGTCTCGATATTCTCGTCAACAATGCGGGCATTACGCGCGATACGCTGCTCGTCCGCATGAAGGATGAGGATTTCGATGCTGTGATCAACACGAACCTCAAAGGCATCTATGCCTGCACGAAGGCTGCTGCAAAGTTCATGACGAAGCAGCGCAGCGGGCGCATTGTCAATCTCTCCTCCGTGGTCGGCGAGATCGGCAACGTGGGGCAGACGAATTACGCTGCGGCAAAGGCGGGCGTGATCGGCTTCTCGAAGTCTGCGGCAAAGGAATTTGCGCCGCGCGGGATTACGGTCAACGTCGTTGCGCCAGGCTTTATCGACACCGATATGACAGCTGTCCTCAAGGACAGCATTCGCGAAAAGATTGCTGAGGGCATTCCGCTTGGAGCACTTGGCAAACCGGAGCATGTTGCCGATGCTGTTCTCTTCCTTGTAAGTGATGCAGCGTCGTACATTACCGGCCAGACGCTTAATGTAGACGGCGGCATGGTTATGTAGCATACAATCAATCTATTTAAAGGAGGTGAACACGCATGGCAACGTTTGACAAGGTTCGCGACATCGTCGTAGAACAGCTTGGCTCGGAGGCTGATGAAGTCACCCTCGAGTCCACCTTCATTGACGATCTTGGCGCAGATTCGCTCGACATCGTTGAGCTCATCATGGCTTTCGAGGAGGAATTCAATGTTGAAATCCCCGACGAGGCTGCTGAGAAGATTAAGACGGTTCAGGATGTCGTCAACTACATCGATCAGAACAAGTAAGACACAGTGACCTTTGGTCGCATTCGTGCACAAAACTGGTCTTTTAGGGAAATCCCGTGACAGCTCAGGCGCACGGGATTTTTCTCAAAAGACATCTATGAATTTGCATACAATCAGGGTGGGAAGCACCCTGCTGTGATACATGTGCCTCCCGACTGACGATAGAACGAGAGTTGGAGGAGGAGCCAAAACTTCTTGTGGAGAGTCAATGTTCAATGAACATGATGCTGCTGTGTGGCATACTCTCCCGATTGGAGGGCTTATATGAGACTACCCGAGGTGAGGATCGGCAATAAGGTTGCCGCCATCCCCATCATTCAGGGCGGCATGGCGATCCGCATAACAACGGCGCGGCTCGCGGCCGCTGTTGCAAACGAGGGCGGAATCGGACTCATCGCGGCCTCCGGCATGAAGCCGCAGGAACTGCGCTATGAGATTCGTCTCGCGCGCTCACTATCTCCCAATGGGATCATCGGCATCAATGAGATGGTCGCGGCAAGCGACTTTGCGGATGCCGTTAAAATTGCGATTGATGAGGGCATTGACCTCGTGGTCGCAGGTGCGGGATTCTCCCGCGATATGTTCCAGCTCGGCAAGGAGTCCGGCACCCCGATTGTGCCGATTGTCTCCACGGCGAAGCTGGCGAAGATCTCCGAAAAACTCGGCGCGGCTGCGGTCGTTGTCGAGGGCAAGGAGGCAGGCGGTCATCTCGGCACGGATCAGTCCGTGCGCAATATCATCTCCGATGTCCGCGCGGCGGTGAAGATTCCGATCTTTGCAGCCGGCGGTATCCTGACGGGGCAGGATATTGCGGATCTGCACAAGATGGGTGCAGATGGCGTACAGCTCGGTTCGCGCTTTGCGGCTTGTGAGGAGTCCAATGCTGCGCCGTCGCTGAAGCAGTATTACCTGAAATCCAAGAAGGATGACATTGTCATCATCCACAGCCCCGTGGGGCTGCCGGGGCGTGCTGTGCACACCCCGTTCTCGGCACGGATCATGGAGGGGCCAGTACCGCCGAAGGTGTGCGACCGCTGCCTGAAGCAGTGTGACCATCACTTCTGCATCATCCGCGCACTCTCGCGTGCGCAGCAGGGAGATCTCGAGACGGGCTTGGTCTTTACGGGCGAGTTCATGCCGCGCATCGATCGGATTTTGAGTGTTCATGAGATATTTGAAGAGCTGAAAGAGCAGCTTGAGGCAGCGAACTAGGGTGTGAACTCTAGGAAAGGAGTCGGTTGGTTTGAAGAAGAGAATTGTCGTTACGGGGGTTGGCCCGATCACGCCGATCGGCATTGGTAAGGACGCCTTCTGGGAGGCGCTGCTTGCAGGCAAGAACGGCATTGAACGCATTACCCGCTTCGATGCGACGAACTACGCTGCGCAGATTGCAGGCGAGGTCAAGGCCTTCGATGTCGATGGCTACATCGACAAGAAAGAGGCAAAGCGCATGGATCGCTACGCTCAGTTCGCCGTCGTCTCCGCCGGTATGGCGATTGCAGACGCGGGGCTCAATCTGGACAGCGAGGATCGCGATCGCATCGGCGCCTATGTCGGCGCGGGCATCGGCGGCATCGAGACGATGCATAGCACCTATGAGCGCCTCTTTGACAAGGGTCCCGAGCGCGTCAGCCCCTTCTTCATCCCCATGATGATTGCCAACATGGCAGCGGGGCAGGTCGCAATCAACTACGGCCTGCATGGTCCTGTGTCCTGTGTTGTGACGGCGTGTGCGACGGGCGCAAACTGTATCGGCGATGCCTATCGCGTGATGCAGCGCGGCGAGGCAGACATCATGATCGCGGGCGGCACGGAGGCAAGCATCTCCGAGGCTGCAAGCGCGGGCTTTGCTGCGATGAAGGCACTCTGCACGGATCACAACGACGATCCCGCGCATGCCTCGCGTCCGTTCGACAAGAACCGCTCGGGCTTCGTCATGGGCGAGGGCGCGGGTCTGGTCGTGCTTGAGACGCTCGAGCACGCAGAGGCGCGTGGTGCACATATCTACGCCGAGCTCGTCGGCTACGGCTCGAACTCGGACGGCTATCATATCACGAGCCCTGCGCCGCATGGCGAGTATCAGGCGAAGTGCATGAAATTTGCACTGGATGATGCGGGGCTGAAGCCGGAAGAGGTCGACTATGTCAACGCACATGGCACGTCCACGCATATGAATGACCTCTGCGAGACCGAGGCAATCAAGACGGTCTGGGGCGATGCTGCAAAGGATGTTGCAGTCTCCTCGATCAAGTCCATGACGGGACATCTACTCGGTGCTGCAGGCAGTGTTGAGCTGATTGCAACGGCGCTTGCAGTCGAGAACGATATGCTCCCGCCGACGATCAACTACGATACGCCGGACGAGGGGCTCGACCTCGACTATGTACCGAACAAGGCGCGTGCGAAAAAAGTTCGCGCGGCGATCTCGAACTCCTTCGGCTTCGGCGGGCACAACGCCTGCCTCGTCGTCAAGAAGTATCAGAAGTAAAACAAATGGCACACGAAATGACAGAGGGAAGGCGCGCAGCACTTGTGCGCCTTTCTGTCCAAATAGGTGTTTCCTTCGGTGACCTCTCGCTGCTCGATGAGGCGCTGACCCACCCTTCGTATACAAATGAAGCGAAGGATGATATACCGCATAACGAACGTCTGGAGTTTCTGGGCGATGCCGTGCTGGAGCTTGCCTCCAGCACGTATTTGTATGCGCATTTTCCGGAGTGCTCCGAGGGGGAGCTGACGAAGATGCGCGCGAGCCTCGTTCAGAGTGAGACGCTTGCGCGCCTTGCGCGGCAGCTCGACCTTGGCAGCTACCTCCTGCTCGGGCGTGGGGAGCTGCACAATGGGGGCGCAGATAGGCAGAACAATCTCGAGAACGCATTCGAGGCGGTCGTCGGTGCCGTCTATCTCGACGGCGGCTGGGAGACAGCGCGTGACTATGTGGCACATCAGCTTGCTGCTGAGGCCCTCTCTGTAGAGAAGACGCATGTTGCGCGCGACTACAAGACGACACTGCAGGAGCATGTGCAGCAGAAGCGACATGCGTCGATTTCCTACAAGCTGATTGGTGAGACGGGACCCGACCATGACAAGCGTTTTACGACCCGCGTTCTTATTGGTGACGAGCCGATGGGGGAAGGTACGGGACGTAGCAAGAAGGAGGCGGAGCAGCAAGCTGCCGCAGCCGCTCTTGACCGCATCGGACTCGGTTAAAAAATCGGTTAAACTTCACCTTGAAGCACACATCATTTCTTGACTTTTGCACCGTGCTTCGCTAATATGAATCTGTTATGGCAGGGATTCCCGTGCGGATACCTGCCCTTCTTCATACATATGTTAACACCTTTCACATGATGTGGGGAATGGGAAAGAGGAGGTTATTTATTTGTTTGAGAACAGAAAAGGTCTGGGCGTTCTCGTCGCTGCGATCTTCGCGCTCGGTATGCTTCTGAGCGGCTGCGGGAGCGGTCAGCAGGGGGGCGGAGCGCGTGCGACGTCTGTCAAGGCGATGAATGTACTGCGGCAGGATACGCCGCTCACGCATGTATATGCGGGACAGATCGTGGGCACGGACGAGGTGAAGATTCAGTCGCGTGTCTCCGGGAACATTGTCGAGAAATACATCGTGGGTGGGCAGTCTGTATCGGCAGGGCAGCCGCTCTACCGCATTGACTCTCGCCAGTATGAGAGTGCGCTTCTGCAGGCGAAGGCCGTGCTTGCGCAATCCGAGGCGACGCTGAACAATGCACGCATGGATCTCGGACGCTATCAGCAGCTCTATGCCAGTGCAGCGGTCTCTGAGCAGACACTCTCCACGCAGCAGGCACAGGTGAACGCCTATGAGGCGGCGGTCGCTGCGAATGAAGCACTCGTGCGTCAGGCACAGGAGAATCTCGATGATACGGTGATCTACGCACCGATGTCGGGGCAGCTCTCTGTAGATGATGTGGCGATGGGGACATTTGTCTCTGCGGGAACGACGACGCTCGTTTCGATGGGCACAGCAAACCCGATCTTTGCGCAGTTCAGCCTCTCAGAGAACGAGTACCTGAACTTCGTTGAGCAGGCGGCACAGCAGGGCGGAATCGCTGCTGTTGTGGTCGAGCTGACGCTCTCCAACGGCTCGAAGTATCCGATCATCGGGCATATCGTGACCTCGGATCGCGCTCTTACTGCTCAGACGGGGACGCTGACGGTAAAGGCTCTCTTTGATAATCCGGATGGACTTCTCCTGCCGGGCATGTTTGCGCGCGTCAGCCTGATCGGCGACACGATTCCGAATGCGATTCTCGTGCCTGAGCGTGCTGTTCAGCAGCTGCTCGGCAAGTCCTTTGTCATGCTCGTAGGGCCGGACAATAAGGCTGTCGCACGCACGGTGACACTGGGCGATAAGATTGGCAGCTACTACGTTGTTAAGGAAGGTTTGGACAGTTCGGATATCGTTGTGGTTGAGGGGCTGACCACGCTCCAGGAGGGCGGCGATCTAGCCGTGACGATGGTGACAGCAAGCGACATGGGATTCTCGCTTGAGGGGGATACCTCCAACTTTAATACGCGTGAGCTCACGCCCGCGAAGTAAGGAGGAGATCCTTTGGCAAAATTTTTCATCCATCGACCGATCTTTGCGATTGTCATTGCGGTGATGATCGTCATCATCGGTACGATTGCGGGCCTCTCACTGCCAATCGCGCAGTATCCGCAGATCTCGCCGCCGACGGTTGCGGTGTCGGCGAACTATACGGGTGCAAGTGCTGCCGTTGTCAATGAGACGGTGGCGCAGGTCATCGAGGAGCAGATTAACGGTACGCAGGGGATGGACTACATGAGCTCCACCTCTGATGATACGGGGCGTTACAGCCTGTCCGTCACGTTCGATGTCGGCACGGACGGAGATATGGATGCCGTCAAGGTGCAGAACAATGCGGCGGGGGCAAATGCCAGCCTGCCGTCCTCCGTGCAGTCGGCGGGCGTTACGACGCGCAAATCCTCGGGGCAGATGGCGTACTTCGTTTCGCTGTACTCCGAGGACGGCACCTATGACCGCGCCTTCATGAAGAACTATGCAACGCTCTACTTCCTCGATGCGATCAAGCGCGTCAGCGGCGTGGGCGAGGTGCAGGTATTCGGTGCCGACTATGCGATGCGCGTCTGGATGAATCCGGATCGCCTCGCGGAGCTCGGTTTGACCGTTTCGGACATCACAAAGGCAATCAACGAGCAGAACGTACAGGCTCCTGCGGGAACGGTCGGCGGTATGCCGACGCAGAACGGGCAGGAGAAGCAGTTCACGGGCAAGGTGCAGGGGCGTCTTACGACGCCCGAGGAGTTCGGCAACGTCATCATTGCTGCGGGCAAGGACGGCACATTCGTCCGCTTGAAGGATGTTGCACGTATTGAGACCGGTCAGCGTCAAAATAATATTGTTGCGAAATTTAACGGCTATCCCGCCGTTGGTTTCGGCATACAGCTGACCTCCGATGCAAATGCGATGATTACGCTCGCCGAGGTGCGCAAGATTCTTGAGGAGGCGGAGAAGACCTTCCCGCCCGGACTCAAGATGAAGTCTGTCTTTGATAGCACGGACTACATCAACGCATCCATCAAGGAGGTTGTGCATACCTTCCTTGAGGCACTGCTGCTCGTCGTGCTCGTCATCTTCCTCTTTTTGCAGAGCTGGCGTGCGACGCTGATCCCGCTGCTCGCCGTGCCTGTGTCCCTCATCGGTGCATTCGGCGCGTTTGTCCTGTTGGATTTCTCCATCAATACGCTGACGCTCTTTGCAATGGTGCTTGCAATCGGTCTTGTCGTCGACGATGCGATCGTCGTCATCGAGAACGTCGAGCATCATATGGAGAGCGGACTTTCGCCCGTTGACGCAACGGAGCGTGCGATGGCAGAGGTGCAGGGGCCTGTTGTTGCGATTGCCTTCGTGCTCGCGGCGGTCTTTGTCCCCGTTGCCTTCCTCGGCGGCATGATGGGCGTGCTCTATAAGCAGTTCGCGCTCACGATTGCAATCTCGATGGCGATTTCTGCCTTTGTCGCGCTGTCGCTGACGCCGGCACTCTGCGCGCTCATGCTCAAACCAAAGAAGGAGAATGGGACAAAGAGCGTACTCGACCGCTTCTTTGACCGATTCAATAACTGGTTCGATGCGACGCGCAAGGGCTATGTTGGTATCGTCAGCAAGTTTATCCGCAAATCGAAGGTTGCCGTTATCTTCCTGCTCATCGTCTGCGGGCTTACGGCGATCATCTATCGGAATCTGCCGACCACATTTGTCCCTGAGGAAGATCAGGGCTATATGATGATCGCGATTCAGCTGCCGCCGGGCACGTCCACGAATCAGACACAGAAGACCGTGGACAAGATCCAGCAGGCGGCACAGCGCGAGATCAAGGGGCAGAGTGCCGTCATGTCCATCAACGGCTTCGACATCCTCGCGGGCGGTGCGAACTCCAACGGTGCTGTCGTGTTCGTTGGTATGAAGGACTGGTCGCAGCGTGCAGGGCTCGCTGAGTCGGTTGCTGCTGCGGTCGGTACGATGTTCCGCGTCGGCGCGATGGAGGCACCCGAGGCACTTGTCGTTGCCATCAATCCGCCCGCACTGCCGGGGCTCGGCAATGTCGGCGGCTGGTCGCTTCAGCTGCAGGATATGAGCGGGCACTCCGACACCGAGCTCAACGACATCGTGAATGCGATTCTCGCCGAGGCGAATACACGCCCTGAGCTGCGTGGTGTACGCTCGACGTTCAAGATCAACGCGCCGAGCTATCAGTATGAGATCGACCGCGAAAAGGTCAAGAACCTCGGCGTTCAGCTCTCGGATGTATTCACGGCACTGCAGGTCAACTTCGGCGGCTATGAGGTCAATGATTTCAACCAGTTCGGGCGCACCTACAAGGTCGTGCTGCAGTCCGACGTGACCTATCGCACCGAGGCAGAGGCGGCAAAGTTCGTTTTTGTCAAGAACTCTCAGGGCGGCATGGTGCCGCTTGATACGCTACTCAGACCCAAACTTACAACGGGACCGACACAGATCAGCCGCTTTAACGGCGCACGCTCGATCACGTTCCAGGGAAGTTCCGGCAGCGGCTACAGCTCGGGCGAGGCGATGAACGCCATCACCGAGATCGTGCAGAAGCATGCAGGCTCCGGATTCAGCATCGAATGGTCGGGGCAGAGCCGCGAGGAGAAAAAGTCGGCGGATTCGACCATGCAGGTGCTTGCACTCTGTCTTGTCTTCGTGTTCCTCTGCCTTGCGGCACTCTATGAGAGTTGGAGCGTACCGTTTGCCGTGCTCTTCACCGTGCCGACCGGCATCTTCGGGGCACTCTTCTCCGAATACATCCTCGCGACGATCTTCGGCACGATTGGCATTCCTGCGGCGGGCTATCAGAACAGCGTCTATATGCAGATCGGTGTCATCATGGTCATCGGTCTTGCGGCAAAGAATGCTATTCTGATTGTCGAGTTCGCAAAGGTACGCGCCGATCGCGGCATGGATCCCTTGAAAGCGGCGATTCAGGCGGCGGGGCTGCGTCTCCGTCCGATCCTCATGACATCGTTTGCGTTCATCATTGGCTGTCTGCCTCTCTGCATGGCATCCGGTGCGGGGGCTGCGGCGCGTAACGGCATGGGCGTCGCCGTCGTCGGCGGCATGCTCTTTGCCACCATTCTCGGTATCTTCCTCATTCCCGTGTTCTATGTCATTGTCAACCGTATCTCGCGTATGCTTGGCCTCCGCAAGAAGGCAAAGACCCGCACGGCGGATGACTATATGTAACCATAAAAAAATTCCCCTTTATGGGGAATTTTTTTATGGGATGAATATGCATTGAATTAGTATCATATAGACTGCCGTCCCTCCTCCAATGGAGAGGAGCATCTGGCGAAATTTCAGATGCAGTACTGCCGTCACAAGAATTCCTGCAAGCTCCGGCAGACCGTGATTTCCGCTGAACAATGTTGTCTCCTTGAGACAGTAGACGACAAGCATTCCAAAGACGGCAGCCGGGAGGACGTTGCCGAGATAGCGGACCATAGGCGGTGTTGGCTTCTTCTCCGAGAGCAGGAGAAAGGGGAGGGCGCGCGTGAGTACACTCGCAAGCGCACAGAGCCCGATGGTAATACACTGTTCAGTGAACGTCATGCCATCTCTCTCCCTTCGATGAAGGGACGGAGTGCGAGGCATCCCGCGAGAATGATGAACATGGTCGGGAGCATAAAAGCCTCACGCCCGAAGACGGCAAGTGCGATGCCTGCAGCTGCAAGTCCGAGGATTCCCGTATAGTGCTGCGGGTCGTTCATCCACTGCTCCATAAAGATCACGACGAAGAGTCCTGTCATAGCGAATTCAATACCCTCCGTATTGATGGGGAGGCTCGTGCCGACCAGTCCACCGATGGTTGCGCCCGCGACCCAGTAGATCTGGTTCAGCAGGGTCACAAAGAACATAAACCAGCCCGCATCGATACCCTGCGGAATCTTCGTCGTGTAGTTGATGGAGAATGACTCATCACACATGCCGTAGATGAGGTATGGCTTCCTCCATCCCGTGCCGCGATATTTCTCGAACATGGAAATGCCGTAGAAAATATGTCGCCCCTGCACCATCAGCGCGAGCAGGAAGGTCTGCAGAGGGGCAAACGGACTCAGCAGGAGTGCCGTCGCGATGAATTCGAGCGAGCCGCCGAAGATCAGCGCACTCATCGCCATCGGATACCAGAACGAGAAGCCCGAGACGTTCGTATAGATGCCGTAGGCAAGTCCGAGAAAGAGAAAACCGGCGAGGATGGGGACGGTGAAGGGGAAGGCGGCACGCAGGGCTGCGAGGCGCGGATCGCCCATGTGTGTCATGACTTGCTCCAAGCACACGTGTCCGTGTGCGCCGCAAGTACACCAATCGCCTGCAGTGTCGAGTAGATGCAGGTCGAGCCGACGAATCGCATGCCGCGCTTCTTGAGGTCATTTGACACCTTGTCTGAGAGCGTCGAGGTTGTACGCAGTTCGCAGCTCTCGCGCACGGGTTTTCCATCCGTAAAGCCCCAGATATAGCGGTCAAACGAGCCAAACTCGCGCACGATGTCGAGGAAGATGCGGCTGTTCACAATGCTCGCCTCGATCTTGCGGCGGTTGCGCACAATCCCCGCATCCCGCATTAGTTCCTCGACCTTTGCTGCATTGAACGCCGCGACTTGCTCGGGAATAAAACCCTCGTATGCACGGCGGAAGTTCTCGCGCTTGTGGAGGATCGTCGCCCACGACAGCCCGGCCTGAAATGTCTCAAGAATGAAAAGCTCGTAGAGCGCACGGTCATCGTGAAGCGGCTGCCCCCATTCCTCATCGTGGTATTTCACATAGATGGGATCATCCAGTTTCACCCAACTGCAGCGTTTGAGTTCGTCTCCCATATTTGCCTCCGGAAATAAAAACACCGGCGCCCAATGGCTCCGGCTCATATCCATATGAAGATGGTCGGGATGACAGGATTCGAACCTGCGACCTCATCGTCCCGAACGATGCGCTCTACCAAGCTGAGCCACATCCCGACATGGATAGTATTGTAGCGATGTTTTTGATTTTTGTCAAGCAATATGCTCCGGCGGCGTGTATTTATCATATTGCGCAGCTTTTTCCTGTGCCGTGCGGTCAGCGGCAGCATGGAGTCCCGTGAGCGCGGAGAAGGGGGCGAACTGTCCCGCGCGGTCGTGCTGCGACATGGGCGGATGCGTCCGCGAGATGGGGCGCGGCAGATGGATGATGTCCGTATAGTCCTCAATGCGTCGCTGCATATTGTTCTCCTGTCATATTTATGCCTTGTGTCCACCAATCTGGCTGTTGCGCAGACGTGCCGTTGCGCCGTCGATGAGATTCGATCCGCGCAGGATGGCATTCTTGCCATAGGTCTTCTTGATGGCGATGATTGCTTCCTGTAGCGCCTTTTCCTTTTCCTGTGCAGCAATCTCCGCAGGTGTCAGGACAGTTGCCGCCGTCTCCTCGGGCGTAAAGAGGGAGATTTGCTCGGCGGCGGAGGCGTGCTGCTCCTCGGTCATTAAATGTTGTGCGGAGAGTGTGAGTCTTCGGATGAGGAGGGCGGGATTGACGATCTCGTCGAAGAGTTTGGTCAGCGCCTTCATGATTGCGTGCGGGAGTACACCGCGGTCGATGAGCACTCTGCCGTGTGCCGGCCACGGTATCTTTCGCCCATAGCGATCCGTGCGGATGCGGCCGTGGTAGAGGGCGCGGATCTCGGGTCGTGTCAGGTTCTCGATGTCATAGCCGACGGTCAGCTCGAGGCGGTCACTCGTGAGGCGTTTCTCCGCCAGCTCAATGGAGAGGGCATCCGCCATCTCCCAGACGACGAGGCGGGCATTCTGCGCAGTGTAGGGATACTGCAGCACCTGTCCCATATGTGTGCTGCGCGACTTTGGGCGGTAGTTCTTGATATCCTCCATGCGCGCGGCCTCAAAACCCCATGCGTGGTCGATCAGCAGCTCTGCCTGTACACCGAAGAGGCGGTAGAGAAGCTCCTCATTGTATTTCGTATTTGCCCTGCCGAGCGAGCAGCGTGCAACATCCCCCATCGTATAGAGCCCATTTTCCTCAAGTTTACGCGCATAGCCTCTGCCGACGCGCCAAAAGTCCATGAGCGGACGATGCGTCCAGAGCTGCTGGCGATAGCTCATCTCGTCCAGTGCCGCAATGCGCACGCCGTCCGCATCCGGCTTCATATGCTTTGCCACGATGTCCATCGCAACCTTTGCAAGGTAGAGATTTGTTCCGATGCCCGCTGTCGCCGTGATCCCCGTCTCGCGCAGTACATCTCGGATGAGGCGCATGGTGAAGTCGTGTGCCGAGATGCGCTCCGTGCGGAGATAGCTCGTCACGTCGATAAATACCTCATCGATGGAGTAGATGTGAATGTCGTCGGGAGAGACGTGGCGCAGGTAGATCTCGTAGATGCGCATGCTGTAGTCCATGTAGAGCGCCATGCGCGGGGGCGCAATGTGATAGGCAATGCCAAGCTCAGGGTGTGCAGCAAGTTCTGCGGCATCCCGTGTCTCGCCCGTGAGCGTTTTTCCAGGCGCACGGTATTTGCGCCGTGCGTTTGCCTGCTCCGCGGCGCGGATGACCTCGAAGAGGCGCGGGCGTCCGCCGATGCCGTGCGCCTTGAGCGCGGGGGAGACGGCGAGGCAGATTGTCTTGCTCGTGCGGCTCTCGTCTGCGACAACGAGATGCGTGGTCATTGGATTCAGGCCGCGCTCGATACATTCGACCGAGGCATAGAACGATTTGAGATCGATGGCGATATACGTGCGCTCCTTCATCTTTATCCCTCCCATGAGACAGTATAGCACAAATGTTTTTGTTTTGTAAATGAAGGAATAATGAAGGAGATGTCGAATCATCTATTTAAAGAAAGAAAAAAGGAGCGGAAACTATGAAGATTATCGTGACGGGCGGGGCGGGATTCATCGGCGCGAACTTTGTCTACTACGAGCTGTGTGAGCATCCGGAGGATCAGATCATCTGCTATGATGCGCTGACCTATGCGGGCAATCTTGCAACGCTCGACGCGGCGCAGGAGAATCCGCAGTTCTCGTTCGTGCGCGGTGACATCGCGGATCGCGCAACAGTCTATGCGCTCTTTGAGCACGAGCAGCCGGATATTGTTGTCAACTTCGCAGCGGAATCCCACGTGGATCGCTCCATCGAAAATCCAGAGATTTTCCTGCGTACGAATATCATCGGGACGAGCGTACTGATGGATGCCTGCCGCAAATACGGTATTCAGCGCTATCATCAGGTCTCGACGGACGAGGTCTATGGCGATCTGCCGCTTGACCGCCCGGATCTTCTATTTACTGAGGAGACACCGCTCCACACATCGAGTCCATATTCTTCGTCAAAGGCGGGAGCCGACCTCCTCGTGCAGGCGTATGCGCGCACCTACGGCATACCTGTGACGATCTCGCGCTGCTCGAACAACTACGGTGCGTTCCAGTTCCCCGAGAAGCTCATTCCCCTCATGATGATTCGTGCGATGCAGGGGGAGAAGCTGCCCGTCTATGGCGACGGTCTGAATGTTCGTGACTGGCTGCATGTTGACGATCACTGCTCCGCCATCGATGCAATCATGCGGCGTGGCACGGTGGGTGAGGTCTACAATGTTGGCGGGCACAACGAGCGCTCGAACATCGAGGTTGTCCGCACGATCCTCTCCGCGCTCGGCAAGGGCGAGGATCAGATCTCCTATGTCACGGATCGCAAGGGACATGACCGTCGCTATGCGATCGATCCGACGAAGATTGGACGCGAACTCGGCTGGACGCCTGCAACGAAGTTCGACGACGGAATCCAGTCGACAATTACATGGTATCAGGAGCACGAAGCGTGGTGGGCGGATATTCTCAGCGGCGCGTATGAGAAGCGCAATGCGGAGGCTTGAAGTCCGTGTGACGGCACTTGACGATTTCAAAGAAAAGTCCTATAATAGGGAATAGAAAAGGTGCTATCGTGTAAACGGTCAGCCCTTATGGTTGCGAAAGAATCCGCCCATAGTTTGCTGCTAGGGGGCGGATTACTTTTTACTGAGAAGTAATACTAGAACGATCAACAGTAACAGCGTCATGTTTGTTTCGTTCATAGACAATCATCGCCCTTCCGGGGTTAGATTGACCGTCCACCGAGTAGATAGCACCTGTTTTTATCATAGAACATATGATTTGTTTTGTAATGCACTTTTGAAAAGTTTTTGCGTGAAGCCCTTGCGCATATAGGTGATTTACGCTATAATACCTTTCGCGGGGGCATAGCTCAGCTGGGAGAGCGCTTGCATGGCATGCAAGAGGTCAGGGGTTCGATCCCCCTTGTCTCCACCATATTGACCGCACGGGATGTGAGAGCAGAATCTCACATCTTTTTTGTTGCGTTTCAAAAAAGACAACAAAAAACCGTACCGCCGCAACGATACGGTAGATTTCGATGGTGCGCCTGGGGGGATTCGAACCCTCGACCCACGGCTTAGAAGGCCGTTGCTCTATCCAACTGAGCTACAGGTGCAATGGTCGGGATGACAGGATTCGAACCTGCGACCCTCTGGTCCCAAACCAGATGCGCTACCAAACTGCGCTACATCCCGATACCGCCCTATTATAATGAGCGGCACGGGAAAAGTCAACTTATTTCACAATATGCTTGCCGCCAAGGAAGCGTGGCTTCCAATAGTCGTTCGACAGCGCATCGATGCGCACGCCCTTGCTCGTGGAGGCGTGGATGAACTCGTCCTTGCCGAGGTAGATGCCGCAGTGGGACGCGCCCTTTTCATACGTCTCGAAAAAGACGAGATCGCCGGGTACGAGCTCCTTCGTGCTCTTTGTGCGCAGTCCGAGTTTGTACTGCTCATCTGCCGTGCGCGGAATCGAGATACCTTGTTTCTGGAAAACGTATTGGAGGTAGCCCGAGCAGTCAAAGCCCTTCGGTGTTGTGCCTCCGAATACATAGGGCGTCCCCATGTAGGCTTTCGCCGTCTTGATGACATCGGATACCTTGCTCGCGGGAAGGATGGGCTTGCCGTTCGGAGCAAGCGGCTGTGTTTTTTCTGCGGGCGGCGGGACATCGATGCCCCACGGGCGTTTTTCGGGTAAGTTTTTGAGGGCGCGCCACGTCGCGTTATTGACGACGCCTGTAATCTTGATCTTGTTGTCGCGCTGGAACTCGGCGACGGCGCGTTCGGTATCCTTGCCGAATACGCCGTCCGCATTTTTGATCTTGTAGCCCGCTTTTTGGAGTGCCTGCTGCAGGACAAGCACCTCGTGCCCGTGTGAGCCCTCGCGGAGGGTGGGGGAGGCAAATGCCGTGCCCGCTGCAAGGAGGAGGGCGACGGCGGTTGAGAGAAAGACGCGGCGTTTCATGGAGAGCATCCTTTCGTGATCTATGCGTGCTGTACGTGCTCGAGACCCTGTCCGAGGAGTTTCAGCACGTGATCGTCGTCAATCGAGTAGAGCACTTCTTTCCCGTCTCTGCGGAACTTCACGAGGCGGGCGGTACGCAGCACGCGCAGCTGATGTGAGATGGCGGACTGTCCCATGTCCAGCCCGTCCGCAATGTCGTAGACGCGCAACTCCTCGGCTGCTGCGAGTAGGGAGAGAATCTTGATGCGCGTGGGATCGCCGAGCGTCTTGAAGAGGTCGGCGAGATGCTGTGCCGTATCCTGATCGATACATTTCATTGGGGCGGCAGTCATACGCTGATATATCCTTTCTTCTGTCAGTAAATCTTGTTGATCTCAAATCCGTTTGCTGCGAGTGCGCAGACAATGCGGTCGATATGCTCCTGTCCGTGCGTCTCGACGGTGACGGTGAGCTGCACCTTCTGAAAGCTGTCCGTCACCATCGTCTGATCGTGGTCGAGGCGGATGACGTTCGCATCCTGATCGGTGAGGATCTGCGCGACGGTGAGCAGCTGTCCCGGTTTGTCAGGGAGCTGGACGGAGAAGCGGAATACTCTGCCGCGCGAGATGAGTGCCTTGGAGATGAGTGCGGAGATGGTAGAGATGTCGATGTTGCCGCCGCTGACGAGCACGGCGATCTTCTTGTCCTTCATGCGCAGCTTGCCGAGTGCGGCAAGGGAGAGGACGCCCGCACCCTCAGCGATGAATTTGTGCTTTTCGATGAGGGAGAGCAGGGCGCTCATGATCTCCATCTCGGAGACGGTGATGATCTCGTCGAGGTAGCGGCGACAGAATTCAAGCGTCAGGTTTCCTGCCGTACGTACGGCGCAGCCGTCGGCAACCGTGTCGGCAGAGGGGAGGGTGATTGCACGTCCGCAGGAGAGCGCTGCCTTCATGCACGCCGCGTTCTCCGGCTCGACACCGATGACCTTCACCTGCGGGTTGACGAGCTTTACCGCGAGCGCGATGCCCGAGGCAAGCCCCCCGCCGCCGACGGGGACGAGGATTGCATCCACGTCCTTGAGCGCGTCGATCACCTCGAGGGCGATTGTGCCCTGTCCGACAATCACATTGCGGTCATTGAACGGGTGGATGTAGACGTAGCCCTTCTCCTTTTGTAGTTCGAGGCTATGCGCATAGGCATCATCGAAGCCGTTGCCGTGGAGGATGACCGTTGCGCCGAGTGCACGCGTCGCCTCGACCTTTAGGATCGGCGTTGTCGCTGGCATGCAGATGACAGCCTTCACGCCGAGTTTCTGCGAGGCGTAGGCAACGCCCTGCGCATGATTGCCAGCTGAGGCGGTGATGACGCCGCGCGCCCGTTCCTCCTCCGTAAGCATGGAGATGCGGTTGTATGCGCCGCGCAGCTTGAATGCACCCGTGGTCTGGAGATTCTCGAGCTTCAGATAGGTCGCATTGCCCGCGATGTCGGAGAAGAACTCACTGTGTACCAGCGGGGTCTTTCGCACAATGCCCTCGAGTCTTTTTGCTGCGGCATAGATATCCGAAATCCCTGTCGATGCGACAACTTCCTCATCCGTCTGAACTCTCTGTTCTTCTCCCATAACGCATTGCCTCCATTTATTCCTTATATATAGAGTCAGTCTATCATTTTCGGTGGGGCACGTCAATTTATTTTCATCAGAGCGAATAATCGTCGGAATAAAGAAGGAGTTTGACAGAATTTCGCGAATAAATACAACAAACAAGGCGGGACGGAGGTGCGTGATGGAGCAGCAGTCAAAGTACGCGCATATCCTTGTCCCCGTGGACGGGTCGCAGGTGTCGCTGCGTGCCGTCTGTCTGGCGGGTGAGCTTGCTGCGCTGATGGCGTCTGAGGTGCATCTCCTCTATGTGTCTCCATTCGACGCGAGCACGGACGAGGGCGATGTCTCGTGGCTCCCGAAGAGCATTGTGCGTCCGGCGGCAGAGGAGGCGCAGGAGATATTTGCCGTGGCAGAGGTGCTCCTGCCCGAGTGTATTGCACGTGAGCGTCACCACCGCACGGGAATACCTGAGGAAGAGATCCTGCGATTCATCGATGAGATGAGCGTGGAGCTCGTCGTCATCGGTGGGCGCAAGCTTTCGCGCGTGAGCGGATTTCTCCTTGGGAGCGTCACGCAGACCGTCTTGGAACACGCGCACTCCAGCGTCATGGTCGCGGGAAGCGCATAAATTTGTCTATATGGTTCATTTCTATAGAGAAGTGAGGAGGAACTGCCATGATTAAAAATATTTTGGTGCCGGTGGATGGCTCCGAGGGTGCTGACCGTGCGATTGAAAAGGCTGGTATGCTCGCCGAGATCTGCGGCGCAAAGCTGAATTTCCTCTACGTCGCGAACATCAATCAGCTCGCGATCAACGCCGTTCTTTCGGACGCGATCCTCGACTCCGTGACAAAGGCGGGGAATGTCATCCTTGACCGTGCGCTCGAGATGGTCCCTGCAGGCGTTGCAAAGGAGTCGTTCTCGGATACGGGCTCGCCCGCAGTGGTCATCCTCGACTTTGCAGAGACGAACGACATCGATCTCATCGTCATGGGCAGCCGTGGTCTCGGCGTGGTGAAGGGTGTTCTGCTCGGCAGTGTCAGCCAGTATGTCGTGGAGCAGTCGAAGTGCCCCGTGCTCGTCGTCAAGTGAGCGGCACACAATCATAACTTGGTGGGAAAGGAGCTGCAGCGGAGGTGTATGCTTTCGCCGCAGCTCTTTAGCATGTACTCTGAAAGGTTGGGACAATGAATGATCGGCGCTTTGCGCGGACGGAGATGCTGCTGGGCAGTGCGGGCGTGGAGCGCCTTGCCAGTGCATCCATAGCAGTATTCGGCATCGGCGGGGTCGGCTCCTATGCAGCTGAGGCACTCGCACGTGCGGGGGTAGGTAGGCTGACGCTCATTGATCACGATGTCATCGACGTGACGAATATCAACCGCCAGATTCACGCACTGACCGAGACCGTGGGCATGCCGAAGACGGAGACAATGGCGCGGCGCATCCGCTCCATCAACCCTGCCTGTGATGTGCGTGAGATACGTGCATTCTATCAGTCCGCTGATGCGGATGCGTTCTTTCCTGAGTGCTATGACTATGTACTCGATGCCGTGGACACGTTGACAGCAAAGCTCGACCTCGCCGTGCAGTGCCATCGGCGCGGTATTCCGCAGATCGCAAGCATGGGCGCAGCGAACAAGCTCGACCCGAGCCTGTTCGAGGTCATGGACATCTATCGGACGAAGGGCGATCCGCTTGCGCGCATTTTGCGCAAGAAACTCAAGGAAAAGGGAATCCCGCATCTGAAGGTCGTCTGCTCGCGTGAACGCCCGCGTACACCCGAGGCGGGAGAAGAGACGCCGGCGGCAGGACGTCGAACAGTGCCCGCAAGCGTTTCTTTTGTGCCCTCTGTGGCGGGGCTGATGATGGCGGGCGCAGTCGTGCGTGATCTCTTGAACATCCGAGTGGAGGTATCGTCATGAACATATCCGTACTGGGCTGCGGGCGTTGGGGCTCATTTCATGCGTGGTATGCGCAGCGCGTCGGGCATGCAGTCACGCTCTGGGGGCGTGCGGGCTCTGCTCATCTGAAAGAGCTGCGTGTGACGCGGACGAATGAGTTCCTGACGCTGCCAGCGGACATCCATCTGACGGACGATCTCGCGGAGGCAGTTCGGGCGGCAGAGGTCGTCATCATCTCCATCCACGCGCAGGCATTGCGCACCTTCCTCCGCGATCTCTGTTCGCGCGGACTGGGGGCGGAGCTTGGCAAAAGACGCATCATCCTCTGCATGAAGGGGCTGGAGATCGGTACGGGCAAGCGACTCAGTACGGTGGTGCATGAGGAACTGGGCAGTGCTGTGCATCCTGTCGTCTGGGTCGGACCCGGTCACGTGCAAGACTTCGTGCGCGGCATTCCGAACTGCATGGTGCTCGCAGGAGAGGAGCGGGAGGCGCTGCGTGAGCTCGTGGACGCGCTCGGCAGCCCGCTCATCCGCTTCTACTACGGCGAAGACCTCCTCGGAACGGAAGTCGGCGCAGCGGCGAAGAACGTCGTCGGACTCGCGGCGGGGATGCTCGATGGGCTCGGCTACAGCAGCCTCAAGGGGGCGCTCATGGCACGCGGCACGCGTGAGCTCGTGCGCCTCGTGCGTGCGATGGGCGGCGACGGGGAGACCATCTACGGGCTCTCCCACCTTGGCGACTACGAGGCGACGCTCTTCTCCCCGCACAGCAACAACCGCCGGTACGGTGAGGCTGTTGTGCGCGGCACGGCGGGGGACTTCCACAAGATAGCCGAGGGCGTCTACACTGCCGAGGCCCTGATGGCGCTTTCAGAGGAGTACGGCGTCGACCTGCCCATCTCCGCGACCGTCTATGAGATTGTCACGCACGGGCGCGATCCGCGTGATCAGCTGATGCAGCTTTTCCTGCGTGCAACAAAGAGTGAAAAGGAATAGGAAATCCATGAGTGAACGAAAGCATATCGATGTCGTTGCGGGGGCGATCTTGAAGGACGGAAAGGTGTTCGGCGCATGCCGCGGCTACGGTGCATACGCGGGGACATGGGAGTTCGCGGGCGGTAAGGTTGAGCCGGGCGAGACGGACGAGGCGGCGCTCGTGCGTGAGATTCGCGAGGAGTTGGGCGTCGAGATCGCCGTTGAGCGTCTGCTTGGGATTGTGGATCACGACTATCCCGAGTACCATATGAACATGCGGCTCTACATCTGCCGCCACATTGCGGGCGAGCCGCAGCTCTCCGTCCACTCGGCAGGGCGCTGGCTCGGACGCGCTGATCTCTATAGCGTCCCGTGGTTCGAGGCGGACATGGAGCTCATCCGAAAGCTCGAAGCCGACCTGCGCTGACGTTGACAAATCCGCCGCAGGGGTGCTATAATACAACCCATGCCGAAGTGGCGGAATTGGCAGACGCAGCAGACTCAAAATCTGCCGTTGGCAACAACGTGCCGGTTCGACCCCGGCCTTCGGCACCATAGCAGACGATTTCCCTAAGAGTGGACACAGACTCTTAGGGATTTTTTGCAAAATCGGGAAATTTCAACATATCGGCATATATTGCTTCCGTACGGGTTGACACGGCGGGCGGAAGCGCGTATATTAGACAGAAAAATTTTAGGACGGATCATCTCAGGTCGGATACAGAAAGGAAGGATTTCGTTGGCACATTACTACACTGAGCCATCGCACACATTTGGAGAGTATCTGCTCATCCCAGGCTACTCCTCGGCGGAGTGTTTCCCTGCAAATGTCACGCTGCGGACGCCGCTCGTCAAATATCATCGCGACGAGGAGCCGGCGCTCATGATGAACATTCCCATGACCTCCGCGATCATGCAGGCGGTCTCGAATGACACAATGGCGATTGCTCTCGCCAAGCAGGGCGGCGTTTCCTTCATCTATGGCTCGCAGTCCATTGAGGAAGAGGCGGCGATGGTCTCGCGCGTGAAGAACTACAAATCCGGCTTTGTCAGCAGCGACTCGAACATCAGCCCTGACACGACGCTCGGTGGCGTACTCGACCTCCTCGCGAAGACGGGGCACTCCACGATGGCGGTCACGGAGGACGGCTCGGCGAACGGCAAGCTCGTCGGCATCGTGACGAGCCGTGACTATCGTGTCTCGCGCATGTCGCTCGATACGAAGGTACACACCTTTATGACGCCGTTTGAAAAGCTCATCTGGGCGGATGCGGACTCCACGACCCTCACACAGGCGAACGACCTCATCTGGGAGCGCAAGCTGAATATGCTCCCGCTCATCGACAAGAATCAGCGTCTGCGCTACATGGTGTTTCGCAAGGACTACACCGACAACAAGGAGAACGAGCTCGAACTGACCGATGATAACAAGAGCTATATCGTCGGCGCGGGCATCAATACGCGCGACTATGCCGAGCGCGTGCCTGCGCTCATCGCTGCGGGTGTGGATGTCCTCTGCATCGACTCCTCCGAGGGATTCTCCGAGTGGCAGCGCCTGACGATTCAGCACATCCGCGAGCAGTACGGAGATACGGTCAAGGTCGGCGCGGGCAACATCGTCGACGGAGAGGGCTTCCGTTTCCTTGCGAATGCGGGTGCGGACTTTATCAAGGTCGGCATCGGCGGCGGCTCCATCTGCATCACGCGTGAGACGAAGGGCATCGGGCGCGGACAGGCGACGGCGCTCATCGACGTGTGCGCCGAGCGCGACAAGTATTTCAAGGAAACGGGCGTCTACATCCCCATTTGCTCCGACGGCGGCATCGTCTATGACTACCACATGACACTCGCGCTCGCGATGGGCGCGGACTTCCTCATGCTCGGGCGCTACTTCTCGCGCTTCGACGAGAGCCCGACGGATCGCGTCATGGTGAACGGCACATACTATAAGGAGTATTGGGGCGAGGGGTCGAACCGCGCGCGCAACTGGCAGCGCTACGACCTCGGCGGCAGCAAGAAGCTGTCCTTTGAGGAGGGCGTCGACTCCTACGTCCCGTATGCGGGTCCTTTGAAGGAGAACGTCCAGACCACCCTCTCCAAGATCCGCTCTACCATGTGCAACTGTGGCGCACTCAGCCTGCCCGAGTTCCGCGACAAGGCGAAACTCACCCTCGTCTCCTCGACCAGCATCGTCGAGGGCGGCGCACACGATGTCATCCTGCGCGACAAGCTTGGACGTGATTGAAAAAAGCCGGACGGCGAAGTGAAACAACTTCATCGTTCGGCTTTTTTGATGTTGTCTGAGGAGGAGAGGCGCTATTTCTTCGCCATAAAGGTGCGGTAGGTGCGCTCCATCTCCTTGCGCGTCTTGCTTGCAGGCCAAAGCTCGCCGAGCGCGCCCTCGCGCATTCCTGCGGCGAGGTGGTTGTAGAGATTCGGATTTTCTGCGCCGAGACGCGCGATCAGCTCCTTGACTGTCTGGCGCGTTGTGTTGCCGTTGTGCGGGCATGGGGAGGGGATCGGCGTGAAGCCGTGGTACTGGATCGCGTCGATGATCTCCTGCTCGCGGAAGTAGACGAGGGGGCGGATGACAGTGATGTCCGTCTTGTCCAGATACGTCTTGGGGCGGAATGTGTTCAGCTGCCCCGAGTAGAATAGGCTCATGAGAAAGGTCTCCACCGCATCGTCATGGTGATGTGCGTAGGCGACCTTATTCATTTGGTGCGCTGCGGCGTAGCGGTTGACTGCGCCGCGACGGAAGAACGCGCAGGTGAAGCAGGGGCTTTTGTCGTCCTGTTCCGCAATCGCACCTGCGATATCGACATCCACAACCTCATAGGGGACATCAAGCTGCTTGCAGAATGCTGCAATCGCATCGGTATCAAACGGATCGTCAAACTGCGGATTGACGGTGAATGCCGCGATCGTAAAATCTCTTTTCAGACGCTCGCGCAGGATGGCGAGGGCGTAGGTGAGAAAGATGCTGTCCTTGCCGCCCGATACCCCAATTAAGATACGATCGCCCTGCTCGATCAGCTCGAACTCCACGACGGCACGCATGAGCTTGCTGAAATAGGTCTGTGGAATGTTGATATTCAATGAAAACTTCCTCTATTCTTTATGGCAGAGATAGACACCGAGAACGCCACTCTTGATGGAGACGGTAAACGTGTTCTTGGTGTTTTCTCGTGCGAGTACGTTGCTGATTGCAAGTGACTCTCGATTTGTGATACACGCATCCTGCAGCTCCCAATACAGCCCACGCGTTGTCACGCCCGTACATTTCTCCGTAAAGGGGAGGAGCGAGATGGCACGCGGGGGCGTGTCACAGGTCACGGTGAGCGATTCGCCCGCATGGAGGTAGAAAAGTGTTTCACGCTCGTCCGCAAGTACGCAGGGGATGGGCGCGTGTGCGGCGACAGAGGCGGTACTCGTGAGATGGTCGAGCCGCCCGCCGAATGCCGCCGTTAAAATGACGAGCGGGTGGGTATACTGGTCTGCGGCAATTTGCAGCGCAAGCTCTGTATCCGTGAAATCCTTCTCGGGCGGGAAGGTGTGAATCTCTGTGTTCTGTTCCTCTGCCCAACCCCATGCTGTAGGATTCGCACTGTCTCCATCGCCGATCAGATGTGTGGGCACTTGGTTGGCGGAGTGACAGATGTTCACACCGCGATCAATCGCCCAGATGGGAGTGCCTGAGCCGCACATATTTCTTTGTTGTATCAGCCCTGTGAGCCAACCTATTTCGGGGGCACGTCCTCCGCCAATGCAGATAATCTCCTGCGATGGTGCACATGGCAGCGTCACATGAAGCGTTGGGAGGGTAACAGTGCGCTTGTATTCATGCATGACAATATTTCCTTTGTCGTGTTTATGTGGTAGAATGATTATATCATACGTTATTTTTGACGAAAAGCAAAAAATATAAAAAAGGGGGTTGACGCAGGAGAAATCTCTGTGTTATATTATGACAATCGCGCCGATGAGAGCTGCGCGGGGG